>NZ_JAQEUJ010000007.1:0-119411 GCF_027695515.1 Coprococcus sp. LG101-27
TGTAATCAGCAGGTTATCGGTTCGAGTCCGATCATCGGCTTGCATCAGACAGTTAATCTGAATGATGTCTGTTGGAAGACAGTAAAACTTCATATGGGTGGATTCCCGAGTGGCCAAAGGGGACAGACTGTAAATCTGCTGCAATTTGCTTCGGTGGTTCGAATCCACCTCCGCCCATTGCATATTTAGAAAAAATGTGCTATAATGAGATATCATCGCGGGATGGAGCAGTCTGGTAGCTCGTCGGGCTCATAACCCGAAGGTCGTAGGTTCAAATCCTGCTCCCGCAACTCACACATTAGTGTGTATGCCCAGATAGCTCAGTCGGTAGAGCAGAGGACTGAAAATCCTCGTGTCACTGGTTCGATTCCGGTTCTGGGCACTGTCTTCGAAAGAAGGCAAGCTGTATAACAGATGGAGCATTAGCTCAGGTGGTAGAGCACTTGACTTTTAATCAAGTTGTCCGGGGTTCGAATCCCCGATGCTTCATGATTTAGAAGATGTAAATCCTGTATAAATTGGGTTTACATCTTTTTTCGTTTTATAGAAAATTTAATATGCACCAAGTAAATTTTTGCTAGTAAAATAGAATGATACCAGGGTCAAAAGGTCAGAAAGCCGATGCAAGCTTGCCTGCAAGAGGATTTTTGACCTCTTGACCCCAACATCATAGAATTTGATAAGAGGGAGCAGGATATGAAATCAGCAGCAGAATTAGAAAAAAATTTGATGAGTATCAATCGAAGAAGCTATCCAGCTTACAAAGATTTGAGAGGAAGCTATCAGTTTCAGGGATACCAGCTCAATATTGATCATGTACAAGGAGATCCATTTGCTTCTCCGTCAAAGCTGAGTATTCAGGTGAAGAAAATCCAGGCGAGATTTCCAGAAGAATATTATAAAGAAGAACACAGAAGAATTGCGCTTCAGGATTATCTGACAAGACAATTCGGAAAAGCTGTTTCCAAATTTATTTTCCAGGCAAAGGGTTCCGGAAAAAGTGGATTGATTGGGATAAGCCGCTGTGGACAGGAGGTTCTGGACAGGACTGCATTTGAAATTAAGGATGGAGATCTTCTGGTACGGTTTGAAGTTGGATTTCCGGCAAATGGACGGACGATCAATGCATTTGAACTGAGGAAGATTTTGTTTGAGTATCTTCCGGAAATAGCTGACAGATCTTTATATTATAAGAACCTGAATCAGCAGGAAGTGAAAAAGTGTATAGAACTTGCGGAAGATCAACATTATATAAGAAGAGAACTGACAAAGCGGAGACTTATTGCATTTGTGGCAAATGGTTCTATATTGCCAAGAGAAAGCGGTGTATCACAGAAGCCTATGAAAGGTGCAATTGCTTTTGAAGCACCGGAAAGTATGGAAGTAGAGATGGAACTTCCACACCGGGGTAAAATAAAAGGAATGGGAATCCCGGAAGGAATTACTTTGATCGTGGGTGGAGGATATCATGGAAAATCAACACTTCTGAAGGCACTCGAGCAGGGAATTTACAATCACGTCGCCGGAGATGGAAGAGAATACGTGATTACTTCGGATACTGCGATGAAGATCCGGGCCGAGGATGGAAGATGTGTATCCCATATCAATATTTCACCGTTTATCAATGATCTGCCGAATAAGAAAGATACAGTAAATTTTTCTACAGAGGATGCCAGTGGTTCGACTTCGCAGGCTGCAAATGTGGTAGAAGCGGTACAGTCAGGTGCAAAATGTCTTTTGATCGATGAAGACACCTGTGCGACGAACTTTATGGTCAGAGATGAGCTGATGCAGGCTGTCGTATCCGGTGAACAGGAACCGATTACACCATTTACTCTTCAGGCAGGTAACCTGTATCAAAAGCAGGGAATTTCTATTATTCTGGTGGCCGGAAGTTCTGGATCTTATTTTTACATTGCTGATCATGTGCTGCAGATGGATAATTACCGAACGTACGATATCACAGAAAAAGTGAAAACGGTGATTGGTGAAAAAAGTGAGACCGGAGAGAAAAAGGTTCCGGTTGATGTAGATGTCTTATTTGATAAAGATCATCACAGAAGCTTAAAGGCCGGAAAAATGGAAAAGAAGAGAGATCAGGTGAAGATAAAACAGTTTGGTAAAGATTCATTTTCTATTGGAAGAGAAAATGTGGATCTGAAATATGTAGAACAAATCCTGGATGCAGAACAGACAACGGCATTAGCGTACTGCCTGAAGAATCTGTTGGAAGAAATGGAACGGAAGGAACAGGATGTTGATCTTTGCGTGGAAAAGCTTTGGAGTCAGATTAAGAAGCAGGGTCTGGCATCCCTTTGCAAAGGAAGTTATGTTTCTGTAGCGATGGCACAGATCCGTAAACAGGATATTTACGCATGCCTGAACAGATATCGGGGATTTATCGTATAAGATTAAAGAATTTGGAGGAGAAGATCCGTGAGGAGATGGAAGAAAATTTTAAGTGCATCGCTGGTGGCAGTGATGGTTGGAAGTCTTGGAATGACCGCATTTGCAGAAGATACGTCAGCAAATGAACCAATTGATACAACGGTCAGCAATTATAATCTGACAGAGGAAGAAACTTCCGGAAAAAATCAAGAAGAAATTAAAGCCCTGCAGCAGCAGAAAATTGATGAAGTAACACAGCAGGCATATGATATGAAGATTGCCAGCAATGAGCTGGAGAACTGGCCGGAAGGACCGGCTACTTACGGAGAGGCTGGGATTGTCATGGAGGCAAAAAGCGGTGCGATCCTTTATGCGAAAAACATTGACGGAAAGGCTTATCCTGCCAGTATTACAAAGATTTTAACGGCACTTGTCGCATTGGAAAACGGCAATCTTGATGACAAGATCACGATTACACAGAATAGTGTGGATTGTGTAGCAGAGGGGGATGCTTATATAGGAATGATCGCGGGGGAGGAAATTTCTTTAAATGATGCGCTTCACGCACTTCTGATGGCATCTGCAAATGAAGTTGCTTATGCGATTGCTGAAAATGTGGGTGGTTTAGGATATGATGGCTTTATTGCAAAGATGAATGAACGCGCAAAAGAGCTGGGAGCAGTAAATTCTGATTTTGAAAATCCGAATGGGCTGAATGCGCAGAACCATTATACGACGGCACGTGATATGGCACTTATTACACAGGAACTGCTTGAAAATCATGAAGAATTCAAGACGATTGCCCAGACACAGCAGTATACGATCGGTGCAACCAATCTGGTAAATCAGGCGAGAACCTTTCAGCAGAGTGATCTGATGTTTTACGAGGGAAACGACTATTATTATCCAAAGACAATAGCCGGAAAAACCGGTTATACAGATGAAGCACTCAACACGTTGGTATCCTGTGCAGCAGATGATAATCTGGAGCTGATCAGTGTTGTCTTGAAGACACATGGGAAAAATGTATACCCAGACTCCATCAATTTACTGGAGTATGGATTTAATAATTTCGCAAAATATACGATTGCGGATTATGAAGACTCCGCAGATTTTAAAGAAATTGATCCGAATGCATATGTTGTACTTCCGGAAAATGTAAATTTCCAAAGCCTGGATTACGAAATTACGCAGGATGACACGAACAGCAGCACCGGAACAGTAACTTATACTTATCAGGGCAACCCGGTCGGAAAAGCAGCTGTGACATTAAGTGATGAATATCTGCAGAAGGATAACACAGAAAATGAAGCACAGGTGTCCGGCGATAAGTCAGACAGTGAAACACAAAAGCAGGCTCAGAGTACAATACCACGAGAGGTAATCCTTGTAATCTGTGTGATTGCAGCAGTACTCATTCTTATTATTGTATGGAGGGCTGTTCTGAAACATTTGAGAAAGAAGAAAGTGGAAACAAACAGAAAGCGCAGAAGAGAAGTTGACAAAGATTAACGTCTGGTCAGTCAAATATAAGGAAAGAATCACGAAATCCCGCAGAACCCCTTGACGAAGCAAGGGGTTCTTTATTATAATAACCTAGAAATGGTGAAAAAAGATCAAAAGACATTGACGAAGACAGTAAGATTTATTTGAAAGGTAAAGCGAACCGGAGATGGTGGAAGACCGGTGCAAGTAGGGTAGATCTGAACATCACTTCCGAGTTGCAGTAACTGAAAGCAATCTGGCGAGTAAGTTCTGACGGTTATTTCCCCCGTTACAGGAAACTCATATGCTGGTATGCAGTAACAGGTGGTTAACGATGTACAGACTTTCGTCCTTTTACGGGTGAAAGTCTTTTTTAATTTTGCAGGAAATTCCAAATACTTCTTGCAAAATTAAGGGCACTACGTGCCGGGGCACATTTTTCTATATACCCAAAAATGCATACAAAGTCATTGATTCAGAAAGGAGCTTATCATGGCTAAGTACAAAAAAGTGGATACAGACCTGAAGTTTGTAGACAGAGAAAAAGAAGTTGAAAAATTCTGGAATGAAGAAGATATTTTCAAGAAAAGTATGGAGAACCGTAAAGAAGGAGAAACTTATACTTTCTACGATGGACCTCCGACAGCAAATGGAAAACCGCATATCGGACACGTTCTTACCCGTGTAATCAAAGATATGATCCCGAGATACCGTACAATGAAGGGCTACATGGTTCCGCGTAAGGCAGGATGGGATACTCACGGACTGCCGGTAGAGCTGGAAGTAGAAAAGCTGCTCGGCCTTGATGGAAAAGATCAGATTGAAAAATATGGTGTAGAACCATTTATCAATAAATGTAAAGAAAGTGTCTGGAAATACAAAGGAATGTGGGAAGATTTCTCTTCTACAGTAGGTTTCTGGGCAGATATGGAAAATCCATATGTTACTTATGATAATAACTTTATCGAGTCTGAATGGTGGGCTCTGAAGAAAATCTGGGATAAGGGACTCCTTTACAAAGGATTTAAGATCGTTCCGTATTGTCCACGTTGTGGAACACCACTTTCAGCACAGGAAGTTGCACAGGGATATAAGGACGTCAAAGAACGTTCTGCTATCGTTCGTTTCAAAGTGAAAGACGAAGATGCATACATCCTTGCATGGACAACCACACCTTGGACTCTTCCGTCTAATATCGCACTCTGCGTAAACCCGGAAGAAGATTACGCCAAAGTAAAATGTGCAGACGGATATACTTATTATATGGCATGCGCTCTGCTTGACACCATTCTTGGGAAATTTGCAGAAGAAGACAAACCGGCATACGAAGTTCTGGAAACTTACAAAGGAAAAGATCTGGAATACAAAGAATATGAACCGCTTTACCAGTGTGCATATGACTGCGCAGCAAAACAGAAAAAGAAAGCATTCTTTGTTACCTGTGATGATTATGTAACTCTGACAGATGGTACTGGTGTTGTTCATCTGGCACCAGCATTTGGTGAAGATGATGCGAAAGTAGGACGCAAATATGACCTTCCATTCGTACAGCTCGTTGACGAGAAAGGGGATATGGGCGAGACAACTCCATTTGCAGGACTTTTCGTAAAGAAAGCAGATCCGGAAGTACTTAAAGATCTGGATGCTCGTGGACTGCTCTTCGATGCTCCGAAGTTTGAACACAGTTATCCACACTGCTGGAGATGTGATACTCCACTGATCTACTATGCAAGAGAATCATGGTTCATCAAGATGACAGAAGTTAAAGATGACCTGATCGCAAATAACAATACTATCAACTGGATCCCGGAAAGCATTGGTAAAGGACGTTTTGGTGACTGGCTTGAAAATGTTCAGGACTGGGGTATCAGCCGTAACCGTTACTGGGGAACTCCACTGAATATCTGGGAATGCGAATGCGGATGCCAGCACTCGATCGGAAGCATTGAAGAACTGAAATCCATGTCAGACAACTGCCCGGATGATATCGAGCTTCACCGTCCATATATTGACGATGTAACAATCAAGTGTCCGAAGTGTGGAAAACAGATGCACCGTGTACCGGAAGTTATCGACTGCTGGTTCGACAGCGGATCCATGCCGTTTGCACAGCATCACTATCCATTTGAAAATAAAGAAGTATTTGAACAGCAGTTCCCGGCTCAGTTCATTTCTGAAGCCGTCGACCAGACAAGAGGATGGTTCTATTCTCTGCTGGCAATTTCAACCCTGATCTTCAACAAAGCACCATACCAGAACGTAATCGTTCTCGGACATGTACAGGATGAAAATGGTCAGAAGATGAGTAAATCCAAAGGAAATGCGGTTGATCCGTTTGATGCTTTGGAGACATACGGTGCAGATGCGATCCGCTGGTATTTCTATGTAAACAGTGCACCGTGGCTGCCGAACCGTTTTCATGGAAAAGCGGTTATGGAAGGACAGAGAAAGTTCATGGGAACACTCTGGAACACCTATGCATTCTTCGTATTGTATGCCAATATTGATGATTTTGATGCAACAAAATATGCACTTGAATATGACAAATTATCTGTAATGGATAAATGGCTCTTATCAAAACTGAATACACTGATCAAGACAGTAGATAATCATCTTGCAAATTACCGGATTCCGGAAGCTGCAAGAGCACTTCAGGACTTCGTAGATGATATGAGTAACTGGTATGTAAGACGAAGCCGCGAACGTTTCTGGGCAAAAGGAATGGAACAGGATAAGATCAATGCTTACATGACTCTTTATACAGCACTCGTTACTGTATCAAAGGTTGCAGCACCGATGATCCCGTTCATGACCGAAGAAATTTATCAGAACCTGGTAAGAAGCGTAGATGAAAGCGCTCCGGAAAGTATCCACCTTTGTGATTATCCGGTTGCAAATGAAGCTTATATCGATAAGACTCTGGAAGAGAACATGGATGAAGTCCTGAAGATCGTTGTAATGGGACGTGCATGCCGTAATACAGCCAACATCAAGAACCGTCAGCCAATCGGAAAGATGTTCGTAAAAGGTGCTTCCGATCTGCCGGAGTTCTATCAGGATATCGTGACAGATGAGCTGAATGTAAAAGAAATCGAACTTACAGATGATGTTCGTGCATTTACTTCTTATACATTTAAACCACAATTAAAGACAGTTGGACCAAAATATGGTAAATTGTTAGGTGGAATCAAGAATGAACTCAGCAATCTGGACGGAAATGCTGCTATGGACGAACTGAATGCGACAGGTGTTCTGAAGCTTCAGGTAAATGGACAGGAAATTGAACTTGCAAAAGAAGACCTTCTGATCGACATGGCACAGATGGAAGGATATGTATCTGAGAGTGACTATGGTATCACCGTTGTACTGGATACAAACCTGACAGAAGAACTTCTGACAGAAGGATTTGTACGTGAGATCATCAGCAAGATCCAGACTATGCGTAAGGAAGCCGGATTTGAAGTTATGGATAAGATCAAGGTAACTTACGACGGAAGCGAAAAGGCAGAAAAAGTATTTGCAGAGTATGCAGAGCAGATCGGACAGGAGACACTTGCGGTAGCAGTTGAAAAGGCTGAACCTGCAGGCTATGTGAAAGACTGGAAGATCAACGGTGAAGCTGTAAATATGGGCGTAGAAAAGCAGGGAGAATAATCCCTGCCGCTGCGCAAAAATGAGAAGGGAATATAGGCATGTACAGTAAAAGATTTGAAAAAGAAACTTTTAAAAATGATGTGAAAGAAAATGTGCGGACACTGTATCGTAAAGAGATTGAAGAAGCAACTCCGCAGCAGATTTTCCAGGCAGTATCTTATGCAGTAAAAGAAGCAATTGTAGATGACTGGCTTGCGACACAGAAAACATACGAAAAAGAAGATCCAAAGACCGTATATTATATGTCAATGGAATTTCTTATGGGACGTGCACTTGGCAACAACCTGATCAACATGACTGCATATAAAGAAGTAAAAGAAGCCCTTGATGAGATGGGCATTGATCTGAATGTGGTAGAAGATCAGGAACCGGATGCGGCACTTGGTAATGGTGGTCTTGGACGTCTTGCAGCTTGCTTCCTGGATTCACTTGCATCTCTTGGATACGCAGCTTACGGCTGTGGAATCCGTTACCGCTACGGTATGTTCAAACAGAAGATCAAAGATGGCTATCAGGTAGAAGTGCCGGATAACTGGCTCAAAGATGGCAATCCGTTTGAAATCCGCCGTGACGAGTATGCAAAGGAAGTCCGTTTTGGTGGTACCATTCGTGTACAGTATAATGAACAGACCAAGAAAGAAGATTTCATCCAGGAAAATTATGAATCCGTACTTGCTATTCCATATGATATGCCGATCGTAGGATATGGCAACCACGTAGTCAATACACTGCGTATCTGGGATGCACAGGCAATCACAGACTTTAAACTGGATGCATTTGACAGAGGAGAATACCATAAAGCGATCGAGCAGGAAAACCTTGCAAAAACGATCGTCGAGGTTCTTTATCCAAATGACAATCACTATGCAGGAAAAGAGCTTCGTCTGAAACAGCAGTATTTCTTTGTATCTGCCAGTCTTCAGGTTATGCTTGATAAATATAAAAAGAAACACAAAGATGTGCGCAAACTGTATGAAAAAGTTACGATCCAGATGAACGATACTCACCCGACTGTAGCAGTTGCAGAGTTGATGCGTCTGCTCATTGACCAGGAAGGTCTTGGATGGGATGAAGCATGGGAAGTAACAACAAAGACGGTTGCTTACACCAACCATACGATCATGTCAGAAGCACTTGAAAAATGGCCGATCGACCTGTTCTCAAGACTGCTTCCGCGTGTATACCAGATTGTACAGGAAATTAACCGCCGTTTTGTAGAACAGGTTCGCCGTATGTATCCGGGCAATGAAGATAAAGTCCGTAAGATGGCTATCCTGATGGACGGTCAGGTAAGAATGGCACATATGGCTATTATTGCAGGCTACTCCGTAAATGGTGTTGCAAGACTTCATACAGAGATTCTGAAACATCAGGAATTAAAAGATTTCTACGAAATGATGCCGGAGAAATTCAACAACAAGACCAATGGTATCACACAGAGAAGATTCCTTCTTCATGGAAACCCGCTGCTTGCAGACTGGGTAACAGACCACATCGGAGACGGCTGGATCACAGATCTGTCCCAGATGTCAAAATTAAAACCGCTTGCGGATGATCCGAAGGCAAGAGCAGAATTTATGGATATCAAATACAAGAACAAAGAACGTCTTGCAAAATATATTCTGGAACACAATGGAGTAGAGATCGATCCGAGATCTATTTATGATGTACAGGTTAAGCGTCTTCATGAATATAAGAGACAGCTTCTTAACATTCTGCATGTAATGTATCTGTACAACCAGATCAAAGAACATCCGGAGATGTCCTTCTATCCGAGAACATTTATCTTTGGTGCAAAAGCTTCCGCAGGATATGTCCGTGCAAAAGAGATCATCAAACTGATCAACTCTGTAGCAGATGTGGTAAATAATGACCTGAGCATCAATGGAAAGCTGAAAGTCGTATTTATCGAAGATTACCGCGTATCCAACGCAGAATGGATCTTCGCGGCAGCAGATGTCAGCGAACAGATTTCTACCGCTTCCAAAGAAGCTTCCGGAACAGGTAACATGAAGTTCATGCTGAACGGTGCACCGACACTTGGAACTATGGATGGAGCCAATGTAGAGATCGTAGAAGAAGTTGGAATTGAAAATGCATTTATTTTCGGCCTCAGTTCTGACGAAGTTATCAACTATGAGAATAATGGCGGATATAACCCGCAGGAGATCTACTTCAATGACTGGGATATTAAGAGAGTCGTTGACCAGTTGATGGATGGAACTTATTCACATGGTGACCATGAGATGTTCCGCGACCTGTATAATTCACTTCTGAATACACAGGGTGGAGACAGACCGGACAGATACTTTATCCTGAAAGACTTCCGCTCTTATGCAGAAGCACAGAAGAAAGTGGAAGAAGCTTACAAAGATCCGGATCGTTGGGCTAAGATGGCACTTCTGAATACAGCAAGCTGTGGTAAATTTACTTCAGACAGAACCATTCAGGAATATGTTGATAATATCTGGAAACTGGATTATGTTACAGTTAAACCAGAAGCATAATCAGTCAAAACCTCTCATACAGTGGTATGGGAGGTTTTATTATGCGAAAATACTTCAGACAGGCAGGCTATTTTGCTGCCATTCTTATATTACTTCCGTATGTGGTTACGATTCTGCTGAATGGCAGAAGCAGTTTGGCGCAGGACAATGGGACGAGCCCGTATGTGACCGTAAAAAGTGACGAAAAGAACAGAAAAATTTCACTGGATGAATATGGGATCGGGATTCTGGCTAAAGAAATTGAGGGAGATGCGGAGGAGGAAGCGTTAAAGGCACAGGCAGTGTTGATCCGGACCAGCATTTACAAAAGCATCCAGGATGAGGGCACCAACACTGTCCTGACGAAGGAATACTGGACCAGGCAGCAGATGGAGAGCAACTGGGGAGCAGATCATTATGGAGAATATTATGAGAAGATGAAAGCTGCGTGGGATGAGACGAGGGGACAGGTTCTGATGTATGACGGAAAGCTGATTCTGACCCCGTATCACCGGTTAAGCAACGGAAAAACAAGGTCTGGAAATGAAGTGTTTGGTTCGGAAGAGTATCCGTATCTTCAGAGCAGGGAATGTCCCGAAGATGTGGAGGCAAAAGAGGAGATGACCGTGTCCATGATCCAGGGAAGCGACATGGAAGTGACAGGAACTGACAGTGCCGGGTATGTGACAGCAGTCCGTTGTGGCAGTGAAACAGTAAATGGTGAAGAATTCCGGAGAACCTACCATCTTGCCTCGTCATGCTTTACGCTTCAGGATTATGACGGGCAGACAAGGGTTACGGCGAAGGGAATCGGGCACGGTCTTGGGATGAGCCAGTACACGGCAGAGAAGATGGCAGAGGAAGGGAAAACCTGTGAAGAAATCCTGCAATATTTTTTCACTGATGTCAGTCTGGAAGAGGTCACGGATATTGTGATCGAAAAAAACGAAAAGGGAGAATAAGTTGGTCATTTTCTGGCAAAAATATTGTCAGAGGTGATAGAATATGAATAAAAAGCAGCAGTCCTCTAATAAGAGGAGAAAAAGAGCGTCGATCGGTCTTGCGGTCTGCTTTGCCGCTGCTATTGTGCTTACAGGAGCCTATACATGGAGAAATTACCGGGCAAATGTGAAGGATGAGCAGGCAAAGATCGAGGAAGAACAGCAGGCGAAAGAGGAAGAAATCAAAAGAAATGCGGAAGAGACAAGCAGTATTGCAAAGAAAGCGCTGGAAGATGAAGAGCCTGTGACAAAAGAGGACAGCCAGGCTGCAAATACGGCAGCAGATGGAAGTACAGAGAACCGGATGGATACTTGGGAAACGGACAGCACGCAGACCGCAGGAACGGCAATGAACCTGAATTTCGGGGAGGACAGCCAGCTTCTGTGGCCGGTGGACGGCAATGTGCTGATGAGCTACAGTATGGATAAAACCGTATATTTTTCTACATTGGATCAGTACAGATATAATCCGGCGATGATCATATCCGGTGCGGTGAACGATAACGTGATCGCAGCAGCACCGGGTCTTGTAAAATCCATTGATAACTTTGCGCAGACGGGAATCACGGTGACACTGGATATGGGGAATGGCTACGAGTGCATGTATGGACAGCTCAAGGAAGTGCAGGTGAAAGTCGGTGATTATCTGGAAGCGGGCAATGTGATCGGATATCTGGAGATTCCGACCAAGTATTACAGTCTGGAGGGCTGCAATCTGTATTTCGAGATGTTAAAAGATGGTCAGCCGGTCAATCCGATGGACTATCTGGCTGAAGAATAAGAGCAGAAGAAAGGAAGAGGGGCTTTTTGGTCCCTCTTTGAAGCGATGAATTATACATATATTTTAAAATGCAAGGATGAAACATTATATACCGGGTGGACGAATGATATTGAAAAGCGTCTGGAAGCGCATAATGCCGGGAAAGGCGCAAAATACACCAGATCCAGGAGACCAGTGGAGCTGGTGTATCTGGAGCAGTTTGAGACAAAAGAAGAGGCGATGCGGCGGGAGTATGCGATTAAGCATATGACGCGGAGGGCGAAGATTGGGCTGGTGATGAGCTATAAAGAGACGGGGCAGTAGGGCATGAAACAGGAGAAGCAGATTTGCTTCTCCTGTCGGCATTTTGTGCAGAATAAAAAATTACTTCCGCAGCTTTAGTGGGGCGAGTTTTCTGGATTTTTCGAGGATGCAAGGTTTACAATAAAGAATACATTACAACAAAGTGGCATGCACTTCCGCCCATCACGAAGAGGTGGAAGATTTCGTGGCTGCCAAAATTCTTATGCTTATTGTTGAAAATCGGAAGCTTCAGTGCATAGATCACACCGCCGATCGTGTAAATGATTCCGCCGGCGAGAAGCCATCCGAATTCTGCACGTGTCAGATTGTTGAGAATCTGACTGAATGCGAGGACACAGATCCATCCCATACTAATGTAGAGGACGGAGGATACCCATTTCGGGCAGAATACCCAGAACCCTTTAATAATAATTCCGGTGATTGCAATACCCCATACAAGTGCGAGCATGATAAGTCCGGTTCTGCGTTCCAGTACCAGCAGGCAGATCGGTGTGTAGCTTCCGGCGATCAGTACGAAGATCATCATATGGTCGATCTTTTTCAGGATCGTGTTGACACGTTCGGAAAGATCAAAGGTATGATAGGTTGTGCTTGCGGCGTATAAAAGAATCAGGCTGACAGCATAGATTGCAAGCGAGATCAGGTAAATCCGGCTCGGTTCGTGGGCTGCTTTTATTAAAAGTGGAAATGCGGCGAAAATTGCCATCAGCATGCCGATAAAATGTGTGATTGCACTTCCTGGATCTTTAATATGTTTCTTTTTCATCACAAATCCCTCCCTAGAGATGAATAATTAAAACTACAACACGTAGTAATCAATACTACATTAAGTATATGAATATATTATACCGTTTATGCATAAAATGCAAGTGAAAATTGACTTTTTAAAAATTATTTGTTAGAATATAACGCGAATGTTACGATGCTCTTTACTTGTATTGTCACCAAGTAAGGAGTTTTTTATTGTGCATTGCGACGGATAAGGAAGATGTCGCAAGCGACCGTCGCAGGCGCGAGAATGCGCCCCGGCAGAGTTTATATGATGGAGTTTAAGGTCATATTTGTAATTGGTAATGTATTTAATAGAAAGGATAATGGATGGAAACAGTTAGATTTGAAGAAATGGGACTTTCGGAAGAGATTCAGAAAGCAGTAAGATACATGGGATTTGAGGAGGCTTCACCGATTCAGGCAAAGGCAATTCCGGCAATGATTAGCGGGATCGATTTGATCGGGCAGGCACAGACCGGAACCGGTAAGACCGCAGCATTCGGAATCCCGATTCTGGAAAAGGTAGACCCGAAGCTGAAAAAGCTGCAAGCGATCGTTCTCTGCCCGACCAGAGAGCTTGCAATCCAGGTGGCAGACGAGATCCGCAACCTGTCCAGATATATGCATGGAATTAAGGTTCTGCCGATTTACGGAGGACAGGATATCGTAAAGCAGATCCGTTCCTTAAAGAGTGGAACACAGATCGTCATAGGAACTCCAGGGCGTGTGATGGACCACATGCGCAGAAAGACGATGAAGCTGGATTTTGTACACACGGTTGTGCTTGATGAAGCAGATGAAATGCTGAATATGGGATTCCGTGAGGATATCGAATTTGTATTAAGTGGTGTTCCTGAGGAGCGCCAGACCGTGCTTTTCTCAGCAACCATGCCGAAGCCGATCATGGAGATTACGAAGAAATTCCAGAATAACGCAAAAGTGATCAAAGTTACAAAAAAGGAACTGACTGTTCCGAATATTGAGCAGTATTATTATGATGTAAAGCCGAAGAAGAAAGAGGAAGTTCTTTCCAGACTTCTTGATATTTATTCACCAAGGCTTTCGGTTGTATTCTGTAATACGAAGAAGCAGGTGGATCTTCTGGTAAATGCACTTCTCGGACGCGGATATTTTGCGGCAGGACTTCACGGGGATATGAAGCAGGAACAGAGAGACCGCGTGATGCAGGGCTTTCGGACCGGTAAGACAGAGATCCTGGTAGCAACGGATGTGGCGGCCCGTGGAATTGATGTAGATGAAGTGGAAGCAGTATTTAATTATGATCTCCCGCAGGATGATGAATATTATGTACACCGTATCGGGCGTACCGGACGCGCAGGACGCGAAGGAAGAGCATTTTCTTTCGTATCAGGAAAAGAAGTTTACAAACTGAAAGAGATCCAGAGATACTGCAAGACGAAGATCTATGCACAGAAAGTTCCGTCACTGAATGACGTTGCGAATACTAAGATGGAAAATATTCTGGATGATGTGGAGCGTGTGATCGAGCAGGAAGATCTGGACATGATGATCAATGCCATCGAAGAACGTGTCAATAATTCTGAATTTACAGCAATGGATATGGCGGCTGCATTTTTAAAGATCTGCTGTGGAATGACAGAGGATAACAAAAATACAGAGGAAAATGACTGGGAATTTGGAGATACCGGTGCAGGTGAGGATGGAATGGTACGTCTGTTCATCAATATTGGAAAGAAGCAGAGAGTACGTCCGGGAGATATTCTTGGTGCAATCGCCGGGGAAAGCGGAATGGATGGAAAGCTGATCGGAACGATTGATATGTATGATAAGTATACATTTGTTGAGGTGCCGAGGGAATATGCCCGTGAGGTACTGAATGCGATGAAGAATGTGAAAATTAAAGGGAAGACGGTGGCTGTGGAGCCGGCGAACCAGAAATAGGAGGTCGAGCCAGCTCGAATGCGCTGCGCTACTTCTCGCTGCAGGCTGTCGCCTAATAGGGATAAATAGAAGAGCCCCTGGAAGAATGAATAAATTCGTTCTTCCAGGGGCTCTTCTATTTATCCCTGCTCGGCTTGTAGCTTAGCCAAAGTAGCGTTTGAGTAATCCTTCGAATGCTTTTCCGTGTCTTGCTTCGTCTCTTGCCATTTCATGAACTGTGTCATGGATCGCATCGAGGTTTGCAGCTTTTGCACGTTTTGCAAGGTCGAATTTACCTGCTGTTGCGCCGTGTTCTGCTTCTACTCTCATTTCAAGGTTCTTCTTTGTGCTGTCTGTTACAACTTCGCCAAGAAGTTCTGCGAATTTAGCAGCGTGTTCTGCTTCTTCGTGAGCAGCTTTTTCCCAGTAAAGTCCGATTTCCGGATAGCCTTCTCTGTGAGCTACTCTTGCCATTGCAAGATACATTCCTACTTCTGAACATTCACCTTCAAAGTTTGCTCTGAGGTCGGCAAGGATGTCTTCGCTTACGCCTTTAGCTACTCCAACTACATGCTCTGCAGCCCATTCTCTTTCGCCTTCTTTTACTTCTGTGAACTTGTCAGCGCCTACGCCACATACTGGACATTTCTCCGGTGCTGCTTCGCCTTCGTATACATAACCACATACTGTACAAACAAATTTCTTCATAATAATAATCTCCTTTTCTTTTTTTGATAGTATATTTGATTTCTTTTAGTTAGCAATATTAGTAACTGTTACTGATATTAAGATAACATATACATCCTTCTTTGTCAACTATAATTGATAAGTTTTTTCAAAATTTCTGAATTTATACTACATAGTCAGGACTTTCTTAAACAATCACCGCAGATACCGTAGAAAAGCATGGTGTGTGATTCAATCTGACCGTCGAAACTTTCGGATGCGAGATGGTTGATCTTATCCATGTGATCAAAATCCATATCAATCATTCGCTTGCAGCACTTGCAATAGAAATGATAATGCGGATTGGTACGTACATCAAAACGATCGCCGCCATCGGGTGTTGTAATTTTAATTGCCTCGCCTATGTCGGCAAGCAGATTTAAATTGCGGTAAACGGTTCCGAGACTGATATTTGGAAATTCTTCTTTGATATGCATATATACAGTATCTGCTGTTGGATGTGTTGTAACAGAGGAAAGATAATCCTTAATTGCCTCACGCTGTCTGCTGTATTTTAAACTTGCCATTGATGTCACCTCCTACAAATAGATAATAATAATAATTACTAAAATCATATTATAATAATATTCTTATAATGTCAATAAAAAATTGTATATTGAATAAAAGAATAAAAAATGGAAATACTGTTAAGCGAGATGTAATAATTTGTAACAAATATGACGAAAAAACAAAGTGTATAAAGAACGGTGTAGAACTGTGTACTACGAAATAACTGAGGAAAACTTGACAATGTGAAATTTGATTGATATAATATCACCGTAACAAATGTAACAATTCTGTAATATTTACAAAAGATAAGAATACATGAAGGAGGGAGATTTATGCATTCAAATCTAAAAAAAGGATTGTTCCTAGTTACTTTTCTGGGGATGACAGTATCTCCGGGAATTTCGGTTATGGCAGCAGATGGAGACACCGCAGAAGCTGCAAAGATGCCGGGCGTAGGGATAGAAGCGGTATTGAATGATCTTTATTCTCAGAACAGGGAGATTAAAGCTGAGGATTATCTGGTACCGGAAAATAAGGGCGAGTATTTAGATATGGCATTTGCCAATGTAACGAGTTTTCTGTATGTCAGAAGCGAACCGACGAAGGAAAGTGAATATGTCGGAAAGCTGTATCCGGGATACGCGGCGAAGATCACAGGTCCTGTGGGAGAATGGACGGCAGTTGAATCGGGAGATGTCACCGGATATGTAAAAACAGAATATATACTGACAGGAGCAGAGGCGCAGACGTATGCGGAGAATCTGGTAACGGAAGCGCAGCAGGAAGGAAAAGAAGAAGCAGAAGCATTTAACTATGCAGTGTCCAGGGAATCCGAAGAAGCGCAGATGACGCAGGAAGTCCAGGAAAATGTACAGCAGACGGAGACTACCGAAGTTTCCGCACAACCGGCGTCAAATGGACAGGCGATCGTTGATTATGCATGCCAGTTCATTGGGAATCCGTATGTCTGGGGCGGCACAAGTCTGACAGATGGGGCAGACTGTTCCGGATTTGTACAATCAGTATTTGCGCATTTTGGAATCAGTCTTCCACGGACAACGTATGACCAGATTAATGCAGGCGTGGAGGTAAGCTATGATCAGGCGATGCCGGGAGATCTGATCTGTTATGATGGCCACATAGGAATTTATATTGGGAACGGTCAGATCGTCAATGCACAGAACCCGGAACAGGGAATCGGGATTTCACCGGCGACTTATACGACAATTCTTTCAGTAAGAAGAATCGTGTAAAAGCTTGGAAACACCAGTGAAAGCAGGCATTTGAAAAATGTGAAAATGCTGAATATTTGTGGGTTATCCACATTGTCCACATAAAAACATACGTTTTTTGTGGAAAACGGGGGAAAATATTTTACAAAAGCAAAGAAACCTTAATATCCGAGCAATACAGTCGGATATTAAGGTTGTTTTTTGGGATAAATGGTATTATAATAAGGGATACGAAAAGCAAAGGAGGAAGAAAGATGGCAGTCGAAGTAACAAAAACAATGACAATTGGCGAATTACTTCAGGTAGCTCCACAGACAGCACCGGTTCTTATGGAAGTTGGAATGCATTGTCTTGGATGCCCGGCTTCACAGGGTGAGTCTCTTGAAGAAGCAGCAATGGTTCATGGAATTGATGCAGATCTTCTTATCGCAAAGATCAACGCACTCTTAGCAGCTGAAGCATAGACCGTGAATAAATAAAAGATATAATTTAACGGGGACGACAGATCATTAATCTGCCGTCCCCGTCTTTTTTCGCCAAGTTAAAAATTGTGGATTTGTCTGTTATTTAAATGAAGTCAGAGTCTGTATTGCGTTTTTGGCAAGGATCATATCACAGTGTTCTTCCAGAAATGCAAGTGATATACCACCACCCTGTTCCGGTGAACCATACTCGGAGAGCATATTACAGATACGGTTAAAATCAGAAGACGGATGCTCTCCTTGTGCAAGTGTCAGGATGTACATGTTCTCTGCTTCATCCTTGTAAAGTGTGTTCGGACCATCATACATCTCAGCTAAAAAATGACTGGCATGAATCACACTGTCAAGTCTTGAGAAAGAGAAAAGCCGGACCGGTGGAACAGAAGGTTCAGCAGGAGCTGCTTCTTTGGCTTCTGAAGCAGGAGCCTGTTCCTGGACCGGAGTATCGGCAAGTGCTTCCGGGTTCTCCGGGAGCTGGGATACAGCCTCTTTCATCTGGCGGAGAATGTCGAGAAAATCTTCGGCTCCGTCAAGTTTTTTCAGATGTTCCAGCACGGATTTGTGCTTATCAGCAGCTTCGTCCGAAGGAGTAGGTGTGAATCTGGAAAAACGGGTATCCAGTTCATCCGGATCATCAACTTTGGTTATATTCAGAACAATAGAATCACCGGCGGTCGGGATTGCTTCGATCATCAGTGGCAGATTGTCGCTTTCGAATCCAAATTCAGAAGCGGCCTGCTGCATCATCTCGCGGAATAAAGACTTTGCCTTCTCGGAGCCGTAAGCAAGCTCGCTGAGCTTTAACTGTCTCTGAGCGAGATCATCACGGGTAAGTGTGCAGCGGATCTGATTATCATTTATCTTTTCTATCTTCATAAAGTATCACTTCCTATTCAATCAAAAATCTATCTGAACAATTACTAATAGTATAAACAAAAAACGGAACGATGTAAACAAAATAAAAAATAAAAAATGCTTGCTTTTTTATAAACTCTTTCTTATAATGGCGTTACAGGAAAATAAGACAGACCAGTCAATCGCACAAATCTTGAATTTATCATACGCATTTCGCACACAGCGTACAGAATCAAGTACATTCAGGTCATATCAGACGATTTATCAACAGAACCTAACAATTGAACCGAAGTATGGACAGTGATCATTTTCTTGTCATCGGAAAAAGCACAGGAGAAGTAATATATCACAAGTGTTGCCTTATGGTCGCTTTTTGCCGTAAAAACTGTCTGACTCAAGGGGGAAATATGGACGAGCAAGAGAAAAAGTATCAGGATTTATTTACAGAACTGACAAATTATGAGCGTAGTGGTGTCCGGATGCAGATGAATGGCTTTCCGGCAAGTCCGCTTCAGATCGTGTCAGCGCATATGGTAAGAGAAGAAAGTAATTATATGCGGGATTATATTCTGGATGAACAGGGAATGATCCGGGAACTGGATTTTAACAGTATAGGAACAGACCATTCACAGGTGGAATGAAAAAAGCAGAGCCCCCTCGCCAAGACATGACCTGTGGGGAATGGAAATAGTTTTCAGATGTGTACAAATGGCAGATATATGTGGTATAATAACCTAAAGTGTGCGCATATTACAAGCTTGGTTAAACTGTGAAAATATGCTGCAAACAGGAGGTGTCATGTGGACGAAAGAAGAATGACCAATGAGCAAAGGGAAAGAGAGCGTAGACGCAAAGCTGCGGCAGCAAGAAAAGCTGCTGCAAGATACGAGGATCCGGGCGTAGGTTATCAGAGACGGAGAAGAGCAAGAAAAAGACGTCGCCGTGTCAGAAACGTGTGTATTGCATTGCTGGTGATCTTTATAGTTGTCATTGGGCTTGCCGGTGGAACAATATACTGGATAAAGTATGGGCCGACAAAAGAAACCTATGATTTGAATAAATATTTTGGAATTACGGCAAAGTCGCAGATGGGTGTAACGATCAACAACGAGGTACTGGATGCTCAGGCAATTACAGAAGGCGGAACTGCATATCTGTCTTATAACTTTGTACAGGATTATATCAGCGATCGTTTTTACTGGGATTCCAATGAGCATATACTTTTGTATACACTGCCGAGAGATATGGTAAAGGTAGCGGCAGACAGTAAGGATTATTCTGTTTCAGATACTGTGAACAGTGAGGATTATACAATTGTAAAGACAGAAGGAGATACAGCATATATTGCACTGGATTTCCTGCAGAAATATGCAAATTTTGACTACGAAGTTTATAAAGATCCGGCAAGAGTCGTGATCACCAGTAAGTTTGGAGAGCGTCAGACGGCAAAGGTTAAGGATGATTCCCAGGTAAGGATTCTGGGAGGTGTAAAAAGTCCGGTGCTCGAAGAAGTGAAAAAGGGAGATAAGCTTACGGTTCTTGAAGATGTAAGTGACTGGAAAAAAGTCTGTACAAAGTCCGGAATTGTCGGGTATATTCAGAAGTCAAAGCTGAAGGATGCCAAGAAAGAGACAATCTCAAGAGAATTTGAGGAACCGGATTATACAGGAATCAAGAAAGATTACAAGATCAATCTGGTATGGCATCAGGTCACAAGTGAAGCTGCCAACGAAGGGATTGAAGATGCGCTTGCAGCTACAAAAGGACTCAATACGATTTCCCCTACATGGTTCAGTGTAACGGATAATTCCGGAAATATCAGTTCCATTGCAAGTACAGACTATGTGGATTATGCACATCAGTGTGGACTGGAAGTATGGGCGTTGGTTGATAATTTCGACCAGAATGTAGACGATATGGAGCTGCTCAGTCATACTTCAAGCAGGGAGAATCTGGAGAATCAGCTGGTAAATGCAGCACTTCAGAATGGAATTGACGGAATCAACGTGGATTTTGAACAGATACCGACGGATGTCGGAGAGCATTACATTCAGTTTATCCGGGAGCTTTCTGTGCTGTGCCGGGTGAACAATCTGGTCCTTTCTGTAGATAATTATGTGCCGAAGGGTTATAACACACATTATCACAGAGAAGAACAGGGGGTTATGGCAGATTATGTGATCATTATGGGATATGATGAACATTTTGCCGGTTCCTATGAAGCAGGTTCTGTGGCATCTTACAATTATGTAAAAGAGGGAATTGAAGAAACCTTGCGGGATGTACCGGCAGATAAGGTGATCAATGCAGTGCCATTCTATACAAGGCTGTGGAATGAGACACCGAAGACGGACGAAGAGCGTGCGGAAGATCAGGGAACCGAGGCTGCAAGCTATTCAATGAAAGTTACCAGCGAAGCACTTGGCATGGAAGAAGCGGCACAGCGGGTAAGCGAAGCCGGAGCAACTGTGACATGGGATGATACGGCGAAGCAGAACTATGCAGAGTGGCAGGGAGATAACGATTCAACCTACAGGATCTGGCTGGAGGATGCTTCTTCACTTGAAGTCAAACTCGGACTTATGAAGGACAATAATCTGGCAGGAACGGCGGCATGGAAACTTGGATTTGAGACTTCCGATATCTGGGATCTGATTCAGAAATATGTAAACTGATTACATAATGAGAAAGGTATAGAAAAGAGCTTTCCATGCATATATTTGTAAAAATATATGCAGGAGGCTCTTTTTTTGAATAAAAAAATCAGTGAAATGGTAAAAAGGGGGAAAACTATTTTCAAGAGCAAAATAAAGTGGATTCTGGCTCTTATTTTACTGACGGGATGTATTTATGGCAGCTATACATTAAGCAGGTATACCGAGGCGGATCAGGTGGAGGCAAAGCAGGCTCAGGTAATCCTGGATGCCGGACACGGGGGAAGTGATCCGGGAAAAATCGGGCTGAATAACCTTCTGGAAAAGGATATCAATCTGGCAATTACTAAGAAAGTGAAAAAATGTCTGGAAAAGGAAAAGATAACAGCAGAGCTTACAAGAAAAGAGGATAAAGGGCTTGTAACAACAGGAGACGGAAGTAAAAAGACAGAAGATATGCAGGCAAGAGTGAAGATGATCAACGAGACGAAACCTGTCCTTACAGTGAGTATCCATCAGAACAGCTATGAAGACCCGGAAATTCATGGAGCGCAGGTGTTTTATTACAGCCATTCCCGGGAAGGAGAGGCTGTTGCGAAGATCCTGCAGGAAAGTTTGCAGGAGATTGATCCGGAAAATCACAGGCAGGCAAAAGCAAATGAGACCTATTATCTTCTGAGGCGGACAAAAGTGCCTACGGTGATCGTGGAATGCGGTTTTCTGACTAATCCGGAAGAGGCAGAAAAATTGTCGGGAGAAGAATATCAGGAGCAGGTTGCAGAAGCTGTTGCCAAAGGAATCGCAAAATGTCTGGAATACCTGAACGAGTATGGAAATTAAAATTGCCATGCCATGTGGATAATGCTATAATGAAACACATGGAAACAATAATAAAAAAAATAGACAGAAACCAAATAGATCAGGTGATTATGGAAGAAGCCGGTTCAATCCTGAAGAATGGCGGTCTGGTAGCATTTCCGACAGAGACAGTCTACGGACTGGGGGCAAATGCGCTTGATGAGGAGGCAGCGAAAAAGACCTATGCAGCAAAAGGACGCCCGTCAGACAACCCGCTTATCGTCCATATTGCGAGACTGGAGGATCTGGGTGCGATCGTTGAATCTGTACCACTTATTGTAGATGAGATCGCGGCACATTTCTGGCCAGGGCCACTTACGATGATTTTCAATAAGAACGAAAAAGTTCCGCTGGGAACAACCGGTGGTCTGGAAACGGTCGCTGTGCGTATGCCGGATGATGAGATTGCCCGTGAGCTGATTCTTGCAGGAGGCGGATATGTATCAGCACCAAGTGCCAACACATCCGGAAGACCGAGCCCGACGACAGCACAGCATGTGGCAGAGGATTTAAGTGGCAAGATCGAGATGATCCTGGATGGAGGAAGTGTAGATATCGGAGTAGAGTCTACGATTCTGGATATGACGGTGACTCCACCGATGATCCTGAGACCGGGAGCGATCACAAAAGAGATGTTAAGTGAAGTGATCGGTGAGGTGGCTGTGGATGAAACTTTGATTTCAGAGAACAGCACAAAAGCACCGAAAGCACCGGGAATGAAGTACCGTCACTACGCGCCGAAGGCAGAGATGATCATTGTTGACGGAGAGCCTGAAGAGGCTGTTCGGGCGATCAAGCAGATTGCTTACGAGCAGGTAAGACTTGGATATAAGGTGGGGATCATTGCGTCTAATGAATCGGTTGATCAGTATACGACCGGTGTAGTAAAATGCATAGGTTCCCGTGTGAATGAAAAGACGGTTGCGAGAAACCTTTATAAAGTCCTACGTGAATTTGATGAAGAGGAAGTTGATTACATTTACAGTGAAGCATTTCCGGAGGCAGGTATCGGAACTGCGATCATGAACCGGCTGGGCAAAGCAGCAGGACATCATGTACTGCAGGCATCTGAGATCACGAAGCTTCAGGATTACCGCAGGATTGTATTTGTGAGCAACAGCGCGAACTGTCGTGCTCCGATCGCAGCAGCAATTCTGAAAAAGCAGCCGCTTTTCCAGGAATACGAGGTGTGTGCGAGAGGACTTGTGGTTCTCTTCCCGGAGCCACTGAATCCGAGAGCAGAAGAACTTCTGGCGAGACATCATATTGAGACAGAAGGATATGAGACTGTTGCATTATCAGAAGAGGAATTTGGGGAAGATACGCTTGTTCTGGCAATGCAGGACAGTATCAAACAAAAGATACAGAATGATTATCCGGGAAAAGGACAGGTTTATACACTATGTGAATTTGTAAATGGAAGCAAAGAGATTCCGTCTGTATATGGTCAGACACAGGAACAGTATGAGCAGATGTATGAGCTGATCCAGGGGTATGTCAAAAAACTTGCCAATAAGTTAAACGAGGAGGCAAAAAACAAATGTCAAATGTACACGTAATGGATCATCCGCTGATTCAGCACAAAATCGGGATTATCAGAAGAGAGGAAACAGGTTCAAAGGATTTCAGAATGATGATCGGTGAGATCGCAATGCTGATGTGCTATGAGGCAACCAGAGATCTGAAATTACAGGATGTCGAGATCCAGACACCGATCTGCAAGATGACAGCAAAAGAGCTTGCAGGAAAGAAGCTTGCTGTTGTTCCGATCCTGAGAGCAGGACTTGGAATGGTAGAAGGTATGCTTGCGATGATTCCGGCTGCAAAAGTAGGTCATATCGGTTTGTTCCGTGATCCGAAAACTCTTGAACCGGTAGAATACTACTGCAAACTTCCGGCTGACTGTGAAGAAAGAGAAGTATTTGTAGTAGATCCGATGCTTGCTACGGGAGGATCCTGTATCGCAGCGATCCAGATGCTGAAGAACAGAGGCGTAAAAAATATCCGTTTTATGTGTATTATTGCAGCACCGGAAGGAGTAAAGAAGCTTCAGGAAGCTCATCCGGATGTTGAAGTGTATATTGGAGCATTGGATGAAAAGTTAAATGAACATGGATATATTGTTCCGGGGCTCGGAGATGCCGGAGACCGTATTTTCGGAACAAAATAGAGGAAACGATCATGAGTGGAAAAAGACAGGATTATATTTCCTGGGATGAATATTTTATGGGAGTTGCCATTCTCTCGGGAAGACGGTCAAAAGATCCGAATACCCAGGTGGGATGCTGTATCGTAAGTGCAGATAACAAAATTCTGTCAATGGGATACAACGGTCTGCCACGAGGCTGTTCGGATGATGAATTTCCGTGGGAACGGGAAGGTGAGGATCCGCTGAAGACAAAGTATGTATACACCGTACACAGTGAACTGAATGCAATCTTGAATTACAGTGGAGGAAGTCTTGAAGGAGCCAAACTTTATGTATCGCTTTTTCCGTGCAATGAATGCGCAAAAGCGATCATTCAGAGTGGAATCAAAGAAGTAATCTATGATTCAGACAAGTATGCAGATACAACTTCTGTAAAAGCATCTAAAATGATGTTTGACTGTGCCGGGGTGCGATACCACCAGTATCACCGGACCGGGCGAAAAGTGGAAATTGAATTATAAAAGATATGTGGAAGTGCCATTGGACTGCGAAGTGCAGACAGTGGCGCTCTTTTTTTATAGGAAATTCTTTTCAGAGGTAAAAAACATATCTGTGTGAAAAAGTTCATAAGATAGAGCAGGAGGTGGCGGAGCATGAAAAGAAGAGGATCATGGCAGATAAACTTTATTGTCAGGGCTTTGACAGGAATGGGCAGTATTTTTCTGGTCAATCAATGGATGGACTATAGAAACATTCCTGTTTCTGTCGGACTAAATGTTCTGTCATTTTTGGTGTCCGGATGTCTTGGAATTCCGGGAGTTGCCATGCTTTATGGGATTATGTTTTATCAGTTTATGTAGGTGTTGCGCAAAACGTTTTTTTCTGGTTTAAAGCTATGGACAAAGGGAAAAGTGGCGCATATAATACGTCTTACAAGAGAGGCAAAGCAATAAGTTAGAAAATCAAAAAATCAGTTTCAGCAGTATTTATATTCTGATAAATACTGTGTCAAAAAAGGAATGCAAACGTGTTCCGTCATATGCCATTCGGCATTTGATTCAAAGTTTGAAAGAAAAAGGGCGGACATGCCGGAAAGGAGCAGAGCAAAGAATCGACAGAGAAATTTTAATTTGTGATCCAGAAGAAGAGTATGTCAGAAGACTTGCGGAGGCGTTGCTTTTGAAAAAAGAGGTGACAGCAGGAGTGCGAATCTGTTCGTCGCCGGAAATGGTACAGGAGTTACTGAAGATTGGTCTGATAAAGGTATTGTTGATCAGTGAGGATGTTCCATATGAAAAAAGAAAGCAGATTTTTACCGGGAAGAGAATTATTCTGACGAGACAGCATTGTGTGGATCTGGGAGAGGAGGAAACGGAGCTTCGGAAATATCAGCCGGTTGACGGACTGATGACCGGGATTTTAAAAGGACTTCAGGAAGAGAAGTTTCCTGGATCGTGTGCGGATAACGGAAATGGAAGAATCCTTGGAGTATATTCACCGGTTCACAGAATTGGAAAGACAACGTTTTCACTGAAACTTGGGAAAGCACTGGCACAGTCAGAGGACGTGCTGTATCTGAATCTGGAAACCTATGCAGGCATGGGAGGATATTTCCGGGATCAGGATGCTCCTGATCTGGCAAATGTTCTTTACTATGCAAAACAGGAAAGAGATGATATCGGGATACGGATTGCATCCATGGTAAAAAGAATGGGTGATCTGGACTATATCCCGCCAATGAAAGTATGGACAGATCTTCGTGCTGTGCATACAGAGGAATGGAAAACTCTATTTGAAAGACTGATCAGCCAAAGTGTATACAGCGTGATCATTCTGGATATCGGAAATGGGATGGAGGATGTGTTTCAGCTGTTAAGGCTGTGTGACCAGATTCTCATGCCGTGTGCGGAGGATGTATATGCGATGGCAAAAATTGCGCAGTACCAGCATATGTTGAAGGTACTGCGGTATCAGGAGCTGGAGTCGCGTACCATGTATATCAATATGGGGAAAAATATGCGTCAGACAGTAAAAGAAACAGTTGAGTTATTAAAAGAAAGTACAGAAAAGAGGTTCTTCTATGCGGAGGGCAGAACAACTTCATGAAGAAATTCTGGCGCAGATGGATCTGTCGAAGGAAGCAAGCGATGAAGAGCTGCTGGAACTGATCCACAGGATACTGGAAGAAAAATCGAAAGAAGAGTTCATTCCGCTTGGAGAAAAGGCAATTCTCGGGAGAGAGCTTTTTAACGCGTTCAGGAAGCTGGATATCTTGCAGGAGCTGATCGAGGATGAAGAGATTACGGAAATTATGATCAATGGAACGCAGCCGATTTTCATCGAGCGTAACGGAAGGATTTATGAAACCGATAAAAAGTTTCTTTCAAAGGGAAAGCTTGAAGATGTGGTTCAGCAGATGGTAGCAGGCTGTAACAGGGTTGTCAATGAGGCAACACCGATCGTAGATGCGAGACTGGAGGATGGATCCAGAGTAAATGTGGTACTGCCGCCGGTTGCGCTCAATGGACCGATTGTTACGATCAGAAAGTTTCCGAAAAGCAGGATTACGATGGAGACGATGATCGACACAGGCTCTATCGGAAAAGAAGCGGCGGCAATGTTGATCCAGGCCGTGAAGGCAAAGTATAACATTTTTATCAGCGGAGGGACAGGATCAGGAAAGACAACTTTTCTGAATGTATTGTCGGATTTTATTCCGAAAGAAGAACGTATTATTACCATTGAGGACAGCGCGGAACTGCAGATCACAGGGATTCCAAATCTGGTGCGGCTTGAAGCACGGAATGCAAATGTAGAAGGAACAGGGGAGATCAATATCCGTGATCTGATCAGGACAGCGCTTCGGATGCGACCGGAGAGGATTATTGTCGGTGAAGTCAGAGGAAAAGAAGCACTGGATATGTTACAGGCGTTTAATACGGGCCATGACGGGTCGATCAGTACCGGCCATGCGAACAGTCCGGATGATATGATGAGCAGACTGTCTACAATGGTACTGATGGGGATTAAACTTCCGCTGGAAGCAGTTATGCGTCAGATCGCTTCCGGAATCGATATCCTGGTACATCTGGGACGCCTTCGGGACAAGAGCAGGAAAGTATTGGAAATCATGGAGGTATTGGGATATGAAAAAGGAGAAATCAGGCTTCAACCGTTATTTTCCTTTCAGGAGACGGGAAGTAAGGATGGAAAAATCCAAGGGGAGTGGGTGAAAAGGTCCACGCTTACAAGGACGGAAAAACTTATGGCGGCAGGGTATCAGCCGGAAGGAGTATGCCCTGGCAATAACGGAAAGTATTCTTCTGGTGTTTCTGATCGCCATGCTGTTCTATTCAAGACTGTGGATGATGGCAGTGTTTTTTCCTCTGGGAATGAAGTATTACGAAAGGATGATCCGTCAGGCGGAGGAAAAAGGGAAGAGACGTTTTGAAAGACAGTTCCAGGATGCACTTCAATCACTGGAAGCGCAGCTGAATGTGGGATACTCTATGGAAAACGCGATCAAAGAGGTACAGAGAGATCTGCAGATCATGTATGACAGGCATGCACTTATTGTACGGGAATTTACGTATATGGTAAGGCAGCTGAATCTGAACGTAACCGCGGAAGCTGCCTGGAAGGATTTTGCTACAAGGGTAGCACTTTCGGAGGTGGATACATTTGTCACTGTATTTTCTCTGGCAAAGAGAAGCGGAGGCGACAGTATTCTGATCATTAAAAATGCGGTTAGACAACTTGGTGATAAAGCGGAAGTAAAAAGAGAAATCGATACTGTAATTGCAGCGAAGAAAATGGAATTTCAGATCATGTCAGTGATCCCTTTGGGAATTATTGGTTATATGCGTCTGAGCTTTCCGGAATTTATGGCAGGGTTATACGGGAATCTGCCAGGAGCGGCTTTTATGAGTATTTGTCTTGGAGCTTATATTGCTGCCTGGAGACTTGGATGTAAGATTGTGGAAATCGAGGTATAGAAATGTGGTTTTGTATCGGAATGTATTTCTTTCTCGGAGTTTGTGCACGGATGTATTTTAATAAGAAATCACTTTTCAAAAAATGGGACAGGCTTCTCAGGCAGATATTTCTTTTGATGGTGGCGGTGACAAGTCTGGCATTTTTGTCGGAAATCGTGCAGAAGACAGGGACGGAAAACTCTGAAACCATGCAGATAAAGCGGAACGGGTACGGGGAAGGACAAAAAGAAGCGGCGCTTTCTATGCAGGTTGAAGGAGAAAAAAAGCAGGATATAGAAATTCAGGTGTCACCGAAGATTTACAGTGAAAAGCGGCTGGAAAAGGAGTTTCAGAAAGCGAGGGAAGAGCTTGCAAAAGTGATTTCCGGGGAAAATCAGGATCTGTCGCATATAAAGACAGATCTGGATCTGGTAACAGCATTGGACGATTTTCCGTTTTCGGTTTCCTGGGAACTTAGCAGATATGATGTAATGGATTCGCTTGGGAGACTGGATCAGGAAAAAATCCGGGAAGAAGATCCGGAGAACCAGGGGATTGGGATGAATATTACCGGAGTTCTGCATTATGAAGATAAGGTATATCCGTGTGAGATGGATCTGGTTATTTTTGCAGGACAGGAGAAAACGCTTTCCACGAAAGAGCGGGTTCTGGAACTGGTAAGATCGCAGGACAGTGCTACGAGGCAGAAAGCATATCTTATACTGCCTTCCAGTCTGGACGGAAGAAAAATTGCCTGGACAGAGGAGAAAGATTCAAAAGTGATTCCGATTCTGATGCTCGGAATAGCGATAAGTATTCTGCTTGTCGGAAGAGAAATACAGAAAGAAAGCAATCGGAAGAAGACGAGAAAAGAGCAGATGATGCTGGATTATCCGGAAATTATCACAGAGTTTACGATGCTGACCGGTGCCGGAATGACAGCGAAAAATGTGTGGAAAAGGATTGCGGAAGACTATGGGATCACCAGGGGAAAAACGGGAAGAAAAAGAGAAGCATATGAAGAAATCTGGAAAACCTGGCAGGAAATGAAAAGTGGGATTCCGGAGATGGAATGTTATGAAAGATTTGCAAGAAGATGTGATCTGATTCCGTATATGAAAATGGGAGCACTTCTTTCACAGAATCTGAAAAAGGGTGCAAAAGGAATTTCTGAAATGCTTCGTATGGAGGCAGTACAGGCACTGGAGGACAGAAAGAGCAGGGCGAGACAGCTGGGAGAAGAGGCAGGAACCAGACTTTTGATCCCAATGCTTTTGATGCTGATCATCGTGATTACGATCGTAGTTGTACCGGCATTTTTGTCGATCCAGGTGTAGGAGGTGAGAGAATGAAGGCGGTAAAAAAGAAGCTGTGGACAGGATGGATCAGAATTCAGAAGATTCTGACGGAAAAAGACGGGATATCAACGGTAGAATTGATCCTTGTACTGGTCGTCATTATCGGTCTGGTTATCATTTTTAAGAAACAGCTTAATGAACTTGTAACTAAAATATTTGAAAAAATAACGAATGAAAGTTCAGGAATCTAAAATAAAAATTTTATTTCAGAAGTGAGTGTGTACAGAGATGAAAAAAATGGTAAAGGGAGAGATTACTGTGTTTCTAAGCCTGGTCTTTCTTCTGCTTCTTACTCTGGTTGGGGCTTTACTGGAAAGTGCCTCGATCCAGCTGGCAAAGAATGAGAGAAGAGCAGACGCAGGCAGGGCAGTGGAATCTGCGTTTGCAGAATATCAGAAAGATCTTCTGGAGCGATATGGTATTTTTGCAATAGAAGGCAGTTATGAATCCGGAACAATGTCTGAAGAAAATATTTTAAACCGACTGTCCTTTTATGGGGCAGAAAATATAGAAACAGAGATTGCGGCAATCCGTTATCTGACAGACCAGAATGGAAAAGAATTTCTGCGGCAGGCGGTTGAATACGAGAAAATGAAGACAGGAGCTGCGGCGATAGAGAATCTGACGGGAAAGGTATCCGAATGGAAGGAGCAGGAACTGAAAGCAAATGAATATGGGAAAGAGAATATAGAGACGAGTAAAGAACTTGACCAGATGCTGGAAAGTGAAAAAGAAGAACTTCCTGCAGAAAATAATCCATTGGCGGATATTGTGGATATACAGGCGCAAGCACTGTTAAATCTGGTCAGCCCAGAAGGATTTACGCTGTCATCGAAAGCTGTAAAGTCAGAAGAGACTGTATCGAACCGAAAGCTCAGGCAGGGATACGGAACCATGAAGGAAAAAGATAATGGAGCCGGAGATACCATTTTTTTCAATCTGTACCTTATAGATAAGTTTGGCAATGCTGCAAATAAGAAAAAGAATACGGTACTGGACTATGAGATGGAGTATTTGTTAGGAGGAAAGGCGAGCGACAAGGACAATCTGGAATATGTGATCGGGAGAATCCGAATCCTTCGATTTGCAGTGAATTATGGATATTTGCTGACCGATAAGGACATGCAAATGGAGGTGGATACCCTTGCAACGACACTGAGTGCGGTGTTTCTTTCACCGGAGATCAGACCTGTGATCAAGCATGCGCTGCTTCTTGCATGGGCTTATGGAGAAAGCCTTACGGATGTTAAGACGCTTCTGGCAGGGAAGAAGGTTCCGGCTGTAAAGAGTAAGGAGAGCTGGAATCTGACGTTGGATAGTCTGCTTGAACTGTCAAAGAACAGAAGTATTCCGGAAGGGAAGGAGACAGAAGAGGGAAATTCTTATGAGCAGTATCTGCAAATGATGCTGGTTTTAAAATCAAAGGAAGAACTGTCGATGAGAGCATTGGATCTGGTGGAAATGAATCTGCGATCCGGAATGGAGAAAACGTTTTTCCGGGCAGATGCCTGCGTATCAGGAGCAGACTTTGACATGACATGTTATCTGAGAAGAGGAATCCGGTATCAGTATCATATTTTATATCAATATCAGTAACAAAAAATGAAAATGTTAGGAGGTGGATACAGGTGTCTTTTCTGAGGACAATCGAAATAATAAATAAAATTCCTTTGATGATGTACAGAAAAATATTGAATTACAAACACATATTTGATATTCGCAGAAAGGAGGAAGGATTTGATTTTCTACCTGATTTGATCGCCATATCTTGTGTCAAAGAAAAGGCATCTGTATCTGCCTCGGTAACAGTAGAAGCTGTACTTTGTGTTCCGCTGTTCCTATATGCGGCGGTGAGTTTGATCTGGATGCTGGAGCTCAGAAGCATCCAGTCTGCAGTAAGATGCGGACTGCAGAGTGCAGGAAAGCAGGTGGCAGAGAGTTTTGCAGAAATTCCGGTGCTGAACCCGATAAGTCTGCATGCAGATCTTGTAAATGCGGTCGGGAAAGAAAGAATGGATCGAAGTATGATTGTTGGCGGAAGCGGAGGAGTCAGCTGTAAAAGATCCTGGGCGATACCGGGAATGGGAGTGCTGGAACTAACGGCAGAATATGAAGTAGAATTGCCGGTTCCTGTCTTTCATATTCCGGTACTGCATTATAAAGAAAAAATGAGGATGAAGACATGGACCGGTTATGTAAAGACCTACGAAGCAGGAATTGGAGATAATGAACTTGTATATGTGACAGAAACAGGAATCGTATATCACCGGAATTATCAGTGCACTTATCTGGAACCGTCCGTGCGCAGTGTTGCGAAAACACAGTTAGGGGAACTGAGAAACAGCAGTGGAGGAATTTATCATTTGTGTGAACGGTGTGGATGGATGCCGGGAAATGATGGCAACTGCTATGTCACAGATTACGGGGATCGTTATCATACTTCATTATCATGCAGCGGACTGAAGAGAAAAGTTTATACAGTTCCGCTGTCAGAAGTAAAAGGAAAAGGAGCATGTTCAAAATGTGGTGGAAAATAGCAAAATTGGCAGGATTATTTTTTTTAGGATTCGGAGCAGCACAGGATATAAAATATCAGAAAATCTCGACGAAATATCTGCTCGCAGGAAGCTGTGCGGCGATTCTGTACCGTGCGTTATTTGGACGGATGCATTGGAGTGTATGGGTTGCCGGACTGGGATGTGGAATTGTATTTCTCATGATATCGAAATGGTCACAGGAGGGAATAGGGTACGGAGACAGCTGGATGATCCTGAATATGGGTATTTTTCTTGGGATCTGGAATCTGCTTGGAATGCTGATGCTTGCATTTCTTGTGGCTGCGATGGCAGCAGGAGCAGGTCTTTGGAGCGGAAAATGGAAACGGACGACAAGAATGTCGTTTTATCCTTTTCTTCTGATCGGCTATCTGGGGACATTTATATGGTAAAGCTAAAAGGAAGTACAGTAATTGAGATGGCGTATCTGATGCCGGTAGTATTGCTTTGTTGGATGGCAGTTATTTTCGCACTTTTTTATTACCATGATAAAAATATTATCGGTGGGGCGGCATATGAGACTGCGATTGTCGGAAGTGAAGAATGGCGATGGCAAAAGGAAATAGAAGATGGAAAAATGGAGCAGTATTTTCAGAAAAGAATTGAAAACAAACTGATATTTTTTGATACAGTATCGGTGGAAACTGCGGTAGTAAAAGATGAATTTGAAGTGACAGCAGGAGCGCAAAAGAGAAAAATGCGCGTATCTGTTAAACGCAGTGCGGCACTGACCGTTCCAGAGGAAAAAATACGCAGGAAAAAAGTATTGCAGGAGATTGTAGAAAGGGACCAGGAGGAATGAGAGAAGAGTACGAAAGAGATTTACATCATGCCTGGATGATTCTGGAAACAGATGAGCTATATAAAGAAGATTATCAGATGCGGATGCTGATGGAAAATGCGATTCCCGGACTCTTGTCGGTAAGAGGGCAGGGAAAAGATGATAAAAGCCAGTACCGCTACGAGATCAGTGGGAAGATATCCGTGAAGGCAAAGAGAGAAAAAGAGCACTGGAAATTTGCAGATCTGGAAAAATTTATGAGACAGTTTATCCAGGTGCTTTATGCAGTGAAGAATTATCTGCTGGACGTGAACTGTCTGAGCCTGGATCCGGGACATATTTATGTATCGGATGAAATCTATTACTTTTGTTATTGTCCGGGACTGGAAGGTAATATTCTGGAAAAGTTTCATGAGCTTACAGAGTATTTTGTCAGGGAGACAGATTATGAACAGAAAGAGGCAGTCTATCTGGCATATGAATTACATAAGGCTTCAATGGAAGAAAATTATAATATTGAGTATGCGCTGGAGCGGATACTGGAGAAAAAGGAGAATGAAATGGAGAGTATACAGCCGGAGAAAAAAGCAGGATATGATCTGCAGGAGGAACTGATCCTGGATGACTGGATTGCAGAACAGGAAATGAAAGGGCAGGTTATAAAGGACAGGCAGAGTGTCTGGGGATTTCTGAATCAGCGCCTTCAGAAACGTAGAAAAAAACGGGAATCCCAATGGGATGAGATAATGGCGGATGATTTAGAGGAATAAGTAAGATAGGACATGTTTTTCTTTTTACTACATTTTCCAGTTTATGGAAAGAAGTACTTGTAAAACAATTACGTGTTTTTTATAATAAAAATGATTATGTAATTGGTAACAAAAGCAAAAAAGAAGTGCCTTTTCCACAGGAGGAAGTAACTGTTACTGTTCCGGCGTGAGCTGTGATTGTCCGGTTGACAATGGCAAGACCAAGACCGGTGCCGTCTGGTTTGTAAGTGACAAAAGGATCAAAAATCGTGTCGAGATATTCCGGTGAGATTCCACATCCGGTATCAGATATGGTAATCTGAAGCATTTGATCTTTGAGGACTGCTTCCAGACGGATTGAACCAACAGACGAAATGGCTTCACGGGCGTTTCTTAAAAGGTTGAGAATCGCTTCATGCAGCTTTAATCTGTCGGCCGTCAGAGATGGAAGATCAGGGGTTATCAGAGAAGAGAATCCAATGTCGGTATCTACGCAGGAGGCGGCAAAGGACAGGCAGATCTGTCCCAAAAAGTCCTGTGCAGAAAACGTGCTCAGATGCAGATGTTCACTGTTATTATAGGCAGACAGCTCCTGCAGCAGAGAGATTGTGTATTCGATGTCTTCGCGAAGCTCCGACCAGTGGCTGAAATCTCTGGTTTCAGGGTGACTGGACTCTATGAGCTGAAAGGTACTGTAGATCAGCGTCAGTGGATTGCGAACTTCATGACTGATCTTGCTGATTGTATATTGCTGTGAATCCAGGAGTTTCTGAAGTAATTCGCGAATTTCCGGACTGGAATTCATAAGCTGATGTAACTTTTCATAATCATTTGCAGTAAATGGCATGGTAACGACCATCCTTTCCATGATATAAAGTAGTTGTAGTTTATCATTGAAAGTCTGGTTCGTAAACAAATTCGAGATTAATCGAAGAAAATGTAGAAAGAAGGAAAAAACATGAGGGATGAGAACTGTATTTTTTGTAAAATCGCAAATGGAGAAATTCCATCTGCAACCATATATGAGGATGATGATTTCAGAGTAATTCTGGATCTTGGACCGGCGACAAAGGGACATGCACTGATCCTGCCAAAAGAACATGCGGCAGATATTTATTCTATTGATGAAGAACTGGCAGGAAAAGCATTTAAGCTTGCAAAGAAGATCACAACAAGATTAAAAGATGTACTTGGATGTGACGGATATAATATCGTACAGAATAACGGGGAAGTGGCCGGTCAGACCGTATTCCATTTCCATATGCATCTGATTCCGAGATATAAAAATGACAAGAGCGGATTCGGCTGGAAACCAGGTAAACTTACAGATGAAGATCGGGATGAAATCCTGGAAAAACTGAAAGAAAAATAAAATAGTGAGGTACTGGAGTGAGTTTTCAGAATAAGAATAAAAAGGAATTCGAGAACGTGTACCATAAAAATAAGTTCAACGTTTATCGGATAGCAATGGATTATTCTGGCAGTCACAAAGAGTCAGCGGAAGAGATATTCCAGGAGGTTTTTCTAAAACTATATACACACTTTGATACAGTGGATGAAGAATACATGGCAGCATGGCTGGTAACAACAACGAAAAATACAGCTATCAATTATATGAAGAAGCGGGCAAGAGAATGTCCGAAGGCAGATATTGAGCTGTTTTCGGATCTGTACTCGAAGGAATATGCGGAAAGTGCAGAGGAGCATGTATTCCACAAAATTTTACAAAAAGAAAAAGTGGGTTATGGATGGACGATTCTGGATGCATTGTACGAAGAAAATGAAAACTGGTACGAAGCAATTACCATGGTTTACTGTCTGGAGAGAAAACAAAAAGATGTGGCTGAATCTATGGGGATCAGTATCCAAGCACTGACGGGTGTACTGTACAGAGCAAGAAAATGGGTAAAGATACATTACAATTCTGATGATTACACAAAATAGCACCGATGGATATGTAAAGAAAACAGGTGTCGTTCCGGCACCTGTTTTTGAACAATGTAAATAACTGTTGTTAAAAAATTATTTGGAAGCAGCATCTTCGATCAGACCGATAATTGTCTTGATCGGATCCTGCTGAGAAGACTGATTCATTGCATTTATGAAGTCTTCACGGGAATCATAAAGCTTGTGGACAGCTGCGAGAAGCTTTTCATCTGTAAGCTCTTCTTCTTCCATAACCATACTGAATCCCTGATGTTCAAAAGAACGGGCATTCAGAATCTGGTCACCACGGCTTGCATTAGCTGAAAGTGGAATCAGAAGATTTGGTTTGCGAAGAGCAAGCAATTCGCAGATTGCATTTGCACCTGCTCTTGAGATTACAACATCGGCAAGGGCGAAGAGATCTTTCAGTTCATCCTGAATATATTCAAATTGAACATAGCCGTTCAGACCGGTGAGCTTTTCATCGAGCTTGCCTTTACCACAGAGATGAACAACCTGGAAATCTTTTAAGAGTTCAGGAAGGATCTTGCGTACTGCGTTATTGACTGCGACTGCGCCAAGACTTCCTCCGACGATCAGGATAACTGGTTTGACTTCCTTGAAACCGCAGAAAGCGCGGGCTTTTTCTTTATCTCCGGTGAAAAGCTCCTGACGGATTGGGGATCCGGTAAGGACTGCTTTATCTTGAGGAAGAGAACTTAAAGTTTCCGGGAAGTTACAGCATACTTTTGCAGCTGAAGGAATGGAAAGCTTATTAGCCAGTCCCGGAGTCATATCCGATTCGTGAATGATAACAGGAACATGGTTCTTCTTTCCGGCAATCACAACAGGAACACTTACAAATCCACCTTTTGAAAAAATTACATCCGGTTTTAACTGTTTGATCAGACGGTTGGCTTCACTGAAGCCTTTCAGGACGCGGAACGGATCCGTAAAGTTCTGAAGGCTGAAATACCGGCGGAGCTTACCGGAAGAGATACCATGATATGGAATTCCCTGCTGTTCAACCAGCTGCTTTTCCATACCGTTGTAAGAACCGATGTAATGTATGTCATACTGCAGTTCCCGAAGACGGGGAAGCAGTGCAATATTAGGTGTAACATGTCCGGCAGTACCTCCGCCGGTCAGAATGATGCGTTTCATAATAAAAATCCTCCCATTGATGGTGCGAATTAAGATTCGCAGTTGATACAGGCAGAGAGACTGCCCTGATATCATAATATTAAACAGGTGAAGGAAAAAGGTCAAGTTAAAGGGAAAAGAAATCCAAAAGAATGAGGTTTAAAATGGAAAAACATGAAGATAATCTGGATAAGCTTTTAAAAGCTGAACTGGAAAAAGAAGCCGGGGAAATCATGGAAGAAGTGGACTCGGACGAATCACTGCAGGACATTTCCTTTCCGGAAGACCTGGATGAAAAGATGTGGAGTAAAATCCAAGAATATGAAGAACAGCAGAAAGCATATGAAAAACTGTCAGATGCCGACAAGGAGGCAATCCGTCTCGGACGAGAGGTTCAGGCACTTCGCGGCGGGGAAGATACGAAGGATCGTCTTAAGAAAGATGTGGAGAGTGACAGTTATATAGATAATGTTGTGCCAATTGAGCATGGGAAACATGAAGCAGACAATAAAGCAAGTGACGACGGTACGAACGGAGAGACCGGGAAGGAAGCCGGGAAGAAGAAAGTTAAGAAGAGAAAACGGCACTGGAAGGCATATGGAATCGTGGCGATCGTGGCTGTGTTTGCTATGATGTGGAGTATGGTGAGTATTGGTGGGACGCCGTTCTTTGGAAAACTGTGGACGCAGACTATTGGAGATAGGAAGATGACACAGGTGGATACGGAGAGAGAGGATGGGGATAAGAATAAGGTCGATGTTTATGATGAAGAAAGTGTATATGAGGAAATAAAAGAAAAATTTGGAATTGATGTTGTTAGGCTAAAGAGAAACTCGGTCGGAATGGCATTGGTACAGAGTGATATAGATGAAGTTTTAAAAAAAGTCTGCTTAATTTATGAGAACAAAAATGCACTTATTCAATATCAGATGGAAATTCAAAGTGAGAACAAATCATATGCATATGATATTGAGGATAAAAAGGTAAAAAGGACACAAATAACGGTTGATGGAAATAAGATAGATATCATTCAGTATGAATTAGAGGATGGAAATGAAGAAAATGTAGCTCAGTTTGCATATGAAGACGTATTTTATACAATAAATGCAACAATGAAGGAAGCAGATTTTAAAGAACTTTTAAATAATTTGTATTTTTTTTGAAAATGGCGTGAGGTTTTGTCTTCTCGATTGTTAATATAGTGTAGAGAGGAGGCGAAAGGTGAAAAAAAACAAAATTTTCTCGCTGATTATGACAATGGTTATGGTTTGTGCATTGTTTATCAGTACACAAAAAAATGTTCAGGCATCAGACATCCCGGAATGTGTTGATGGATCTTACTTGACAAATGATGATTCATCAGAAGTAACGGTTGGTCCAATGAGCAGAGGCATATACTTGAAAAGTGGATCTTCTAATATTGTAAGAGCAGGAACAGGAAAAATCGGTGCTGGAGGAAACACGGTAGGGCAGAAAACAGTTTCCAAAATCACAGTGGATGTAACAGTAGAAAGATATGTAAACGGAAAATGGGGATATTATACTTCTTGGGTTGAAACTAATTATAATTCAGCTTATGTAAGTACAAGCAAAACATTGTCTGTACCAACTGGTTATTACTATCGAGTATGCTGTGTACATTATGCAAATTCGGATGTAAGCGGATCATTCACCAACGGCATTTACATCTAAAAATCACAAACCAAACATCCCAACCCCTTACCCACCCTAACTCACCACGCACCACCAAAAAAAATATTTTTTATAAAATATTCATACGACTATCAACCGGTGCGGCAGTTAGCGAAAGTAAGGACAAGGGAACAATATGAGGGAGGGAGATGGGAAGATTCCTTTTAACACCTGTCTGAATTGCAGGTTGATAAAGTTCAACATCTCCGGTCTTGCAGACTGACAAGAGGGCGAACAGGACTGTAAAGACCACAACTAATAAACGTATTTTCTGATTGGACAGAAAGCATATGACCAAATAATACAACCCGGTCGCGAAGTATGTGAGTATGGAATATCAGAGCAAGCAAGAAGCCTAACTAATGTTAAACTGAATTAGACCAAAACAAGCAGGTCGGGATAATTCCTGACCTGCTTGTTTTGACGCAAAATTGCGAAAAAATTATTTGATTACTGGTTATTGTTTAAATATTCTTTTAAAGCAAGTGAAAGCTGATCCGGGCAGGATGTTGCTTTGTATCCGCATTTGATACCTTCGATACGTGAAATTGCTTCGTGAATATCCATTCCTTCAACGAGGCGTCCGATGCCCTGTAAGTTACCGTTACATCCGCCTGTGAACTCAACATTGTGAATACGTCCAGCTTCATCTACTTCTAAGTGAATATTCTTAGAACAGACGCCGTGTGGTGTAAATTCCATGAGTATAGTCCTCCTTTATATTTATACTATTATTGTGTCTTATCAAATTGCCTCAATGATTATAACACAGCCTTATAAGAAAATGCTAGTGCATATTATAAGAAATCTGATATAATAGCTATTGTAATTTTGAAGGGAAATCTATAGATATAGATAAAAACAATATGTAGGAAAAACGGAGGATTTTCAAATGATAGGAATTATCGGAGCAATGGATGAAGAGGTTGCAATCTTAAAGGAATCGATGGAAGTTCAGGATATGATGGAACGTGCCGGAATGACTTTTGTCAAAGGTATTATGAGTGGCAAGGAAGTTGTAGTTGTAAGAAGTGGTATCGGAAAAGTCAACATGGGAATCTGCGCACAGATTCTGATTGACTGTTTTGGTGTGGATACGCTGATCAATACAGGTGTGGCAGGTTCTCTGGATGCAGATATCAACATCGGGGATATCGTGATTTCTACAGATGCAGTTCAGCACGACATGGATGTAAGTATGCTTGGTGATCCGGTAGGACAGATTCCGAGAATGGATACCTTTTCTTTCCCGGCAGATGAGAAGCTTGTGAAGCTGGCAGTGGAAGTAAACAAAGAAGTGAATCCGGACATTCAGACATTTACCGGAAGAGTGCTCAGCGGAGATCAGTTTATTTCCGGCAAGGAAAAGAAGGAATATCTGGTAAAGACATTTGATGGAAAGTGTGCGGAGATGGAAGGCGCAGCAATGGCGCAGACCGCATATCTGAATAAAGTTTCGTATGTCATTATTCGTGCAATTTCGGACAAAGCTGACAACAGTGCAACGATGGATTATCCGGAGTTTGTGAAGATGGCAATCACCCATTATGTAGGGCTTGTCAAAGGTCTTGTAGAAAGAATGTAATGCGTAAGGCAGCAAAGTAAAACAGAAAAGCAGCGTCATTTTCCAGACAGGATGTCGGATTGTGGCGAACGATTAGGGAATCCAAATTCGGAGGTTTACGGTATAATGACGGTAAATCTAAGAAGGAGGATTCTTTTTATGTTGGAAATGTTCGTGGTGAGAGAAACGGTATTTTTTCTGACGGGAGTGATGATCGGGATCGGCGCGATTGCAAGACTGATTACCGGGATTTCACTGAAAAAGCTGGTAAGAGCAGCAAGTAACATGAGTAAAAGCAATCATCCGCTGATGCGGCTTGTAAGGGCAAAATTTGAGCATGGGTGTATGGTGAGTGATAAAGTACAGAATGTTGGTGCATTTGTAGAGAAATATTTGTATGAATACCGGGTGCTTGGCGTGAGGCTGCATACCTGGAGGCAGTGGGCGAAGGGGAGCATCTGGCTCTGCCTTATCTTTGGAGCCACAGGAACAGCGCTTGCTTATGCAGCGGGGGAGAGGGAACAGGGACTTTACAGATATGGTATTTTGGGCGGTATGGGAGCTTTGGCGCTCTTTCTACTCCGGATGCTTGCGGATGATGCCTATCAGCTGGAGGCAGCGAAAACCTATATGGTAGATTTCCTGGAAAATACATATGCTCATCGCTATGAGAAGACCAATCAGAAAGAAATCCAGGTTACGGTTCAGAGAGCGGATGAGATTCCGGAGAAAATGGATGCAGAGGAAAATGAAGCGGCGCATTCTGGTCAGGTGCAAAGACCATTTTCAGAAGAAACCGTGCCAGCAAGCGCAGCTACGGTAAATGCGGTTTCTGCGAACGAAAAACGGTATACAGAAGATGGACAAATGCAGCAGACCGTGCAGACAGTAGCAAAAGTGGGACAGGCGAATGCAAATCAGGCTGATGAAATGCGGACGCAGCAGCCGGGAGCACGGATGGAAGATACAGCCGGTTCCAGATTTAAGCAGGAAGATACCGGCGAAAAGCTGGAGCCGACAAAAGAGGCAAGAATCCGGGAAATTCTGGAAGAATTCCTTGCCTGACTGGTGTGGATAATCGCAAGTTAAGTGAAATCTGCCCAGTATATAAAAAAGTCTTTCTCGGGTAAAAAAGTGATTTAAAAATATAAAATACCGATATGTGGAAAAGCTGATTCCAGATATCGGTATTTCTATTATTATCGGGCAGGTGGTACACTTTTACAGTTCACAGTTTCACAGAAAAAACACAGAATGAACACAGATTGCCCCCAGAAGTTTCACAAATCATCCGTATAATTGAAAAACATGAAATTTTGTAGTCAGGAGGAACAACATTGATTGAGGTAAAAAATCTTGTAAAGAAATACGGCTCACATCTGGCTGTAGATCATTTGAATTTTACTGTAGATACCGGGCAGATCTATGGATTTTTAGGACCGAACGGTGCCGGAAAGTCCACAACGATGAATATTATGACCGGCTATCTTGGCGCCACAGAAGGTGAAGTGCTGATCAACGGGCACAATATACTGGAGGAACCGGAGGCAGCAAAAAAATGTATTGGTTATCTGCCTGAGATGCCACCGCTTTACACGGATATGAAGGTGAATGAATACCTGAGGTTCGTAGCGGAATTGAAGAAGATCCCAAAATCGGAACGGCAAGAGCAGATTGAGAAGGTCATGCTGATGGTGAAGATCATGGATGTACAGGACCGGCTGATCAAGAACCTGTCCAAAGGTTATAAGCAGAGAGTCGGACTTGCGCAGGCAATCCTTGGATTCCCGGAGATCATCATTCTGGATGAACCGACGGTCGGACTGGATCCGAAGCAGATCATTGAGATCCGTGAACTGATCCGCGAGCTGGCAAAAGAGCATACCGTGATCCTGAGCTCGCACATTCTGGCAGAGATCCAGGAAGTCTGCGATTATATTATGATCATTTCCAAAGGGAAACTGGTGGCAAGTGATACACCGGAGAATCTGGAAAAGCTTCTGACGAATCAGCAGACTGTGGAAATCCTGGCAAAGGGAAATGAAGATACGGTACGGAAAGTCATCGGCACAATCGGTAATGTGCAGAAGGCATCCGTGGAACACGGAAAAGAAGAAGGAACGGTAAAAGCGAGTCTGTTCCCGAAGGATGGAAAAGATATCAGGGAAACAGTATTTAAGGCATTTGCACAGGAGGGCTGCCCGTTACTTATGTTGTATCACAGCCGCACGACGTTGGAAGATGTATTCCTGGAGCTGACGCAGGGAAGCACACCTGCAGCAGCAAAAGCGATGAAGGACGGCGAAAAGAAAGACTGGATGGTAAAGCGGCGCAAGAAAAATGCGCAGGAAGAGGCAGAAGAGAACGAGCTGACTGAGATGGATGAAGAGCCGGAAGAAAATGCCGTTCCGACAAGTGAGGATGAAAAGGAGGATCTCGAAAATGACAGCAATTTATAAACGAGAATTAAAATCCTATTTTCAATCAATGACAGGCTATGTCCTGATCGCCTTCCTTGTGATCTTCACGGGAATCTATTTTATGGCGTACAACTTAAATTCGGGATATCCCTATTTTTCATATGTTCTGATGAATATCAACTACGTGTTGATCATCATTATCCCGATGCTCACCATGCGTTCCTTTGCGGAGGAACGGAAGAACAAGACAGACCAGCTTCTGCTTGCCGCACCGGTAAAATTATTTGATATCGTGATGGGGAAATACCTTGCGATGGTGACGGTATTTGCGGTACCGTGCCTGATTTTTTGCATTTTCCCGATTATCATTAAGAGCTTTGGAACGGCGTATCTGAAGGTGGATTATCTGTCGATCCTGATGTTCTTCCTGCTCGGATGCGTGTATCTGGCAATCGGAATGTTTCTTTCGTCACTCACAGAAAGTCAGATCATTGCGGCAGTAATAACCTTTGGCGTTTTGCTTCTGATCTATCTCTGGGGAGGACTGATCGATTTCCTCCCGACATCAGCTACAAGCGGCATGATCGGTATTGTGGTATTCGTTACCATTGCGGCGCTGATCATTTACCGGATGACTGGAAACTGGATGATCGCAGGAATTATCGAAGCGATCGGAGTTGTTGCGGTTGTGATCGTAAGCTTCGTAAAATCTTCATTATTTGAAAATATTTTGGTCAACATCATGAAGAAGCTGTATCTTGCAGATGTATTTGACAACGTAGCATATAACAAGCTTTTCGATGTGAGTGGGCTGATCCTGTATCTGAGTGTGGCAGGTGTATTTATCTTCTTGACCATGCAGTCCATTCAGAAAAGACGTTGGAGTTAGGAGGGAGAAGACATGGAAAAAATCAAAAAAATGTTCAGCAGCAAGTCCTCCCGGAACGGAACTTACAGCGTAGGGCTTGCAGTGATCGTGATTGCAATCGCGATCGTGATCAATCTGGTGGCAGGACAGCTTCCGGAAAAAGTAAGAAATATTGATATCAGCAGCAACAATCTGTACGATATCAGCAGCGTGTCCACAAAAATGCTGAAGAAGCTGGATAAAAAAGTAGATTTGAAAGTGATCGCAGAACAGGATTCTGTGGATACCAGGATCAAGACTTTTGTGAAAAAATATGCGGCGCTTTCCGGTAAAGTAAAAGTGGAATGGGTGGACAGCGTACTGCATCCGTCCGTTCTTCAGAAATATAATACCGATGGGAATGTAATCGTTGTGTCCTGTGATGCAACCGGAAAGTCTACAACGATTTCATTTTCAGATATTATCCAGTCCGATTATTACTCTTATTATACGACCGGAAGTGCCAGTGAAAGTTCTTTCGACGGAGAAGGACAGCTTACCAGTGCGATCAATTATGTAACTAGCGAGGAAACAAGCAAGATTTACCGAACCAGTGGTCACGGAGAAGCGACATTTTCAAGTTCGGTAAGTGATCTGCTTACTAAGAATAATCTGGAGACGGAAGAAATCAACCTGAGCATGAATCCGGAAATCCCGGATGATTGTGACCTGTTGTTCCTCTATGCACCGACATCGGATATTACAGATGATGAAAAGACAATTATTGAGAAATATCTGAGTGACGGCGGAAAGGTTTATCTGATCCTTGGAGATACGACTTCAGACACACCAAATCTGGACGGAATTATGTCGGATTATGGACTGAAAAAAGTCAGCGGTTATATTGCAGATACCCAGAGATGCTACCAGGGAAATTATTATGCAATCTTCCCACAGCTTTCTCTGAGTGGTGACCTGGGAAGCGGCATCAGCAATCAAATGGTACTTCTGCTGAATTCACCTGGTATGGAGAAAACAGATACGGATAATGATAATCTGACGGTTACTCCATTTATGCAGACATCAGACAGTGGATATGCAGTGACAGAAAATGACCAGACACAGGGACAGTATATCCTGGGAGCCGTTTCTACCAATGCGATTTCTGCGGATTCTTCAGATTCGGACAGCGAGGATGAAGACGATAAGAGTGATGCAACGGATACAGACACAAAGACAGCAAGACTTACGGTGCTTGCTTCTGCATCTATGATCAGCTCGGATATCACAGATCAGCTGACGACACTGGATAACCTGACTTTGTTTGTAAATTCAGTGACAGAGAATTTTGATAATGTAAACAATGTTGCGATTGAAGCGAAGAGTCTTTCGACTGAGACCAACACACCGATGCATGCAGGTGCATTCAGCATCCTTGTGATCTTTATTATTCCGCTTGCAATTCTGATCCTTGGATTTGTGATCTGGATGAGAAGACGGAAAGCGTAAGAGGCAGGAGGAAAAAAGATGGAGAAAAAAACAAGGACAATAGGAATCCTTCTGCTCGTACTGCTTGTTTTGCTCATTACATTTTTCGGGCTGAAAAAATGGAATACATCTAAGTCAGAGGCAGAAGAGAAGAAAAAAGAAAATGCAGTGGTGCATATTTTTGAGACAGATTCGCTGGAGTCGATCGAGTATAAAGAAGCATCTGGGGAAGAAATGTCCTTTGTAAAAGAAGATGATACCTGGGAGTATGCGCCGGACACCACGATCGCACTGACGGAGAGCAGTATGCAAAATATGGAAGATGCATTTTCGGATATTCGGGCGGTAAAAGAGATCAAGAATCCGGATGACCTTTCGGACTATGGATTTGATTCACCGGAATATAATCTTACGCTGACCGGAAAGGATGGCGAGGCACATAAATTTCTAATCGGGAATGCTTCCGGAGAAAATTATTATTTCATGGAAGATGGAACAGAAAAAGTGTACACGGTATCGGCAGATCTGATTTCGGAAATGGTATGGCAGCTTGCAGATGTTGCTGAAAAGGACAGCTTTGTAACAGTTACATCTGATAACTTTGTAAAAGAGACTGTGACAAAACCGGGTGACGAGGTAAAAACCTACGAAGCGGACAATGAGGATCAGGAAGATACTGTCACAAGTATTATGACAGCACTTTCCGGATTCTATTTTACAGATTGTGCAGATTATCATGTGACGGACGCGACGCTTGGCAATTACGGGCTTGCGGAAGATCAGCGGACGAAGGTGGAGCTGACTTACAAGGATACGTCGGATGATGACAAGGAAAAGACAGTTACATTCTATGTGGGAAGCAAGGACGACAGTGCGACCTACTATTATGTACAGATGGACGGTTCACAAAGAGTAAGCCGGGTACTGATCGATACGGTAGAGAAAGCGCTTGGATGGAAAGTGGACAGTAGTGCAGAGTAAAAGAATACAAAGAGAAAATTAAATAAATCTGCTAAGAAAGGAAAAGGGATGATGTCTTTTAGGAAAGGACAGAGTCCCTTTTTTGAGTGTACGTTTTTACAAATTTATCCGCAGGAATCATTGACGCTGAAAAACCAACAGTGATACTATACAGATAATACGGAAAAATGAACGTTATACAATACGGAATGAGGAGAAACGATATGCCAATCATATACAATGAAAAAACAAGAGAGTTTCATCTCTACAACCAGGAGATCAGCTATATCATCAAGATCCTTGACAACGAACAGCCGGGACAGCTCTACTACGGAAAACGCCTGACACACAGAGAAGATTTTGGACATCTTTTTGAATATGCGACGCGCGATATGTCACCGTATGCTTTCGAGGGAAATTCTACATTCTCACTGGAGAATATCAAGCAGGAGTATCCGACTTTCGGCTGCGGAGATATGCGTTTTCCGGCATATGAGATCGAGCGGGAGAACGGAAGCCATGTAGTCGAGTTTGTATATAAAGAGCATAAAATTTATAATGGCAAACCAAAGCTTGAAGGACTTCCGGCGACATATGTAGAAAGTGATGATGAGGCGCAGACTCTGGAACTGGTTCTGGAGGATACAAGTATCAATACAAGAATTGTCCTTTTATATACGATCTATGAAGCATTTCCGGTGATCGCGAGAAGTGTACGTTTTGAATGTGATTCTGACGAAAAGATCACACTTCTTTCTGCAATGAGCGCCTGTGTGGATCTGCCGGACAAGGATTATGAGATGATCGATCTTGCCGGTGTGTGGGCGAGAGAGCGCCATGTGAGAAGACATAAGCTAGATTACGGTATCCAGAGTATTTACAGTATGCGCGGATGCAGCAGCTACCAGTTCAATCCGTTCCTTGCACTTGCGCGTGAAAATGCAGACGAGTTCCAGGGGCAGGTCTACGGTTTCAGCCTGGTTTACAGCGGAAATTTTCTTGCACAGACAGAGGTAGACAATTATGATACCGCCCGTGTGCTGATGGGAATCCATCCAAATGGATTTAAGTGGACACTTGGAAAAGGCGAATCCTTCCAGACACCGGAGATGGTAATGGTATATTCGGAAGCCGGACTTAACGGAATGAGCCAGACCTTTCACAAGCTGTACCGCACACGTCTGGCAAGGGGAACCTGGAGAGATAAGGTTCGCCCGATCCTGATCAACAGCTGGGAAGCATTTTATTTTGATTTTGATGCGCCAAAGCTTCTGGGACTTGCGGATGCGGCAGCAGATCTTGGAATGGAGCTTTTTGTATTGGATGATGGATGGTTTGGAAAGAGAGATGACAGTACTTCTTCCCTTGGTGACTGGTATCCGAATGAGGAAAAGTTGAAAGGAACGTTAAAGGAGCTGGCAGAAAAGATCAATGCCAAAGGTTTAAAATTCGGGCTCTGGATTGAACCGGAGATGACGAACAAAGACAGTGATCTGTACAGGGCGCATCCGGACTGGCTTCTTGCAGAACAGGGCAAGCGGATCTGCCACAGCCGGACACAGTATGTACTGGATTTTTCTAAGAAAGAGGTACGTGAATATATCGGGGACATGCTGGAAAATCTTCTTGCAGAAGTGCCGGTATCTTATATCAAATGGGATATGAACCGTACATTTTCAGAGGTGTTCTCCAATGGAAATGACAGAGAGTATCAGGGAAAGGTCTGCCACAAATACGTTCTTGGAGTGTATGAGCTTTATGAGCGTCTGACCAGCCGGTTCCCACATGTATTGTTTGAATCCTGTGCAAGTGGTGGGGCAAGATTTGACCCGGGAATGCTTTATTATGCACCGCAGGGATGGACTTCGGATGATACCGATGCGATTGAACGTCTGAAGATCCAATATGGAACTTCTATGGTCTATCCGGTAAGCTGTATGGGAAGCCATGTATCAGCGTCACCGAACCATCAGACAAACCGTGTGACACCGATCGAGACAAGAGCGGATGTGGCTTACTTCGGAACGTTCGGATATGAGCTTGATCTTTTAAAACTCAGCGAGGAAGAAAAGGAAGAAATCCGCAGACAGATCGCATTCATGAAGGAGAAGAGAGAACTGATCCAGAAAGGAACTTTCTATCGACTGAAGAGTCCGTTTGAGGGAAATGAGACCGCATGGATGATCGTATCGGAGGATCAGAAGAAGGCGCTGGTCGGTTATTACCGGGTAATGCAGCCGGTCAATGTTGGATTTAAGAGACTGAAGCTGAAAGGGCTGAAAGAAGATATCTGTTATAAGGTCAGCGGATATGATTATGACTGCTATGGCGATGAGCTGATGCAAGTCGGAATGATCCTGTCCGATTCTGCGTCCGGTGTATGGAAGAAGGGCGTGAATGATAAGGGAGATTTCCAGGCGAAAGTGTTTGAGATTGTGGCTGTGTAAGCCGGAATATATGGAAAGGACGAAATGGGAGAACCGTTTCGTCCTCTTGCGTTTTCGGAAGAAAAATTATATGATGTTTCTAAAAGACTTAAAGAGGTATCAAATGGAACGACTATACGATAAATTAAAAGCATATTCCGAGAGCGATTTTTACGCATTTCACATGCCGGGACATAAGAGAAACAAGGCACTTCTTGGAATTGAACTCCCATACGATCTGGATATCACGGAAATCGATGGTTTCGATGATCTGCATCACGCAGATGGTATTTTAAAAGAAGAGCAGGAAAGAGCCGCAAGGGTATTTGGGGCAGAGGAAAGTCATTTTCTGGTAAATGGAAGTACTGCCGGAATTTTAAGTGCAGTGATGGGATGTACGCACCGGGGAGATAAGATTCTGGTGGCACGCCATTGTCACAAATCCATTTACCATGCAATCTATATGAATGGTCTTGTACCGCGCTATGTGTATCCGGAATTTGATATTTCCATGCATATGAACGGGGAGATCAGCAAAGAAGATGTGGCAAAAGCACTTGCTGCAGAGCCGGATATCAAAGCCGTTGTGATCGTATCTCCAAACTATGACGGTGTGGTATCGGATGTGAAAGGAATTGCAGAAGTGGTACATTCGTATGGGATTCCGCTGATCGTAGATGAAGCACACGGACCTCATTTTGGATTTCATCCGGCATTTCCGGAGTGTGCAAATGATTTGGGAGCAGATGTGGTGATCAACAGTCTGCACAAGACATTGCCGTCCCTTACCCAGACAGCGATCCTGCATATTAACGGAAAGCTTGCCAATCGAAGAAGAATTAAGAAATATCTGGATATGTTGCAGAGCAGCAGTCCGTCGTATATTTTCATGGCAAGCCTGGATGCCTGCGTGGATTTCTTGGATGGAAAATGTGAGGAAGCATTTGAACTTTATGTAGAGAGGCTGCAAAAGTTCAGAGAAGAGCTGGAACTATTGCAGCATTTACAGATTCTCCGTACAGAACATTATGATATTTCCAAAGTTGTGATTTCCACGGCAAATGCAAATATTACAAGTCCGGAACTTGCGGACCGGCTGCGAAAAGAATATCATCTGGAAATGGAAATGACCGGAGGAACCTATGTACTTGCGATGACGACCGTGGCAGATACGCAGGAAGGACTGGACAGGTTAAAAGCTGCGTTACTGGAAATAGACGGTCAGCTGGAAGCAAAAACAGCCGTTTCCGGAAGCATAGAGATTTCCGGAGAGCTTCCTAGACTGGAGCAGTATTTTACACCGCAGGAGGCAGCAGACCGGGAAGAAGACGGAGAAGCAGAAGAGATTCCATGGAAAGAAAGTGAAGGACACATTTCTCTGGAATACGCATATCTCTACCCACCGGGAAGCCCGGTTATCGTACCCGGAGAGCGGATCAGCCGGGAAGCAGTAGAACTTCTTTGTTATTATGAAACACAGAATCTCCAAATAGAAGGAATACAGACGGAAGGCAAGATAAAGGTGTGGAAACATGAGTAAAATATATTATCTGATGGGAAAAAGTTCAACGGGGAAAGACACAATCTACAAAGAATTGAGAAAAAGAATGCCACAGTTAAAAAATGTAACGATCTATACAACCCGTCCACGGCGTGAGGGAGAAAAAGAAGGCGAAGAATATTTCTTTACAGACGAAACTGAACTTGAAAAGTTCAAAACAGAAGGCCGATTGATCGAAGAACGTGCTTACAATACAGTTTATGGTATCTGGCACTATTTCACCGCTGATGACGGACAGTTCGATTTTGAACAAAAAAATCAGGATTATCTCATGATCGGAACTCTTGAATCCTATGAAAAATTGAAAACCTATTTTGGAAACGAAAAAGTAGTTCCACTTTACATCGAGGTAGAAGACGGAGAGCGCTTAACCCGAGCCCTCGCCCGTGAGAAAACCCAGAAAGAACCCAAATACGCCGAAATGTGCCGCCGTTTCCTCGCCGATTCCAAAGATTTCTCCGAAGAAAACCTCGCCCACGCCGGAATCACAGAACGCTACGAAAACACAGACCTTGAAGACATCCTCGAAAAAATCTGTAAAAAAATACTAAAAAAGCAGAGTCAGCTATAAACCATACAAAACTCAACCATTCATAAATAACACCGATCTCAACACCCCAGTGAGACAGGCCCACCTGTTCAGATGAATCCTGCATTGAGAAATTCTTGAAACTTAAATAAGATTTTATAATGTAGTGGAGTTAAGACACAGAAAAAGACAAAAATTATCCTCTGGATCTGCGAATTTTGCACTATGGAACCGAGACTTAATCAATTGTGGAAGCCATTGCTGACACAATTGATGCTTTCAAAGGCTCGGTGGAATGGTTAGTGCAACTGAGCATAGCCAGAGGATAATTTTGTCTTTTTCGTCTCTTTTACTACTACACGTATGACTCTAATTCAAGAAGTTCTCAATAATCACCCCTTCTGCTTCCTCTTCCGTCATTCCAAGAGTCCGCAGCTTGATTAACTGCTCATCATTGATCCTTCCGATCGCAGCTTCGTGGATAATAGCCGCATCCACATGCTTCGCATTGATCTCAGGAATTGAACTTACTTCTGCATGATCCATGATAATAGAATCACACTGAACATGTGCATGGCAACGGTTCTTTCCGACAGCCCTCGGATGGAAGACCTGTCTGGATTCGCCTTTTGCGACCGAACGGGATACGATCTGCGCAGAGCTGCCTTCTCCGAGCAGTTCCACCATCATATTTGAAGTAGCTTCCTGTTTTCCATGTGTCATCAGTTTTTCAATGACATAAAGCTTGGAACCGGCTTCCAGATGTACATTATTTTCACGAACCGTAGAATCGACTCCTTTGATCTGAGCAGTATCCAGTGTAAATACAGAATTTTCACCAAGATAAACTTCGGTAACAGGATTGAGTACACGGGTTCCAGTGCCTTCGCCCTCTCCATAATGCTTTTCTACATAGCGTACATTTGCATTTTTTTCCACATGGAAAGTATGAATACCATCATGGCGGCTTTCGTTACATCCGCTGTTGTGGATACCACATCCGGCAATGATAGTTACATTTGCACCTTCTGCTACATAAAAATCATTGTAAACAACGTCCGTCATTCCGCTTGCATCAACAACAACCGGAATATGAACTTCTTCGCCGTCTGTTTTTCCATCGATGAAAATATCAATTCCCGGCTTGTCCTGTTTTTTCTTGATTTTAATATGCTCACTGTCTCCGTGGCAGAGAGCGATTCCATTATGTCGTAAATTGAATGCACCGGACTGTGTAAAACCGGTGTCATCGATCTGTGCTAATACTTTTTCTGTAATTTTATCCAATAAAGTCATTGTATCTTCCTCCCCTGTTATCTACATTTCAGACAGCTGTAAGAATCGGCTGTCTTTCCTAATAATTGTGGAAGGATATCCGCAGTCTGTCCGATCGAAGCGATCTTTCCGCCTTCGATCACCATGATCCGGTCAGCCATCTGGATGATTCTCTCCTGATGAGAAATAAGAATAAGACTCTGTTTTTTCTCTTTGTGCATTTTTTCAAACTGTTCGATCAACATAGAAAAACTCCAGAGATCGATTCCGGCCTCCGGTTCATCGAAAATACAGAGTTTGTGCGGCTTTGCGAGAACGGTTGCAATTTCCAGACGCTTCATTTCACCGCCGGATAAGGTTCCGTCTACTTCACGTTCAATGTATTCGTTGGCACAAAGTCCAACGGTACTTAAAAGTCTGCAACAGACATCTCTTGTCAGATCTTCTCCAGCCGCAAGTGATAAAAGCTTGCTTACCGTCATTCCTTTGAAGCGCGGTGGCTGCTGGAATGCGTAACCGATTCCGGCTTCTGCCCTGTGGTTGATATCATAATCACTGATATCGGTTCCGTCTAAGATGATCTGTCCGGCACTTGCCTGGTCAATCCCCATCAGCACTTTTGCAAGTGTGGATTTGCCACCTCCGTTCGGACCGGTGATCACCAGCATTTCTCCGTCTTCTACGTTAAAACTGATATTTTCTACAATGCTGCGTTCTATTCCGTTTTCATTCACCTGGAATGTAAGATTTTTTACTTCCAGCATGAGTTCATCCCCTTTCTGTGTAAGAAACTTATATAAAGTTTGTCTGGTTGAAAAATTTATATTCATAAATTGTATGATGTAAGTATCAAAAGAATAAATTGCGTAACAATGGAGCAATCTGATTACATCATTGGATACAGAATCTTTATATATTTATGTCTATTATAAAACATATCGAAAAAGTTGTCATCTTTTATTATTGAAAAGCATACCTGCAAAGCGAAATTCGCAGAATTTTCAGAAATAATTCAGAAAGACCACAGGAATTTGCTCTAGGTATCTGCATAAATTTATGTTATACTAATGGAATAGTAAGAAAGAAGAGGGTGATAATATGTCAGGATTTAAAGATGTCGTAGGACATAGCGAGATCATTCAGTATATACAGAACGCGGTTACAGAAGATAAAGTATCACACGCTTATATTCTGAACGGCGAGAAGGGATCAGGAAAGAAGATGCTTGCAGGTCTTTTTGCACAGACTCTGCAGTGCGAAAAGGGCGGAACAGAACCGTGCTATGAGTGCCATTCGTGCAAGCAGGCAGTCAGCGGCAATCATCCGGATATTATCTGGGTAACGCATGAAAAGCCGAACAGCATCAGTGTAGATGATATCCGGGTTCAGATCAATGGGGATATTCAGGTGAAGCCTTATAATGGAAAATACAAGACCTACATTGTGCCGGATGCAGATATGATGACTGTACAGGCACAGAATGCTCTGTTGAAGACAATCGAAGAGCCACCTGCTTATGCGGTAATTCTGCTTCTTACAGAGAATGCGAACAGTCTGCTCCCAACGATCTGCTCAAGATGCGTTATGCTGAAGCTCCGCAACATTAAGGATCAGCTTGTGAAAAGGTATCTGATGGAGCAGCTTCAGGTTCCTGATTACAAGGCAGACGTGTGTACTGCATTTGCACAGGGCAATATTGGAAAAGCTGCTATGCTGGCAGGCTCTGAGCATTTTAATGAAATTAAAGATGAGGCAGTTCGTCTGCTGAAGAATATCGATACCATGGAACTCGGTGATCTGGTGGAAGCTGTGAAACGGATTTCCGCTTACAAGATTGAGATCACAGATTATCTGGACATCCTTATGATCTGGTATCGTGATGTTCTGATCTATAAAGCAACAATGAATATCGACAGACTGATTTTCGGTGAAGAGATCGACAGTATCAGGGAGCGTGCGAAAAAGAGCTCTTATGAAGGAATTGAGACAATTCTGGAAGCACTTGAGAAAGCAAAGGCGAGACTGCGCGCCAATGTCAACTTTGATCTTGTCATGGAACTTCTTCTGTTGACAATAAAGGAGAACTAGGGAATGACAAAAGTAATTGGAGTCCGTTTTCGGACTGCAGGAAAGATCTATTTTTTCTCACCGGGCAAATTTGAGGTGAAGCGTGGCGATCAGGTAATTGTAGAGACTGCGAGAGGAGTAGAATTCGGTAACGTTGTGATGGGACCGAAGGAAGTGAAGGATGAAGAGATCACCCAGCCTCTTAAGACAGTGATCCGCCTGGCGACAGAGGATGACCGCCGTGTAGAAGAAAAGAATCGCAAAAAAGAAAAAGAAGCATTTCAGATTTGTCTGGAAAAGATCCACAAGCATGAGCTGGAGATGAAGCTGATCGATGCAGAATATACCTTTGACAACAATAAAGTGCTGTTTTACTTTACCGCAGACGGGAGAATTGATTTTCGTGAACTGGTAAAGGATCTGGCAGCGGTATTCCGTACCAGGATTGAACTTCGCCAGATCGGTGTAAGAGACGAGACGAAGATCCGCGGAGGAATCGGGATCTGTGGACGAGAGCTTTGCTGCCACACCTATCTGTCTGAGTTTGCACCGGTTTCGATCAAGATGGCAAAAGAACAGAATCTGTCGCTGAACCCGACTAAGATTTCAGGTGTATGTGGCAGACTGATGTGCTGCCTGACAAATGAGGAAGAGACATACGAGGAACTCAACAATAATCTTCCGTCTGTAGGTGAGTCAGTGACAACTCCGGAAGGCCTGAAAGGTGAAGTACAGTCATTAAGCGTACTGCGTCAGCTTGTCAGGGTTATTGTAACTCTGGACAATGATGAGAAAGAAATCCGTGAATATCCGGCAGCTGACCTGAAGTTCAAACCGCGCCGCCGGAAAAAGGATGTGAAACTTTCCAAACAGGAAATGAAAGAGCTTGCAGCTCTGGAGAAAGGTGAAGGAGCGTCAAAGTTAGATGACAAATAATCTTAAGCCGGGAGAACGGCTCGATGATTTACAGATAAAAGGCTATGAGATCATCCAGAGCCCGGGGCGGTTCTGCTTCGGAATGGATGCAGTGCTTTTAAGTGCCTTTGCCAAAGTAAAAGCGGGAGAATGCGTTCTTGATCTTGGAACAGGAACGGGAATTCTCCCGATTCTTTTGGCCGCAAAGACAAAAGGAAAGCATTTTACAGGGCTGGAGATCCAGGAAGAGAGCGCAGATATGGCGCGCCGGAGCGTCTGGCACAACCAGCTTGAGGAGCAGATCGACATTGTGACGGGAGATATCAAAGAAGCGTCACAGATATTTGGACACGGTTCCATGGATGTGATCACAACGAATCCGCCGTATATGATCGGTGGGCATGGGTTTGCCAATCCGGAGAGTGCCAAGGCGATCGCAAGGCATGAAGTCCTTTGTACATTGGATGATATTATCCGGGAAAGTGCGCGGACTTTAAAAGCCGGAGGCAGATTTTACATGGTACACAGACCGTTCCGGCTTGCCGAGATCCTGCCGGCAATGTGCGAGGCGAAGCTGGAGCCGAAGCGGATGCGCTTGGTGTATCCATATGTGGATAAGGAGCCAAACATGGTTTTGATCGAGGGAATCCGTGGCGCGAAATCGCGGATGACCGTGGAGCCGCCGCTGATCGTTTATGAGAAAGATGGCAGTTATACACGGGAAATCCTGGAACATTACGGAATGACAGGGACTGGAAAGGAGTAACTATGGCAGGAACATTATATTTGTGCGCAACGCCGATCGGCAATCTGGAGGATATGACGTTCCGGGTGATCCGGACGCTGAAAGAGGTTGACCTGATTGCAGCGGAAGATACCAGGAACAGTATTAAACTGCTGAACCATTTTGAGATCAAAACACCGATGACCAGTTATCATGAATATAATAAGATAGACAAAGGACATGCTCTGGTGGAGAAACTTCTTGCAGGGACAAATATTGCACTGATCACCGATGCCGGCACACCGGGAATCTCAGATCCGGGTGAGGAACTGGTGAAAATGTGCTATGAAGCCGGAATTACGGTCACTTCCCTTCCGGGAGCCGCTGCCTGTATTACGGCACTGACACTTTCCGGGCTTTCCACCAGAAGATTTGCATTTGAAGCATTTCTTCCAACGGACAAAAAGGAAAGACAGGCAGTCCTGGGTGAGCTTGTAGATGAGACAAGAACGATGATCGTTTACGAAGCACCGCACCGTCTGGTGAGAACCTTGAGAGAGCTTGGAGAAGTTCTTGGCGGGGACAGACATCTGACTGTGTGCCGGGAACTTACAAAAAAGCATGAGACTGCATTTCGCACCACGTTTGCGGAAGCGGTTTCTTATTACGAGAGCAACGATCCGAAGGGGGAGTGTGTGCTTGTGATCGAGGGGAAGAGCCGGGAGAGCATTTTACAGGAGGAGCGCGCAAAATGGGAAGAAATGACGGTTCAGGAGCATATGGATTACTATATGAACCAGGGAATCGATAAGAAAGAAGCCATGAAAAAGGTGGCAAAAGACCGCGGAGTCGGAAAGAGGGACATTTATAAAGAACTGCTGTAAGGCTTTCGTCAATTTGTACACCTTCTTGAAAAATCTTTGTTCAACCCGGTCATAGACCGACGATGTAAAAAAAGATATACTTTATTTCAGAAACAAGAACAGCGACAGCGTGTGTAAGAATCGCACAAAGATTTAGGAGGAAAAATAAATGGCAAGCTTATCATTAAAGCATATTAACAAAACATATCCGAACGGATTTGAAGCAGTTAAAGATTTCAACCTTGAAATTGAAGATAAAGAATTTATCATTTTTGTAGGACCATCTGGATGTGGTAAATCTACTACACTTCGTATGGTTGCAGGTCTGGAAGAGATCACAAGCGGTGAACTTAAGATCGGTGACAAAGTGGTAAATGATGTAGAACCAAAAGACAGAGATATCGCGATGGTATTCCAGAACTATGCTCTGTACCCACATATGACTGTATATGATAACATGGCATTCGGACTTAAATTAAGAAAAGTTCCGAAACCGGAGATTGATAAGATGGTTCGTGAAGCAGCTAAGATCCTTGACCTTGAACCACTGCTTGACCGTAAACCAAAAGCTCTTTCAGGTGGACAGAGACAGCGTGTTGCTATGGGACGTGCAATCGTTCGTAACCCGAAGGTATTCCTTATGGATGAACCACTTTCCAACCTGGATGCTAAACTTCGTGGACAGATGCGTATCGAGATTTCCAAACTTCATCAGAGACTTGGTACAACAATCATCTACGTAACACATGACCAGACAGAAGCTATGACACTGGGAACCAGAATCGTAGTTATGAACGCAGGTGTTGTTCAGCAGGTAGATACACCACAGGTACTTTATGATACCCCATGCAACCTCTTTGTTGCAGGATTCATCGGATCACCACAGATGAACTTCCTTGATGCTGTATGCCAGAAGAAGGGTGACAAAGTTGTCCTCAAAGTTGGACCGGCTGATATTGAACTTCCACCGGCAAAAGCAAAGAAACTTATCGATGGAGGATATGAAGGAAAGACTGTTGTCCTTGGAATCCGTCCGGAAGATGTACATGATGAGCAGATGTTTATCACATCTTCACCGAATACAGTTATTCAGGCTAAGATCCGTGTATATGAAATGCTTGGTGCTGAAGTATACCTCCACTTTGATTATGAAGGAGCTACAATGACAGCCCGTGTTGATCCTAGAACAACAGCAAGAACAGGCGACACTGTTACATTTGCATTCGATGCTGAAAAGATCCATGTGTTCGACAAAGAGACAGAAAAGACAATTACGAACTAAGATGTGAAATTATTTGCCGGAGTTTCCGATTTTGGAGACTCCGGTTAAAATTTTCTTGACAATCGGGCTATTCGTGGTATATAGTTACGTTAATAAAGGGGAGTAACCTACGCAAGGGAATCCGCGTTTGTGGTGTCGTCAGTACGGTGGAAGCATCCGGTACCACAAGAAAATGGTGAGACTTTTATTGCATTATTTGTTGTGCAATAAGGGTTTCTTTTTTTGTACATTTTTATCGAAAGAGAGCTTCGTTGCATAAGAAATTCAGGAATGTGAATACTCAGAAACAGGAGGCGGAAAGGATGAAAGAAATTTATCAGTCATCGGTAAAAGAAGTGCTTGGACAGATGGGAAGCAGAGAAGAGGGACTTACGATAAAAGAAGTGGAAAAGTCCCGTGAAAAATGTGGATGGAATGAGCTTGCGGAGGGAAAGAAAAAAAGTGTGCTGCAGATTTTTTTGGAGCAGTACAAGGATTTCCTGGTGATTATCCTGATTGCATCGGCGATTATTTCAGGAATTTTAGGAGACGCAGAAAGTGCGGCGGTTATTGTGATCGTCATTACAATGAATGCAATTTTGGGAACCGTGCAGACGGTAAAAGCAGAGCAGTCGCTTCAGAGCCTGAAAAAGCTTTCAGGACCGGAGGCGAAGGTTCTCAGGAATGGTACGGTGACACCGATTCCGGCAAGAGAACTGGTAGTTGGAGATGTGATCCTTCTGGAAGCCGGGGATTATGTTCCGGCAGACGGACGACTGATCGAGAACGCAAGCCTGAAGATCGATGAAAGTGCACTGACCGGGGAAAGTCTTGCAGTTGAGAAAAGCCTGGATGAAATCGAAGAGGAAGTGCCGCTTGGTGACCGGAACAATATGTTATTTTCGGGAAGCTTTGTTACTTACGGACGTGGAAGAGCCGTTGTGACAAGTGTAGGTATGCAGACAGAAGTCGGAAAGATTGCCGGACTTTTGAAATCAACCTCTGAAAAGCAGACTCCGCTTCAGGTGAATCTGGAAGAGTTCGGAAAGAAGCTTTCGGTTCTGATCCTGGTATTTTGCGGAATCTTATTTGGAATCAGTGTATTTCGTGGAGAAAATATCGGAAGCGCGTTTATGTTTGCAGTAGCACTTGCGGTTGCAGCAATCCCGGAGGCATTAAGTTCAATTGTAACAATCGTCCTTTCTTTCGGAACGCAGAAGATGGCCAAGGAGCATGCAATCATTCGAAAACTGCAGGCGGTAGAAGGTCTTGGAAGTGTCTCCGTGATCTGTTCGGATAAAACCGGAACTCTCACGCAGAATAAGATGACTGTTGAAGATTATTATATAGAAGGCAGAAGAATCCGGGCAGATGAGATTGATATGGCAGATCCGGCACAGAGATTTCTGCTTGATTGCAGCATTTTATGTAACGATTCTACCAATGAAAATGGAGTGGAAATCGGAGATCCGACAGAGACAGCGCTGATCAATCTGGGAAGCCGCTATGGAGTGGAAGCTGCAGAAGTAAGAGAAAGTTATCCAAGAGAAGATGAGATTCCATTTGACAGTGACCGGAAAATGATGTCGACGCTTCACCGGATAGACGGCGAAAACCGGATGATCGTCAAAGGTGCGGTTGACCGTCTCCTGGATCTGACAGACCGGATCTGGACAGAAAATGGAATACGGGAGATTACAAAAGAAGATAAAGAAAAGATTCAGAGCCAGAATCAGGAATTTTCAATGGAAGGTCTTCGAGTGCTGGCATTTACCTTCCGGGAGATTCCGGAAGAACATCTGCTGACCGCAGAGGATGAGGACCATCTGGTATTTCTCGGAATGATCGCGATGATGGATCCGCCGAGGGAAGAGTCAAAAGCTGCAGTAGAAGAATGTATCAAAGCAGGCATCCGTCCGGTGATGATCACGGGAGACCATAAGATCACGGCAGCAGCGATCGCAAAACGGATCGGCATTTTAAAGGATTTATCCGAAGCCTGTGAGGGCGCGGAGATTGAAAATATGAGTGACGAGGAGTTGCGGGGATTTGTCCCGAAGATTTCTGTCTATGCAAGGGTTTCGCCGGAACATAAGATCCGGATCGTCCGTGCATGGCAAGAGCGTGGAAATATTGTATCGATGACCGGCGACGGTGTCAACGATGCACCGGCTCTTAAGCAGGCAGATATAGGTGTTGCAATGGGAGTAACCGGAACAGAAGTTGCCAAAGATGCAGCGGCGATGGTACTTACAGACGATAATTTTGCCACAATTGTAAAAGCAGTGGAAAACGGACGAAATTTATACCGTAATATCAAGTATGCGATCCAGTTTCTGTTATCGGGAAACTTCGGTGCAATTCTCGCTGTTTTATATGCATCGATCGCAGGACTTCCGGTTCCGTTTGCACCGGTTCATCTGCTTTTTATCAACCTGCTGACTGATAGTCTCCCGGCAATTGCACTGGGAGTAGAACCGCATACCAGTGATGTGATGAATGAGAAGCCAAGACCGGCAGATGAGTCGATCCTGACAAAAGATTTCCTGTCAAAGATTGGTCTGGAAGGACTGGTGATCGGTGTAATGACGATGATCAGTTTCCTGACAGGATATCATCAGGACGGTGCACTTCTTGGAAGTACTTATGCATTTGGAACGCTCTGTCTTGCACGGCTGTTTCACGGATATAACTGTAAATCAGATCATCCGGTGATTTTTACCAAACGGTTTTTCAATAATAAATGGATGCAGGGCGCATTTGCACTGGGCGCAATTCTGATCACGGCTGTACTTACAATTCCGGGGCTGCATCAGGTGTTCAAAGTAGAAACATTGAACTTTGAACAGCTTGGGACTGTCTACCTGTATGCATTTGCCTGTTTTCCAATCATACAGCTTCTGAAGTGGGTACGTGGAAAATTATCTGAGTAACAATATGGGAAAATTCTTACTGGCTGTAGGGGATTAACCATAAATATGTTGTAGTAGAATGGAGAAAATAGTGGATTTTAGTAAATTATCTATAAAAAAAATCCGGGAATTGATCGTATTTACAGCGCTGATCGTAGTTGCATTGTGGAAATTTGATGTGGTTTTTGGCGTGATCAAGGCGGTATGGGGGATTATTTTTCCCTTCGCTCTTGGCGGTGCGATCGCGTTTGTGATCAATGTTCCGATGAGCTTTCTGGAGAAAAAATTATTTGGAAAGACAAAAGAGAAAGGAAGTAAGGCGGCAGAAAAGCTTGCAAGACCGATCAGTCTTCTTCTTACGATCGTACTGGTAGTGGGGGTGATCGTTCTTGTCATGTTCGGTCTGATTCCGCAGCTTACGGCAACAATTGGAAGTCTGATGAACAGTATTGCAGAATTTATTCCGCAGATGCAGAGTTGGGTACGGGAATTTACACACAATAACCGGGAAATCATGGATCTTGTGAACCAGGTGGAGTTCAATCCGAATAAGGCAATCCAGTGGGGGATGAGTATTCTCGGAAATGGTGCGGGAAATTTTATGAATACAACGATGACAGCGGTTGGTTCCATCGTCAGTGGAGTTACTACATTTTTTATTGCCTTTTCCTTTGCCTGCTATATTCTTTTCCAGAAAGAAAAACTGCATGTGCAGGTGAGAAAAGTGTTTTTCGCGTTTATTCCAAAACGAAAAGCAGAAGTAATTCTTGAAGTCTGTTCCCTGACCTACCGTACCTTCGCAAACTTCCTTACCGGACAGTGCCTGGAAGCAGTCATCCTCGGAAGTATGTTTGTAATTACATTAAGTATACTGAAAATGCCGTATGCACTGTTGATTGGAATCATCATATCCTTCACAGCCTTGATCCCAATCTTTGGAGCCTTCATCGGCTGCGTACTTGGCAGCCTCCTGATCTTCATGGTGAGCCCGAAACAGGCAATCCTTTTCATCCTTGTATTTCTGATCCTCCAGCAGATCGAAGGTAACCTGATCTACCCACACGTAGTCGGTAGCTCCGTAGGGCTTCCCTCCATCTGGGTCCTCGCCGCAGTCACCATTGGCGGCAACCTTCTGGGAATCATAGGAATGCTCATATTCATTCCATTAGTGTCCGTACTCTACACCCTCTTCCGGGAATATGTGTATTTGCGTTTGAAAAAACAACACATTAAGAAAGTGACGAAAACTGAAGTAGAAGAGTATACCCAAGAAGAAATTGACAAAATGAAAGAACTATATGAAAAAGAGCACCCTGAAAAATGTCTTGAATAAGGAAGCAATTTCATACATATAAATGTATTGAAATCGCAGCAAAAGCCTGCAACTTTGAGATGCAATCTCAAAGAGCAGGCTTTTCGACTCCCCATTTATAGTTTGGCGGAAAAGTATGACTTGTAGAATGTCAGCCGGGCGGAAAATAAATTGTGTTCAAATTCAATTTTTTGTGCAATGGAGACGAAACTCAGGAATCGTGGAAGCCATTGCTGAACACGATTCTCGCTCTAAGAGGTTCGTCGGAATGGTTTGCACAATTTGAATTTGAACACAATTTATTTTCCACCCGGCGTCCCCTTTCCCAACGTTTCCCCCATCCAAGAAAGGAGAAAAAATGCTCAACTACCTGTGGTCGGGAATGATTCTTATTGGCATCCTTTTTGCCGCTTTCTCCGGCAAAATGCCGGACATCACCACCGCCGCCTTAGATTCCTCCAAAGAAGCTGTCACACTCTGTATTACCATGATGGGCGTCATGTCCTTTTGGACCGGACTCATGGAAATCGCAGAAAAATCCGGCATTCTGAAAACGGCAGCTGACTGCCTTTCCCCTCTGATCCATTTCCTCTTTCCAGAACTGCCAAAAGATCACCCGGCAGAAAAACCAATCGCGGCAAACATCATTGCAAATATCCTCGGACTTGGCTGGGCGGCAACTCCGGCAGGTCTTGAAGCAATGGAAGAGCTTCAGAAGCTGGAAGAAGACCGCCGCCTTGGAAAAGCGGCAGGACCGGTAAGAAAAAGAGGCGTTGCAAGCAATGAGATGTGTACCTTCCTGATCGTAAATATTTCTTCACTGCAGCTGATCCCGGTGTCGGTGATCGCCTACCGGAGCCAGTACGGAAGCGTGAATCCGACAGCCGTTGTTGGACCTGGGATTGCGGCAACGGCGGTCAGTACCGGGGCGGCGATTTTATTTTGCAGGATAATGGACCGGAAAAGCTAGAATTTCTGTAGCTTTTTGTAACATACCTTGACTAAAGTACAAAAAAACGCTATAATCAATATCACGGCAAAGCTTTAAACCATTGAAGTTTAAACCGCTAAAGTTTAAAGCTATAAAGCCAAAACGGAAAAAGTTTGTTCGAAAAGAACATAGATGGAGGTATGTTATTATGAAAGCAAGAAAAATTTTAGCAGTATCACTTACTGCAGCAATGACACTGGCACTTGCTGCCTGTGGCGGAAGTTCATCAGACAAAGAATCTTCTTCAAAGGATTCATCAGACAAGGTATATAAGATCGGTATCTGCCAGCAGCTTGAGCATGCAGCTCTTGACGAGGCAACCAAAGGATTTGAAGAAGCCTGTGAAGAAAAATTCGGAAAAGACAAAGTGAAGTTCGATCTTCAGAACGGACAGGGCGAACAGGCAAACTGCGCAACCATCGTAAACAATTTTGTGGCAGACAATGATGACTTGATCCTTGCAAATGCAACAACTGCTCTTCAGTGTGCAGCAGCTGCAACAAGCACGATCCCGATTCTTGGAACATCTGTTACAGATTATGCAACTGCTCTTGATATTTCTGACTGGACAGGATCAACAGGCATGAACATTTCAGGAACCTGTGACCTTGCACCGATCGATGAACAGGAAGCAATGCTTAAAGAGCTCCTTCCGGATGCAAAAACAGTAGGTATCCTTTACTGTTCAGCAGAACCGAACTCAGCATACCAGGCGAAGAAGTTTGAGGAAGCACTTGAAAAAGATGGAATTAAGTATAAAGAATACACAGCAGCAGATTCTAATGAAATCCAGTCTGTAGTGACAAGTGCAGTAGATGAGTGCGACGCACTTTACATCCCAACTGATAATACAATGGCATCTAACACAGAGATTATCAACAATATCTGTCTTCCGGCAAAAGTACCGGTAATCGCAGGTGAACAGGGAATCTGTGAAGGCTGTGGTATTGCAACTCTTTCTATCAGCTACTATGACATTGGATACAGAGCAGGTGAAATGGCTTACGATATCCTTGTAAATGGAAAAGATATCTCAACCATGGATATTGAAAGTGCACCGAATGTTACAAAGATGTATAACAAAACAATTTGTGACGAACTCGGAATCACTGTTCCGGACGATTACGAAGCAATTGAGGAATAATCAGTATAGAAAGAGGCAAGAACAATGTATTTAGCAGCTTTAGATCCGATGTCTCTTGTGCGCGCCCTTCCGGGAAATGTAGCGCAGGGGATCATCTGGGGAATTATGGCGCTTGGCGTTTATATCACCTTCCGCATTCTGGATTTTGCGGATCTGACGGTTGACGGATCGCTGGCTACAGGTGGAGCAGTTGCAGTTATGCTGATCCGCGGCGGTATGAATCCGGCACTGGCACTTCTTTTCGCATTTCTGGCAGGTATGGCAGCCGGATTTGTGACAGGTATTTTACATACGTTTTTTGGAATTCCGGGCATTCTGGCCAGTATTCTGACGCAGATCGGACTTTACTCGGTGAATCTCGGAATCATGGGAAAATCCAATCAGGCAGTCAATGTTATGCAGTATAAATTGGTTGCATCGCTTCGTTATGTGACCGGCGAAGGAAGTGAACTGTTTTTTGTAAAGCTGATCGTGGCAGCACTTATCCTGATCGCAATTATTTACTGGTTCTTTGGAACTGAGCTTGGCGCATCGATCCGTGCAACCGGATGTAACCCGCAGATGGCAAGTGCACAGGGAATCAATACAGGCTTTACAAAGGTTCTGGCGCTTATGATCTCCAACGGACTTGTGGGACTTTCCGGTGGGATTTACGCACAGTACCAGGGAGCAGCCGATGTTAATATGGGACGTGGTGCCATTGTAATCGGACTTGCAGCCGTTATCATCAGCGAAGTTATTTTTGGAAAATTCTGTGCAGGCAGAAAAGCAGCCTTTGCATTTACACTGGGTGCAATCTTTATCGGAGCGATTATTTACTATATTGTAATCGCACTGGTATTGTGGCTGAAGATGCCTTCTGATTATATGAAACTGTTCTCAGCGGTAGTGGTTGCATGCTTCCTTGCAGTTCCGTACATGAAGGGTAAATATTTAACAAAGAAACGGAGGACTGCATAATGGGATATATGTTGGAAATCCAGAATATTCATAAAACCTTTAATCCGGGAACGATCAACGAAAAAGTCGCACTTAACGGAGTGAATCTGAACCTCAATCCGGGTGATTTTGTGACTATCATCGGTGGAAATGGTGCAGGAAAATCCACCACACTGAATGCGATCGCAGGAGTGTGGTCTGTAGACGAAGGAAAGATCATCATTGACGGAGTGGATATTACAAAGCTTTCAGAGCATAAAAGAGCACTTTATCTGGGAAGAGTTTTCCAGGATCCGATGACTGGAACTGCGGCAACTATGTCGATTGAAGAAAATATGGCGATCGCAGCCAGACGTGGCGAGCGCAGAGGTCTTGGATGGGGCATTACGAAAAAAGAGCGGGAGCGCTATAAAGAAGCCCTGAAAGAACTTGATCTTGGACTGGAAGACCGTCTGAGCAGTAAAGTCGGACTTCTTTCTGGTGGACAGCGACAGGCGATCACTCTTTTGATGGCGTCTCTTAAGAAGCCAAAACTTTTACTTCTGGACGAGCATACTGCAGCACTTGACCCGAAAACTGCAGCGAAGGTACTTGCCATCTCTGATAAGATCATTCAGGAGCATCAGCTTACTGCAATGATGGTAACACATAATATGAAAGATGCCATCGCGCACGGCAACCGCCTGATCATGATGCATGAAGGAAAAATTATCTACGATGTATCAGGAGAAGAGAAGAAGAATCTGAAGGTTGCAGATCTGCTGGCGAAGTTTGAAGAAGTCAGCGGCGGCGAGTTTGCGAATGACCGGATGATGTTGTCGTAAAGAATATTTTGAAAATGAAATAATAGTAGAAAACAGGAACGAGGTTTTACGATTGATGTAGAGCCTCGTTTTTTTGCACGTCTTGTTTAAATGTACTATTAAAAAACAGAGCAGATTCTGAAATGCTATAAAATTATAGAGAATACCTATTAGTAATACAGGATAGAAATTATCAATGAACCTCTTAAAAAATCCGGAATGGAAGAGAAAGAGGCAGAAGAAAGCCAAAGGACATTCCGTTGCATGCCATAGGGCGAAAGAAATCTTGTAAAGAAAATTGACATAAAAGTGTAAAGATGCTAGTATAATAAATAGAAAAGGTGCTACCGATGACGGTTCGCCTGATATTATTTGGTTATTAAAAATAACCGCTCATGTTTTCTCAGGACGATGGGCGGTTATTTTTGCGTCTTGGAATCATGCTTTCCACGCACATACCCAAGACTGTAAAAAGTCGCACACAGTGAAATAGCACCTTGAACTTATGGTAACAAACATAAAGAAGAAAATCAATATAAAATAAAATGACAGAATTGTCTAATCCATCAACTGCAATTCATATAATTTCTTATACAACCCATCCTTCGCCAGCAGCTCCTGATGGGTTCCGGATTCTTTTATTTCTCCGTGATGCATCACAATAATTTTATCCGCATGCTGGATCGTAGAAAGCCGGTGGGCAACCATGATCGTAGTTCTTCCATCCATCAGCCGCGCAAGTGCCTGTGTGATCAGTGTTTCGGTTTCTGTATCGATGTTGGCAGTTGCTTCATCGAGAACAAGGATCTTTGGATCATAAGCAAGTGTCCGTGCGAAGGACAAAAGCTGGCGCTGACCGGCAGATAGAGTACTTCCGCGCTCTGTGACCGGCTCATCATATCCGTGCGGCAGTTTCTGAATAAATGGATCTGCATTTACAATTTCGGCAGCCCGTCTGACATCGTCCGGTGAGATCGCTTCATTATTCAGCGAGATATTACTTTTGATGTCTCCGGTGAAGATGAAGACATCCTGTTGAACCTGACCAATTGCACCGCGGAGCACATCCAGATCAATTTCATGAATATCAATCCCATCAATCAGGATCTGTCCCTTCTGGATATCAAAATATCTTCCGATCAGATTTAAAATTGTAGATTTTCCTGCCCCGGTAGCGCCGACAAAAGCAACTTTTTCACCCGGCTGGATTACAAAACTTACATCTTTTAAAATATAATTTTCCTCTTCGTAGGTAAACCAGACATGGCGGAATTCAATTTCACCAAGAATATTGACCGGAGTCGGATCGACCGGAGATACGATTTCTGGTTTTACATCAAGAATACTGAAAATCTTTTCTGCGGAAGCAATGGAAGACTGCAGGGTTCCAAGCTGTTCGGAAAGCTCTTGGATTGGCTCGAAAAAGGAGCTGATGTAGGTGATAAACACGAACAGAGTTCCGAGAGAAAGACTTCCATTTAACACAGAAAGGCTTCCGGTTCGGATAACAAGGATCATGGCAATGACCGAAACCATATAGATTGAAGGCCGGAAGATCGCAAAAGTCATGATCTCGCGGAAATTGGCACGGTACAGTTCCATAGATTTGCCTTCAAATTCACTGTATTTCTCTTTTTCGCGTGCAAAGATCTGGATCAGCTTCATACCGGAAATATGTTCGGACAGGAAGGTGTTCAGCTCTGTGATTTTATTTCTTGTGATCTGGTAAGCTTTTCTGGAGAGATGCCGGAAAACAAAAGTCAGGATTGCAACCAGAGGTAAAAGCAGGAAGGATATACCCGCCATTTTCACATTAATTGAGAGCATGACAACAGCGTAACCAATAATCTTTACAACGTTTTTAAAAAGTTTCACAAGAATGGTGGAAAACAGTTCGTTGACTGCTTCAGTATCGTTAGATACACGTGTTACGAGCTTGCCAACCGGTGTTATATTGAAAAAAGAAAGTGACAGGCTGTGTATATGTGTAAATGTTTCTTCACGCAGTTTGTACACGATCTGCTGGCCCATCTTCTGTAAAAGCCAGGTGTCGGCAAGGTTCAGGAAAAATCCGCTAAAAAGCAGCAGAAGAAACAGAATTCCGGCTTTTAGGATCCCCTTAAAATCATTTTGTCTTAAAATCTTCAGATCATTGGAAGTAAGCTTCTGAGCACCTTCACTGACATAATTTTTTAAAACAGATGTATCGGCATTTTGCAGTGCAGTACATTCAGAGCGGGTGAGATTTTCTGCCATGTAATAGCGATCCTTCCAGAGAAAAATCTGATAAAAGGAAGCAGAATCCGCCGTGGATACTGCCTGGTCGCGCGACAATACAAGACCGTTCCAGTTTATAGCGTCCGGAGCGGAAACGTCGGCTTCTACATACGGATGATAATAACCATTGATATACTGGTCGATTGCATTTCCGATGATGATCGGGCGGTAAAGTTCCACAGCAATGATGAAGAGAACCAGGACAGTTGCCAGGGTCATTACCCATTTATGCGGTTTTAGATAACTTAAAAGTCGTTTCATCTTATTATGGCTACCTCCTGTTCTCCAATGGAAGCTTCCAACTGTTGCTTTGCAAACATATCTTTATAAATGCCATTTTTCTGAATCAGTTCGGTGTGTGTTCCAAGCTCTTTCATTTCTCCGTTTTCAAGTACCATGATCAGATCGGCATGCTGTACTGTGGAAATGCGGTGTGCGATCAGGATTGTTGTTTTCCCTTTACGATCGTCCCTGAGATTATGCAGGATATGTTCTTCCGTATCGGTGTCGACAGCGGAAAGGGAGTCATCAAGAATCAGGATCGGCGCATTTTTCATCAGGGCGCGGGCGATGGAGCTGCGCTGTTTCTGACCGCCGGAAAGCGTAACGCCACGTTCGCCGACGATCGTATCATAGTTGTCAGGAAAATTTGCAATATTATCGTGAATGCAGGCTGATTTTGCTGCGGCGATAATACGGCTCATATCCTGTGACTTTGTGCCGAATGCAATATTTGCTTTCAGAGTATCGGAAAAAAGAAAATTATCCTGTGGTACATAAGCAATATTTTCACGCAGAGTTTTCAGCGGAATTGTGTTGATATCATGGTCATCCAGATAAATCATGCCTGGCTCGGTGTTGTAAAGCCGGAGCAGAAGATTGATCAGAGTGGATTTTCCGTTGCCGGTGCGCCCGATGATGGCAAGGGTTGTCCCGGATGGGATGTCCAGATTGATATCATGCAGTACCGGAGAAGTATTTCCAAGGTGTGCAAATGTCAGGTGGTTAAAACGGATATCCCCGTGCAGGGTGTCTAAAGTCGTGACAGAAGCAGTATCTTTTACATTTGTCTGCGCTTCCAGAATTTCCTGTACACGACGGATGGATGCAGTTCCCTGGGAAAACATGACGGCAGCTTCCGAACAGGCGAGCATCGGCCATACCAGCATATTGACATACTGATTGAAAGCTACGAAGCGTCCGAGTGTAATCTGTCCGATCAGGGCGAGGTATCCCCCATAAAGGAGTGAGGCAAGACTGGAAAATCCGATGATCACATCCAGAAGCGGGATCAGGATGGCTTCCAGCTTTGCGATGCGCATACTTTTATCCATGGTGTCCTGGTTCTTTTTGGAAAAAGAAAGGATTTCTGCCTGCTTGCGGACAAAGGCCTTGATCACACGGATCCCGGAGAAGCTTTCCTGTACAAAGTCGGCAAGATTGGAAACACTGTCCTGACGTTCGGTGTAGAGGTCATCCAGTACCTTTCCGTAATGCATATAGCCGAGGCAGATGATGACCATCGGGATCAGTGCCAGAAGGGTTAGTTTTATATTGACATAATACATCATCTGGCAGACGACCAGGAGCGTCATGACTACGGAATCAAAGATGCAGATGACAGCAGGGCCAATTGCCATGCGGACCGCATTTAAGTCACTGGTAAACCGGGTCATCAGATCACCTGTTTTGTGGCTGTTGTAGTATTCCACATCCATAGTTTCCAGATGGGAAAACATTTCATTACGCAGTTCACGCTCGATAATACGTGCGGTTCCAAAAAGAAAATAACGCCACAAAAAACGGCCGACTGCAAGCAGAAGACCAATCAGAAAGATCCCAAGAAGACAGGTACAAATGGAACTCCAGGTAATGCTGCGCGCGGTAAGACCATCGGTAATGATACCGGTAAGTTTTGGAATAAATACACTTGCCGCATCTACAGCAAAAAGAGTAAGGATTCCGGCAATATAGCGATATTTGTATCGCCTGACATATTGCATGATAAAGGGCAGTGGTTTCATATCAATGCCTCCTGAAAATGATAAATTTTTTCTATATTAACTATTATAGAGGGTAGAACCTGGGGTGTCAAAGATTCCGTCAAATAAACGGAAAATACTTTGTGAAACAGGGAAAATTTCGTGAAAACGACAATTGCTATTTAAGATACATTTTTCTATAATGACGGGAGGTAAAATGTTAATGAGATAAACAGAGGGAATATATGAAAACATTACAGAAAGATTTGACGACCGGGAATCCGGGAAAAATTATTTTTAATTTCACACTGCCGATCTTCATTGGAAATGTATTTCAGCAGTTCTACAGTATGGCGGACACAATTATCGTAGGAAAGTTCGTGGGAACCAAAGCACTTGCGGCTGTTGGAAGTACGGGAACGATCATGTTTCTGATCAATGGATTTATTCTGGGAATGACAGCAGGATTTACCGTACTTACGGCACAGAAATTTGGCGCAGGTGATATGAAAGCAATGCGCAAGACTGTAGGAAATGCCACGATTCTGGCGATTATTATGTCTCTTATTATGACTGTGCTCGGAATGATGGCAATGAAACCGCTTCTTGGGATTATGAAGACACCGGATGATATTTTCAAGGATGCCTATGCGTATATTATGGTAATCTGTGGTGGAATTGCGGCGCAGATGCTATATAATTTTTTATCCAGTGTCTTGCGGGCACTTGGTAACAGCAAGGTTCCGCTGTATTTCCTGATTCTTGCGGCGTTGCTCAACATTGTGCTGGATATGGTATTTATCATTGCATTTCACATGGGCGCAGCCGGTGCGGCATGGGCGACCGTGATTTCACAGGGGATTTCGGGAATCCTGTGTCTGGTATATATTGTGAAGGCGGTTCCGATCCTGCATTTACATAAGGAGGACTGGCGTCCGAGCGGACATCTGCTGAAGATCCAGCTTGCAGTCGGAATTCCGATGGCTCTTCAATATTCGATCACAGCAATCGGAACCATGATGGTACAGACTGCCCTGAATCTGCTTGGCTCCACACAGGTAGCAGCATTTACCGCAGCGAATAAGATCGAGCAGATCGTGACGCAGGCATATGTTGCGATGGGAACCACGATGGCAACCTATTGCGCACAGAATATTGGAGCTGGTAAGATCAAAAGGATCCGTCAGGGATTTAAGTCAATTACGATCATGGGAAGTATCTATTCAGTCGTAGTTGCGGCGATCATTATGACAGTTGGAAAATATATGACGTATCTGTTCCTGTCTGGGGATCTGACAGAAATTATGCATTCCGTGGATATTTACCTGAAATGCGTCGGTACTTTCTTTATTCCGCTTACAGTTGTAAATGTTTACCGGAATGGAATCCAGGGAATGGGATATGGACTGCTCCCGATGATGGCTGGTGTGGCTGAGCTGGTTGGCAGGGGCGTTGTTGCCATGATCGCGGCAGGGCAGAAGAGTTACTTTGGGGTATGCATGGCAAGTCCGGCGGCATGGATCCTGGCAAGTGCACTGTTGATTGTGATGTATTATTATGTTATTCATCAGAATGAAAAACGGTTTGCGAAGTATGCGGATGAGGAATAGAAAAGTTTTCTTTATAAAGCAAACGGAATGAATAACAGCTCCGGCGAATATACTTTTTAGTAAAGTGGTTCGCCAGGAGCTGTTTTTATGCGCCTTTTTTTATACATATCTGACTTTATAGTCCCTTTTATGATTTTGTCCATTCTTATATATGGAATTTTTGCAGGAGTGAATGTATATGATACTTTTATTCAGGGAGCAAAGCGTGGATTTTGGACGGTCGTGCGGCTGATGCCGACGTTGATTGGATTGATGGCGGCAGTGGGGATTTTGCGTGCATCGGGTTTTCTGGAATTTATATCGGAAATAATTGGAAATGTGACGGAGCAGATTGGATTTCCGGGGGCATTGGTTCCGCTTACGATTGTGAAAATGTTTTCGTCCTCTGCAGCAACGGGATTATTGCTTGATATCTACAAGGAATTTGGAACAGATTCGAGAAATGGAATGATTGCTTCAATTTCGATGGCGTGTACGGAAACGATTTTCTATACGATATCGGTGTATTTTATGTCAGCAAAGGTGAAAAAAACCAGGTACACTCTTGCCGGAGCATTTATTGCAACATTTGCAGGGCTTGTAGCGAGTGTGTGGCTGGCAGCACTTGTATAAATAAAAGTTGTATATAAAAATTATCGAATGTTGTATTCAGATCTTTTTGAAAAATGTATATATCGCACAATAAAAATGATTACAATTAACAAAAAATGTGCAAAATCTTGACAAAGAATGGAGAGAAACATAGAATATAGTCTATAGATGGTTCGAATCCAATTTTTATACGAAAAGGAGCAAAACATGAACGCAGCAGAAATTATTAAAAAAGATTTGGATGCAATTTATATTGGGAATCTGAGCACAGTAGATGACGATCTTACACTCCCGGAGAATGGAAAATATGGTGCTCAATTTACCTGGGAGACAGGGGAAGAAAGATTTATTGACAATACAGGAAAGGTACATCGTCCGCTGCATGGCATGGGAAACCGTAAGGTTACACTGACGGTTACTGCAACCTATGAAGGATGTAGTGAGTCAAGAGAATATGTGGCGACCGTATTGCAGGAAGCAAAAGAAAATATCGTAAAAGAAGTACGTAAAGTCGTCCTTAATGCACAGGTCGGTGAAGAAGCACATCTTCCGTCTGTTGTGATCGCATATACAGAAGATGGACGCCGCATGACAATGCCGGTGAAATGGAATACATATGAGCCGGCAAAAGAAGAGACAGTGGTTGCAGTTGCAGGTGTGATCGATGGAACAGAAAAGGAAGCATCTGCAGAGATCCATTATAAAAAGGAAATAGTACCAGTAAAAGGACCGGAGAAAAAGGTGGATTATGTTCCACTTGGACAGGTTCGGTTGAAAGAAGGAACTCTTTATTATAAATACCAGAAGCTGATGGAAGAATATCTTCTTGGAATTGACGATGACCAGATGCTTTATAATTTCCGCAAAGCGACCGGACTGGATACCAAAGGAGCACCTCCGATGACCGGTTGGGATGAGGAAAGCTGTAAACTGAAAGGGCACACGACCGGACATTATCTGTCAGGTATTGCACTTGCATTTGCAGCAACCGGCAATCCAAAATTTTTAGATAAAGTCAATTACATGGTAGCAGAGCTGAAAAAGTGCCAGGATGCATTTGCGGCAACCGGCAAATATCACAGAGGATTTTTGAGCGCATACTCAGAGGAACAGTTCGATCTTCTGGAAGTATATACCAAGTATCCGGAAATCTGGGCTCCGTATTATACTTTGGATAAGATTATGTCCGGATTATATGATTGTCATGTACTTGCCGGAAATGAGACGGCAAAAGAGATCTTGGACTTGATGGGAGACTGGGTATATGACAGACTTTCCCGTCTGCCAAAAGAAACACTGGATAAAATGTGGGCAATGTATATTGCGGGCGAGTTTGGTGGTATGCTTGGAACAATGGTAAAAGTCTATGAGCTGACCGGAAAAGAAAATCATCTGAAGGCTGCAAAACTTTTTGAAAATGAAAAGTTATTCTATCCGATGGAAGAAGAATGCGATACATTGGAGGATATGCATGCAAACCAGCATATTCCGCAGATTATCGGTGCAATGGATCTGTATCGGGCAACTGGTGATGAGATTTATTGGGAAATCGGAAAGAATTTCTGGAATATCGTGACTGGTGGACATACATATTGTATCGGTGGGGTTGGTGAGACTGAGATGTTCCATCGTGCAAATACAACGTGCTCTTATCTTACGGATAAGGCTGCTGAAAGCTGTGCAAGTTATAATATGCTGCGCCTGACCAGTCAGTTATTTGAATATACTCGAAGCGGCGATCTGATGGATTATTATGATAATACGCTGAGAAATCATATCCTGACATCAAGTAGTCATAAATGTGATGGTGGAACGACTTATTTTCTTCCACTTGGTCCGGGTGGCAGAAAAGAATTCTTCCTTTCAGAGAATTCCTGCTGTCATGGAACCGGTATGGAGAGCAGATTCCGTTATATGGAAAATATTTATGCGCAGGATGAAGATGCGCTTTACATTAACCTTCTTGTAGATTCCGTGCTGACGGACGAAAATGGAAAAACGATGATCGAACTTCAGAGTGTGGATGAAGAAGGTGTAATGGAAATCCGTTGTCAAAAGGATCAGAAAAAAGTTCTTAAAATCCATATTCCGGCATGGGGGCAGAAGGATTTTAATGTGACTGTAAATGGAAAAGTTCTTGCAGATACAGCACTTCATGATGGGTATCTGGTAATTGATGCAGATCCGAAAGCCGGAGATGTGATCCGACTGGAACTTCCGATGGAATTCCGTGTGTTGGATAACAAGTCTGATGCGGCATTTGTCAATCTTGCATATGGGCCATATATTCTTGCGGCACTTTCAGAGGAAAAAGAATTCCTTGCAGCACCGGCAGTAGAAGAAATTCATATGGTTGATGGAAAATTACAGTTTGAAGCGAATGGAATGAAGATGATCCCTCTTCCGGAAGTAGATATGGAAGCTTATCATGTATATTTTCATAAAGAATAAAAATAAGAAATAAAAAGCAGGAGTGTGCAGTTAAAAAATGTACACTCCTACTTTTTTGTCATATCAGTTATATCATACTTTTGCGAAGATAAGAGATTTAAATAAAATCTTCTTGACGGATTCTGCAAAACAGTGGATAATATTGCACAGTAATCACATGTGACAAGACAGTAGATTATACACTAAAAGAATGACAGGAGCAGGAGAAAGTTATGAAAGAGTTTCTAAGAAAGAAAAATATTATCTTTTCAGCGAAGCGATACGGAATCGATGCGCTTGGTGCAATGGCGCAGGGACTGTTTGCATCGCTTCTGATCGGTACGATCATCAGCACACTCGGAGAACAGCTTGGTATAGGAATCCTTGTAACAGTAGGCGGTTATGCGAAAGGAGCAACCGGAGCTGCGATGGCAATCTCGATCGGAGTAGCACTTCAGTGTCCGCCACTTGTATTGTTTTCACTGGCGGCAGTCGGAATGGCAGCAAATGAACTTGGGGGTGCCGGAGGACCTCTTGCGGTTTTGGTCGTTACGATTTTTGCAGCAGAATTTGGAAAACTGGTTTCAAAAGAAACAAAAATAGATATTATTGTGACACCATTTGTGACGATCTGTGTGGGGGTTCTGCTTTCACTGGGATGTGCACCGGCGATCGGAGCAGCGGCAAGTACCGTAGGAACTGCGATCATGTGGGCGACTGAATTACAGCCATTTTTCATGGGAATTATCGTATCTGTGATTGTTGGTATTGCGCTGACACTTCCAATCAGCAGTGCAGCGATCTGTGCGGCACTTTCACTTACCGGGCTTGCAGGAGGTGCTGCTGTAGCCGGCTGCTGTGCACAGATGGTTGGTTTTGCGGTTATGAGTTTTAAGGAAAATAAATGGGGTGGTCTTTTTGCACAGGGAATAGGAACCTCGATGCTTCAGATGGGAAACATTGTGAGAAATCCGAGAATCTGGCTTCCGCCGACACTGGCATCCGCAATTACCGGTCCGGTCGCAACCTGTATCTTCCATCTGAAGATGAACGGTGCGGCAGTGGCATCCGGAATGGGAACCTGCGGACTGGTCGGACAGATTGGTGTGTACACTGGCTGGGTAAATGATATTGCAGAAGGAACCAAAGCTGCGATCACCGGAATGGACTGGGCAGGTCTGGTGCTGATCTGTTTTATTCTTCCGGCAGTGCTTTCCTGGGCGATTGCGATTCCGATGAGAAAATGTGGTTGGATCAAGGAAAATGATCTGAAGCTGGATCTGTAGATTCAGGTGTAAATTATATAAAATGTGTTTGAGGGGCTATCCTGTGGGAATATTTTGGAATCTCACAGGATAGTTTTTTGTGTGTGAAGCAGGATCAATCTAATAAATTTTTTTCCACCTCATCATATACGATCTCAAATGGTGCCGGTCCCACATCCAGTACCGCCCTGTGAAATTCTTTCTGGGAGAATTGATTTCCCAGGGTATCTGCCATCTCCTTTTTCAATTCATAAAATTTCAGGTATCCAATATAGTATTTCAGATAATTGGCAGGACTTCCAATGATCAGTTCGTAGACACTCTGTACTGCATTTGCATCATTGATTCCGTAATCGCTGAAAAAGCGGACTGTATCAGTTACAGACCAGCCGTCATAATGAATTCCCATATCTGCAAGTGCATAAAGTCCAAGAATGACAGAACTGTTTTTCTGGAGAAGGGATGCTTCCGTCTTAGAGAGAGGTGCAAGGTAGTAGGACATCATTTCCGCATAGGTGGCCCAGCCCTCAACGTATCCGCCAAAATCAAGAATACTCCGGATGGGATCCGGTTCAGAAGCAGAAAAATAGACAGTCTGGTACAGATGTCCGGGATAGCCTTCGTGAGCAAGAGTCGTGTAGAGATTCAGCCCTGAGGCGGTCTGTCCGTTGTTAATATAGATGACATTTTCCGTCAGATTGTCAATGGCAGGGATCATATAGAAAGCGGGACTTAGATAATCTTGCATGGATTCCGGAACATATTTGACCTGGAAATCAACATCAGGAATTTCCGGGAATGTATCTGTGATTTTAGACCTGAGATCATCCAGCATGGAATCAGGAGGTGTCTGCTCCAAAACGGATGCCTGGGTAAGTGCTGCGTCAGCAGGGAAGAGAACCTTCTGCATGGCATTTAGATCTTCTAGTATCTGTGCCCTGGTCATCAGTCGCAGCCGGGAAATGGACTCATTGCAGCCGGTAGTCTGACGCACCAGATATTCATAGTATTTTTTCCCATAAGGGAAATGGCTAAGTCCCTGTTCATTCGTTCCTTTTCCTTTCAGCGATTTGATAGCGGTGATCAGATTTTGATAAGCTGGATAAATCTCTTCTGTTACAAGTTTTATATTTTCTTTCCGAAAAGAATCTTTTTTGTTTTCAGGTAAAAGATCCAGTGACGCGATCCGTTCGCTAAATGTACTGATCAGATAATTCTCTTTACCCATATCGATAAAAGACTGGCAGGTGTCCAGAACAGAGTCAGCCTGGTAATCCGGCATAAAAAGACCGGAAGCAGCTTTTTTCTGCTCAAACCGGATGACAGAATCAAAATAGGCAGGCGTTTCTTTTAAGAGAGCCAGATAGGTTTCTACATCCTGTGTGTCGTAAAAGCTGTATTCCGAGAGCAGAACAGGCAGCTGGGTATGAATGCCGGATACGGGGCCGAGAGGCTCCTGATAAAGCAGATAATCTGTTCCTGTGGATGCATTTTTAAGATAGGTATCCAGGATTTTAAAAGTCAGTGCATTTTCTGAAGAAAGAGTGCCGGGATCAAATTCCTGCAGAGAAGAGAGAACATTTCTGACAGAAGCTTTCGCTGCAACGGGATCAGAAGAAAGACTGCCATATGTAGCCGGGATGTCCGTGATTCCATAGTCAGAAGGAGAACGCAAGGTATAGTGAAGACTGATGGTATTTGCGGATACTTCCGTCTGGAAAAGGCTGCGTGTGAAGGTACGGAATTGCCGGTCGGAAGATTCTGCATGCAGAGAGTTCCAAAATGCATTGCCAGACAGAAAAGAAATCAGAATGACCAGCAGACAACAGGGAAGAATCAGAAATATTTTTTTCCGGTGTTTAAGAATTAAATGAAACATAAAACTCCAGAAGAAATGATGTTGTTTCTATGTATATGATTTTGATTCTGGAAATATGTATCTCAAACGAAACTTTACAGAAATAAAACAAGTGTCTTGTCAGATGTAAAGTGTGGTGCTATAATGTGCACTATGCTGAAAAAAGATCAGAGATGAGAAAAGAGTCAGTAAGGGAGGATCACGTTATGACAACGGTGGAAGAGATACAGAAGCTTAAAAAAGAGAAGAATGCTGTCATTCTGGCACATTATTATGTGCGGCCGGAGGTGCAGGAAATAGCAGATTATATAGGGGATTCTTTTTACCTGAGCAAGGTAGCAACGAAGCTCCAAGAAAAGACAATCGTATTTTGTGGCGTTTCTTTTATGGGGGAGAGTGCGAAGATCCTGAATCCGGAGAAAACGGTTCTGATGCCGGATATGACAGCAGACTGTCCGATGGCACATATGGCAGATGTGGAGACGATCCGGAAGATGAGGAAAGAGTATGATGATCTTGCTGTTGTCTGTTATATCAATTCAACGGCAGCACTGAAAGAATACTCGGATGTCTGTGTGACATCTGCAAATGCAGTGAAGATCGTAAAAGAACTTCCGAACAAGAATATTTTCTTTATTCCGGATCGGAATCTGGCACATTTTGTAGCCGATCATGTACCGGAAAAAAATTTTGTTTACAACAATGGATTCTGTCCGACTCATGAACGGATGGAACCAGAGGATGTAGCCGAAGTGAAAAGGAGACATCCGGGGACACAGATCGTCGCACACGGAGAATGCCGTGCAGAACTTCTTGCGATGGCAGATTACGTGGGAAGCACATCAGGAATCATCCAGTATGTAACGGCAAGTGATTGTCAGGAATTCATTGTCTGTACAGAAGAGGGTGTGGGTTACAAGCTGAAGGAACAGAACCCGGAGAAGACATTCTATTATCCGGACAAGCTACCGGTATGTCCGAATATGAAAAAGAATACGCTGGAGAAGGTATTGCATGTTTTGCAGACTGGTGAAAATGAGGTTCACGTAGATGCAAAACTTCGGGAAAATTCCAAAAAACCGTTAGAGAAAATGCTTGAGCTTGCTGCAAAATAAAAGAACCGGAAAATCAAAAATAAGAAACAATAGGTGACCGGCTAAGAGAACCGGAATTGGAGGGATAAAGTTGGAGATTAAGACAGATGTAGTGATCGTTGGAACGGGAGTTGGTGGAGCGTTTTCAGCACTGAATCTTCCGGAGGATAAACAGATCCTTATGATTACCAAGTCAGATCTGGAAAGCAGTGATTCATTTCTGGCACAGGGTGGAATCTGTGTACTTCGTGATGATGAGGATTATGAGGGATATTTTGAAGATACAATGCGCGCAGGTCATTACGAGAACAGGAAAGAATCGGTGGATATTATGATCCGCAGCTCGCAGGAAATTATTCATGATCTGATTGGATATGGCGTGGATTTTGCCAAAAAAGACGGAAATCTTGCATTTACAAGAGAAGGTGCGCATTCCAGACCAAGGATTCTTTTTCATGAAGATATTACAGGGAAAGAGATTACGAGTAAACTGCTCATGCATGTAAAGAAACGAAAAAATGTACAAATACACGAATATACAACTATGACAGACATAATTGTTAAAAATGGAAAATGCGCAGGTATTTTAGCGAAGACGGCAGACGGTGAAGAGATGAAGATCTATGCACAGGATACGATTTTTGCAAGCGGTGGAATCGGAGGAAGATACCAGCATTCTACAAACTTTCCACATCTGACAGGAGATGCGCTTGATATTTCCAGGAAGCATGGAATCCGTCTGGAGCATCTGGATTATGTCCAGATCCACCCGACAACTTTGTATTCTTCAAAACCGGGGCGAAGATTTCTGATTTCAGAATCTGTCCGTGGAGAAGGCGCAGTTCTTTATAATAAAGACGGAGAACGTTTTGTAAATGAGCTTCTTCCGAGAGATGTGGTGACAAAAGCAATCCGGGAACAAATGGCAAAAGATGGAACGGATCATGTATGGCTTTCCATGGAAAATATTGATAAGAATACAATCCTGGAGCATTTCCCAAATATCTGTGAGCGGTGCCGGGAAGAAGGCTATGACGTGACAAAAGAATGGATCCCGGTTGTTCCTGCACAACACTATTTCATGGGAGGCATCTGGGTAGACAGCGACAGCAGAACTTCGATGGAGCATCTGTATGCGGTTGGAGAGACCAGCTGCAATGGCGTCCATGGGGCGAACCGTCTGGCAAGTAATTCTCTGCTTGAGAGCCTGGTGTTTGCAAAACGTGCGGCACATAAGATTTCCGGAGTGGAAAATGCAGTAAATCCTGTACTGTTCTGTAAAGAGGCAATATAAAAGAAAAAGATCTGTTTAGAATGAGGAAAAAAGAAATGAATAAGATTACGATGACATTGAATGTAGACCATCTGATAAAAGAAGCACTGCAGGAGGACATTTCCAGTGAGGACGTGACCACCAATGCGGTGATGAAAGAAGCGGTGACCGGAGAGGTGCAGCTGATCTGCAAACAGGATGGAGTAGTTGCCGGGCTGGATGTATTTCACAGAGTATTTGAAATTCTGGATGAAAATGTGAAGACAGATTTCTATTGTAAAGACGGTGACGAAGTGAAAAAAGGAGAATTGATGGGGATTATTACAGGCGATATCCGTGCGCTGCTCTCAGGGGAACGGGTGGCACTGAATTATCTGCAAAGAATGAGTGGAATTGCGACTTATACACATTCGGTTGCAATGCTTCTGGAAGGAACGAAGACGAAGCTTCTGGACACCAGAAAGACAACGCCGAATATGCGTATTTTTGAAAAATATGCGGTCCGTGTCGGTGGAGGATACAATCATAGATATAATCTTTCCGACGGAGTGCTTTTAAAAGACAATCATATCGGAGCGGCAGGAAGTGTGGCAAAGGCGGTGGAAATGGCAAAGGAATACGCACCGTTTGTCCGCAAAATTGAGGTAGAAGTTGAGAATCTGGATATGGTGCGTGAGGCTGTTGATGCGGGAGCAGGTATTATTATGCTGGATAATATGTCGCCGGAGGATATGAAGGAGGCAATCCGGATTATTGACGGACGTGCAGAGACAGAATGTTCCGGAAATGTAACAAAAGAAAATATTGACCGTCTGACGTCTCTTGGAGTAGACTATATATCAAGTGGGGCACTTACCCATTCTGCTCCTGTCCTTGACATTTCGCTGAAGAATCTGCATGCTATTTAAGCCGGTCTGGATTCAGTAAGAGTGAAGACAGGATTTGGCAGACAGAAGAGGAAAGTCTGTAATACGTCAGGCACAGAGCAGAATTGCAGAAAAAGGAGAGTTATATCGGGATGACAGGTTCCAGACGAAGAGAAGAGATTGTCAGCAAAATAAAGAGCAGTGAGGTTCCGGTACCCGGGAAAGAACTGGCGAAGGTATATGATGTAAGCCGTCAGGTCATTGTACAGGACATTGCGCTGATCCGTGCAGCCGGATATGATATCATTTCAACCAACCGGGGATATATTCTGAATGCACCGCATACGGTAACGAGAGTGTTCAAAGTCAGTCATACGGATGAACAGATGGAGGATGAGCTTTGTTCAATCGTGGATCTGGGAGGCAAGGTGGTAAATGTAATGATCAATCACCGGATTTATGGACATATGGAAGCACCTCTTGATGTGGCATCGCGGAGAAATGTCAAAGAATTCATGGAAGGGATCCATAGTGGAAAGTCCAGTCCGCTTAAGAATATCACTTCCAACTATCACTACCACACAGTTGAAGCGGATTCGGAAGAGACACTGGATCTGATCGAGCAGGTATTGAAGGAAAAAGGCTATCTGGTGTCAAATACGCCTTGACAAGTTTCTGATATCTGTGATACGATTTTTCTGATATAGGAAAAGCGATGATGAAGAGAGTAGGTCTTTTGAATGTTTACAGAGAAGTCCCGCAGAGGCTGAGAGGGATGGCTGGAGAAGGACTGAAGATGGCTTCTGAGCAGCGCAGGTGAACATAAGGAAGCAACGAATCAGTTTCTTGTGCAAGCATGCGATGGGTTCCGCCCGTTACAGCGGCGAGTGCAGATATAGACTGCCAAAAGCAGCAGACTGTACCCGGTGAGATTCTTCCTGTGAGGGAAGGATGAAGAGAAGTGGTAACACGGTAATAATCCCGTCTTCTATATTTTATAGAAGGCGGTTTTTTATTTAACAGGAAGTTTCTGTTAAATAAAAGGCACTACGTGCCGGAGATGTGCACTTTTTTAATTTAAAGAAAAAGGAGATAAAGAATCATGGCAGACAAACCAAAATATTATATTACAACTGCAATTGCCTATACATCAGGTAAGCCACATATCGGTAACACATACGAGATCGTGCTGGCAGACGCAATTGCACGTTATAAGAGAAGTCAGGGATATGATGTATTTTTCCAGACAGGAACTGACGAGCATGGACAGAAAATTGAATTAAAAGCAGAAGAAGCAGGTGTTACACCAAAGGAATTTGTAGATAACGTATCCGGGGAGATTAAGAGAATCTGGGATCTGATGAACACTTCTTATGATAAATTTATCCGTACAACGGATGATTATCATGAGAAAGAAGTGCAGAAGATATTCAAGAAACTGTATGACCAGGGAGATATTTACAAAGGACACTACGAAGGAATGTACTGTACTCCATGTGAATCCTTCTTCACAGAATCCCAGCTTGTAGATGGAAAATGTCCGGACTGCGGACGCCCGGTACAGCCTGCAAAAGAAGAAGCATACTTCTTCAAGATGAGCAAATATGCAGACAGACTGATTGAATATATCAATACACATCCGGAATTTATCCAGCCGGTAGCACGTAAGAATGAGATGATGAACAACTTCCTTCTTCCGGGACTTCAGGATCTTTGTGTATCCAGAACTTCTTTTAAATGGGGAATTCCGGTAGACTTTGATCCGAAGCACGTAGTCTATGTATGGCTTGATGCACTTACAAACTATATCACTGGTATCGGATATCACTGTGATGGTGAAAGCGATGAAATGTTCAATAAGAACTGGCCGGCAGACCTTCATCTGATCGGAAAAGATATCATCCGTTTCCATACGATTTACTGGCCGATCTTCCTGATGGCACTTGGACTTCCGCTTCCAAAACAGGTATTTGGACATCCGTGGCTTCTTCAGGGCGATGGAAAGATGAGTAAATCAAAAGGAAATGTACTCTATGCAGATGAACTCGTAGATTTCTTTGGCGTAGATGCGGTCCGTTACTTCGTGCTGCATGAAATGCCGTTTGAAAATGATGGCGTAATCTCCTGGGAGCTGATGGTAGAAAGACTGAATTCCGATCTTGCCAATACACTTGGAAACCTTGTAAACCGTACTATTTCTATGACAAATAAATACTTTGGCGGAACTGTGACAAATAAAGGTGTTACAGAAGAAGTAGATGCAGATCTGAAAGCTGTAACAGAAAATACACCAAAGGCAGTAGAAGCAAAAATGGAAGAGCTGCGTGTGGCAGATGCAATCACAGAAATCTTCAATCTGTTCAAACGCTGCAACAAATATATCGATGAGACCATGCCGTGGGCACTGGCAAAAGAAGAAGACAAGAAGGATCGTCTGGAAACAGTTCTGTGGAATCTGATCCAAAGCATTTCCGAAGGTGCAAAACTGCTTGAATCTTTCATGCCGGAAACAGCTGAAAAGATCCTGGCACAGCTTGGTGGCGGACATGTGGTAGAAAAACTGGAAATCCTGTTCCAGAGACTCGACCTGGAAGAAGTCATGAAAAGAGTAGAAGAGCTTCATCCAAAGGTTAAAGAAGAAAAGGAAGAGGAAGAAGAAGGAATCGACATCGAAGCAAAACCGGAGATCACTTTTGAAGATTTTGAAAAGATGCAGTTCCAGGTAGGCGAGATCATTTCCTGCGAAGCAGTCAAGAAATCCAAGAAGCTTCTCTGCTCACAGGTTAAGATCGGAAGTCAGGTAAAACAGATCGTTTCCGGAATCAAAGCACACTATACACCGGAAGAAATGGTAGGTAAGAAGGTTATGGTTCTTGTGAACCTGAAACCTGCAAAACTCGCCGGAGTGCTTTCAGAAGGTATGCTGCTCTGCGCAGAAGATGCAGATGGTAATCTTGCGCTGATGACACCGGAGAAGAAGATGCCGGCAGGAGCAGAGATCTGTTAATTAAATGATTGGATAAATAAAAACGAGGAGAAGAATCCAGGATCTGGAAACTTCTCCTCAATTTTTAATGTTGAGAATTGTCTGATTTTTTTTCATCTGTGATACTTTCTTCGCTGTTCAGCTTTGATTCTAAACCTGTATTCTTTTCTTTCAGTGTGGCAAGCTGGTGATTCAGCTCCAGATTTTGTGAGTACAGTTTTTTGTTCGACTGTTTGAGTGTATGTATTCTGCACATCGAAAAAATAAGGAGAATAGCAAGTACAATAAGAGTAACATCTTTCCACATTATTTTATTTTTCATAAACCTTTCCCTCCCGTTGTATCCTTTTTGCTGTGTAATAATTATACATCAAACCCGAAAATTTACCACTGGCAAAGTGCTATATTTTGTAGAACAAATAGAGCGAAAATTAGTGAAAAAGAAAAGAACCGGATAATTTCCGATTCTCTTCTTTTGCAAGCAATCTTTAAGTTTACAGAATATCAATATATTCTCCGGCAAGTGCTTTGTTCATACTTCTTACAGCACAGAATTTTCCGCACATACTGCAGGTATCGCTGTGGTCGTCTTCTGGTTTACGACTGTCACGGATTGCCTTTGCTGTTTCAGGATCGAGAGCGCAGGCGTACTGTGCATCCCAGTCAAGAACACGGCGTGCATCTGCCATCTTGTCATCGATATCACGTGCATGCGGGATACCTTTTGCAATATCAGCGGCATGGGCTGCAATCTTAGAAGCAATGATTCCCTGTTTGGTATCTTCTACGTTTGGAAGAGCAAGGTGTTCTGCCGGTGTAACGTAGCAAAGGAAAGCAGCTCCGCTCATAGCGGCAACAGCTCCACCGATGGCAGCTGTGATATGGTCATATCCAGGAGCGATATCAGTAACAAGAGGTCCAAGTACATAGAACGGTGCGCCCATGCAGATACTCTGCTGTACTTTCATGTTGGCAGCAACCTGATCCAGCGGCACATGTCCAGGTCCTTCTACCATAACCTGTACATTATGATCCCATGCACGTTTGGTCAGTTCTCCGAGGCGGACAAGTTCTTCAATCTGGCATACATCTGTTGCATCAGCAAGACATCCCGGACGGCAGGCATCACCAAGAGAAATAGTTACGTCGTATTCTTCGCAGATGTCGAGGATTTCATCGTAATGCTCATAGAATGGGTTTTCTTCTCCGGTCATGCACATCCATGCAAAGACAAGACTTCCTCCACGGCTTACGATGTTCATTTTACGTTTATGTTTTTTGATCTGTTCGATGGTTTTTCTTGTGATTCCACAGTGAAGTGTGACGAAGTCCACGCCATCCTCAGCATGAAGACGGACAACATCAATAAAATCCTGTGCAGTAAGAGTTGCCAGGTCTCTCTGATAATGAATAACACTGTCATAAACCGGTACGGTTCCGATCATAGCCGGGCATTCGTGAGTCAGCTTCTGGCGGAATGGCTGGGTATTACCATGGCTGGAAAGATCCATGATTGCTTCTGCGCCGAGATTAACGGCACTCATAACTTTTTGCATTTCAATATCATAGTCTTTGCAGTCGCGGGAAACGCCTAAGTTTACATTGATCTTGGTACGGAGCATGCTTCCGACACCTTCCGGGTTAAGGCAGGTATGGTTCTTGTTGGCACAGATGGCAACCTTGCCTTCTGCGACAAGCTGCATCATCTTTTCAACAGGCATATGTTCCTTTTTTGCTACGGTTTCGATTTCCGGAGTCAGAATTCCTTTTCTGGCAGCGTCCATCTGGGTTGTGTAATTTCTCATGTTGTTTTGCCTCCGTTTCTTATTGGTTTGTGAGTATCACAAAAATCTGGCGTCAGCAAAACACGGACAGCGTACACGAAAAAAACCAGACACAGCCTGATGGGTACACTTCCAGTTCGGAATGATAGAATTGCTAACGCCTTTGTCGGAAAATTTCCGGCAATGAACAGGATTTTATTTGAAAATCTCTGCCTTTTATTACGCGATACAAGGTGGTGTCCCCGGTGTAACGCGGTTTCATTTACAGCAGAGTGCTGTAAGAATGAATGATGATTATGCTTCTTTGATCTGTGACATAACGCCGCCTTTTTCCAGAACTGTGATCAGGATGAACGCAAGGATGCTTCCTGCGACAGTGGAAATAAGGAATGGAACGACATAAACGAAAAGTCCTGCCGGCGCAATTCCCATCAGATACAAAGCAACCGGATAAGCGGCAAGTGCGCCAAGGAATCCGGTTCCGATCGCTTCGGCAAGGCAGGTAAGACTTAAGATGTGGCATTTTTTGTAGACCAGACCACAGCATAAAGCACCGACCATGCTTCCCGGAAAAGCCATAAAGCTTCCGAGACCGAGCAGATTGCGGAGTAAACTTGCACAGAATGCAATGCCAACGCCCCATGCAGGACCAAGTGTCACGGCGGCAAGAATGTTGACCATATGCTGTACCGGAGCGCATTTGCTTCCGGCAACCGGTACACTGATAAAGCTTCCGACGATTGCAAGCGCGGTGAGAACACCGGCAAGTGCGAGTTTCTTTGTTGTATTATTTTGTTTCATAGTAGAGTTCTCCTTCCTTTTAAATAAAAAAGGAACTCCACACCTGAGTGGAGTTCCTGCTGTCCGTAATCACGGAACACGTTGGCAGCGTGTTCTGATCTGTCATGTAAAAAAATAAGAGATGCGGAGGCATCTCTATCAAATACATGGTATACATTCCCTCCGTTGGCATTATCCAAATCAGGTTACAGGTCGGGACAGATAAAATCCCCTCTCAGCCAGTTATCTCCAGCTCCCTGGTACATATGAACTTGTACAAGTAGAATTATAGCGCGGCATGCTGGATTTGACAAGAGGAAATGAAAAAGTATCTCAGAAAAGACATTGTGCAGTTACTGTTCACTCCCGTGTCAATCACTCCGCTGATTGACACGGAGGATGCATGTTTTGGCTTGAATGCATCTCGCCCCATCGCCAAAGGCGATTTAAAATGGCGAGATGCGTTGCTGGTCGCACATCGTGTGAACAGTAACATTGTGCAGAATCAGAGTAGATTTTTGTACAATAAAAGACGGACAGAAAGTTCTGCCCGTCCGGAATTTCATTACCGTCTTATGTAGAATACAGCAGAGATTAGCTAAGCTCTACTTTTAAAGCATCTTCCGGTTTGAATTCATTGTAAAGGTCATAGATGTTGTGACCGGTAGACTCGCTGAGGACACGGCCTTCCAGAGTGTAGCAGCGGATGAAACGCTTTTTGTCGATTGCTGACCAGTGTTCTACATCCCAGCTCATGTAGCCGTCTTCATCAGACTTCTTTTCTTTCAGGTATACATCAACCTGACGTCCGTCTACCATAATGTCTACAAGTTTCTTTGTGTCGGCTTCCAGCTCGACATTGTTTACAGTGTCAAATACTTTCATTTTAAAATCCTCCTATAATATCTGATCAGAATCTTCAGAAATATATTCCCCATACATTTGCAGATGTGATCTATTTGCACTATCTATAGTATACATAGAAGAAACCGGATAAGCAAGTAAAAAAAGTGACTATTCAGCGGCTAAGAATGTGTGGTATACTTAGAGCATCTGAGAGCAGTCAGTAAAAAGAAAGCGAGACGAGGAAAATGATATTTGATACACATGCACATTATGATGATGAACAGTTTGACGGGGACCGGGATGAGCTTTTAAAATCGATGCCGGATCTTGGAGTTGGAACGATCGTGGATGTAAGTGCGACTTATGAATCCTGTGAGAAGGTTCTGGCACTTGCCGGAAAGTATCCATATGTTTATGCTGCAATCGGTGTGCATCCGGATGAGATTGGAGAACTTAACGAAGATAAGATCCAGCACATGAAAGAACTCTGCCGTAACAAAAAAGTGGTTGCAGTCGGAGAGATCGGTCTGGATTATTATTGGGATAATGAATCACATGAGATACAGCAGAAGTGGTTTATCCGCCAGCTGGAGCTTGCGGGAGAAGTAAAGAAACCAGTAATCATCCACAGCAGGGAAGCTGCCGCAGATACCATGTATATCATGAAAAATTATGCACAGGGGCTTGGCGGAGTTATTCACTGCTATTCCTATTCACGTGAAATGGCTGAAGAATATGTGAAGATGGGATTCTTTATTGGAATCGGCGGAGTCGTCACATTTAAGAATGCAAAGAAATTAAAAGATGTCGCAACTGCGATCCCGATCGAGAAGATTGTGCTGGAGACAGACTGCCCGTATATGGCACCGGAGCCGTACCGTGGCAAACGGAATCAGTCTTCTTATATCCGGTATGTGGCTGAGAAAATTGCAGAGTTAAAAGAGATGAGTCCGGAAGAAGTGATCGCTGTGACAGAGAAAAATGCGAGAGATCTGTACGGCATCTAAGACGCAGGCAATGAATAATCAGGAGAATAACAGATGAAAACACCTACACTTGGAAATCCGCAGAATACCATTGAGGTTCTGCAAAAATATAATTTTAATTTTCAGAAAAAATTTGGACAGAACTTTCTGATCGATGAGCATGTGCTGGATAAGATCATTCGTGCAGCCGAGATCACAAAGGATGATTACGTATTGGAGATCGGTCCCGGAATCGGGACGATGACACAGTATCTTGCCTGTGCGGCAAGAGAAGTAACGGCAGTTGAGATCGACCGTGCGCTGATTCCAATTTTGGAAGACACGCTGAAAGAATATGACAACGTATCGATCATCAATGAAGATATCCTGAAGGTGGATATTGCAGCACTTGCAAAGGAGAAGAACGGAGGACGGCCGATCAAGGTGGTTGCGAATCTTCCATATTATATAACGACACCGATCATCATGGGCTTATTTGAAAGCCATGTGCCGCTTGAGAGTATTACGGTTATGGTACAGAAAGAAGTGGCTGACCGTATGCAGGTAGGACCGGGAACAAAGGATTATGGTGCACTTTCACTTGCTGTACAGTATTATGCAGAGCCGTATATTGTTGCAAATGTACCCCCGAACTGTTTCATGCCGCGTCCGGCAGTCGGCTCAGCAGTAATCCGCCTGACAAGACATCAGAAGCCTCCGGTAGAGGTTATGGATGAAAAACTGATGTTCCGTCTTATACGGGCATCCTTTAATCAGAGGAGGAAGACTTTGGCGAATGGACTTAAGAATTCAGGAGAGCTGAATCTTTCGAAGGAAGTCATTACTGCTGCGATAGAGAAACTCGGAAAAGGAAGCAGTGTCCGGGGCGAAGCACTGGATCTGGAAGAATTTGCCAGACTGACTAATATTATAAAGGAGGAAATGGAGCATGAAGTATGAAATCAAGGGTGATACCCTTCCGGTAGTGATCTGCCATCTGGAAGCTGGCGAGCGGATGATCACAGAGCGGGGATCCATGGCATGGATGTCTCCGAATATGAAGATGGAGACTTCGACAAATGGAGGATTTGGAAAAGCATTTGGAAGAATGTTCTCTGGAGAAGCGATGTTCCAGAATATCTATACCGCACAGGGCGGGAATGGACTGATTGCATTTGCATCCAGCTTTCCGGGTTCGATCAAGGCATTTGAAATCGGACCGGGGCAAGAATATATTTTTCAGAAAAAAGCATTCCTTGCTGGCGAACCTGGAGTAAATATATCTGTTCATTTTCACAAGAAAGTGGCTTCAGGACTATTTGGAGGAGAAGGATTTATCTTGCAGAAGGTATCCGGAAATGGAATTGTATTTGCAGAATTCGATGGACATGTGGTAGAATACGAATTACAACCGGGTCAGCAGATCGTAATTGATTCCGGTTATTTGGCAGCGATGAGTGTAACATGCCAGATGGATATCCAGACTGTGCCGGGACTTAAGAATATTGTCTTTGGCGGAGAAGGATTATTTAATACGGTTATTACAGGACCGGGACATGTATGGCTTCAGACAATGCCGATCAGCAGTGTGGCAGATTCATTGAGACCATATTTTCCAACAAGTAGTAAGTAGTTTACAAATAAGAAGAAGGGACGGGGGACGATGCTAAAAGTGCGTGTTTCCGTCCTTCATTCATACTTTCTGCAGTATTTGCAGAGCCTTTAACAGAAAGGAGTAGGTGTATGACAAATTCAGTGAACAGTGCGAAAGATCTGGATAGCATTCTGTTTGATATTTCGCCGAAAATCAAGGAACTTGCCGGATTATGTGAAGCGAATACCGGGATCGACAAAGAACTTTTTGTAAAGCATGATGTAAAAAGAGGTCTCCGTGATGTAAACGGAAAAGGAGTCCTTGCGGGACTTACCAACATTTCCGATGTATGTGCCAAAAAGATTGTAAATGGCGAAGAAGTTCCGTGTGCCGGTAATTTGTATTATCGAGGCTATAACATCAAGGATCTGGTTCGTGGATTCCTGGATGCGGATCATTTTGGATATGAAGAAATTGCATATCTGCTTCTTTTTGGTGAACTTCCGACGGTTGTACAGCTGGATGGGTTTCATGAGACACTGACGGAGAGAAGGACACTTCCGCCGAATTTTGTGCGCGATGTTATTATGAAGGCACCGAGCCATGATATGATGAACAATATTTCAAGGGCGATTCTGAATCTGTATTCTTACGATGAAAAAGCTGATGATACTTCAATCCCGAATGTTCTCAGACAGTGTCTGAACCTGATCAGTGAATTTCCGATGCTGATGGTCTACGGATATCATGCATACAATTATCGTCAGGGTCAGGATATGTACATCTATGCACCGGATCCGCAGAAGTCCACCGCGGAAAATATTCTGATGATGCTTCGTGAAGACCGACAGTATACGGAGCTGGAAGCAAGGATCCTGGATATGGCACTTGTGCTGCATATGGATCACGGTGGTGGAAACAACTCTACATTTACTACCCACGTTGTCACTTCGTCCGGAACAGACACCTATTCTACAATTTCTGCTGCAATGGCATCGTTAAAAGGTCCGAAGCACGGCGGTGCGAACATCAAAGTGACGCAGATGTTTGCTGATATGAAAGAAGAGGTCAAAGACTGGGAAGATGACGATGAGGTAAGAGCATATCTGGAAGGTCTGCTTGCAAGGGTGAGGTTTGATAAAAAAGGTCTGATCTATGGAATGGGTCATGCGATTTATTCAGTATCTGATCCACGTGCTGAGATTTTCAAGAAATTTGTGGCTCAGCTTGCACATGAAAAAGGATACGATAAAGAATACGCACTTTATGAGAAAGTGGAACATATGGCACCGGAAATCATTGCCGAAAAAAGAAAGATGTATAAAGGGGTAAATGCAAATGTCGATTTTTATAGCGGACTGGTTTACCATATGCTTGGAATTCCGGAGCAGCTTTATACGCCGATCTTTGCCGCAGCGCGAATCGTTGGATGGAGTGCACATCGTCTGGAAGAGCTGATCAATGTGGATAAGATTATTCGTCCGGCATATATGCCACTGGCAGAGTATCGAGAATATAAAAATTTAAATGACCGATAGTGTTGACAAACTGCTATGTAGTATGTAAAATAAAGAAACAACTGATATGTTCAAATGACATATCAGACATTTCAAAGAGACATTTCTCAAATTGTACGATATTGTGTAAACTAGACATCAGGAAAAAAAGACTTGCGGAGGGTTGACCTATTATGGTACAGAGGAATATACGTTTTATGACTACAGGACAATTGATGACTTTTTGTAATGTTTGCCAGAAGATGAATGCAGATATTACGGTAAAGGATGTGACAGGACGTTTCGAGATCGATGCCAAATCGATCGTGGGACTGATGACGATAAGAATGGGAGAGAAGATGCATCTTCTGATCGAAGGCGAAGAGGAACATCTGGCCGACAGTTATTTTGAAAAATTTGACTGTACACCGGTTACGATTCCGTTCAGTTAAAGGCGGCACTGGATATGCCGGAGATATACGGAACAAGGAGCAGGAAGATGGAAGTTACCTATGATTATTACCGTATTTTTTATTATGCGGCAAAGTATAAAAGTTTCTCACAGGCGGCGACAATCCTGATGAGTAATCAGCCGAATGTAACGAGGGCAATCCACAATCTGGAAAGTCAGCTTGGATGCAGATTATTTATCCGGTCTAACCGGGGAGCAGAGCTTACACCGGAGGGAGAACGGCTTTATTCACATGTTGCAATTGCATACGATCATCTGCATGCAGCAGAGCTAGAGCTTGAAAATGAAAAGAAGCTGGAACAGGGAACCGTAACGATCGGGGTAAGTGAGATTGCATTGCATTTGCTTCTGCTTCCGGTGCTGGGAGAGTTTAGAAGAAAGTATCCTAAAATCAGACTTCGCATTTCGAGTTATACAGCACCACAGGCGATACAGACGGTTCGGAACGGACTTTCAGATTTTGCGGTAGCATCTACACCGGCAGAGGTGAAAAAGCCTTTAAAGGCAATTCCGCTTCTTTCATTTAAAGAAATTCTGGTTGCGAATGCGGCGTACAAAGATATGTTTAAAGAACCGGTAAGTTTGAAAAAGCTGGTGAAGTATCCATTTATCTGCCTTGGGAAAAACACGTCAACTTATGATTTTTATACCAGATTTTTTCTGGAGCATGGAATTGCAATGACGGCAGATACCGAAGCAGCAACCATCGATCAGATTCTGCCGATGGTAAGACAGAATCTGGGAATCGGGTTTATTCCGGAACCGCTTGCACAGGAAGTGATTGAGCAGGGCATTGTCATTCAGGTTCCACTATTGGAAGAACCACCGGTAAGAGAAATCTGTTTTGTGGAAGATAAGAGCAGTCCTCACAGCATGGCGGCAAACGTATTGAAAGAGATGCTGTTTCAGGCTGGAGAGAAAGAGTAAACTTTATAAGAAAGAATTATTTTGACCGGAACCAGGTGATCATCAGATCAACCATCCGGTCATAACTTTTTATCCCGTCACTTTGACCATTTGCTTTCAGATAGTGGTCATTGATCTGACCAGATACTTCGGCGACCTTGCTGTCATATCGCTTCCAGAAGCTGCTGTTAGCCGAAAGATCTGCCTTTACATTGTCAGAAAGCCTGTTGTAGATTTCCTCAAAGGTGTCGTAGTCGACTTCGTAAAGTTCATTGGTTGCGTAGATCCAGCCAAGAAGATAGCCGCTGTAGTTGAAGGCGGTATCGTCGGCATTTACACAGGCGAGAAAACCGATAAAATTTGCTTCTTCCTCCTGCATAAATCCACGCAGATGCGAAAATTCGTGACAGATGGTAAATGGAAGATTGTAGGAAACCATTGCGGAGTTATAGTTTGCCTCAATGGTAAATGGTGAATAGATCCCGGAAAGATTCTGTACCGAGAGAAAAGCCGGAAATAAAAGACCTTTTGGCTGTGGATAGTATCCGGAAAGTTCAGGGTAGGTAGCACCGAGGGAGAACATAGCAGCCCGTGCACGATCCTGCAGATCCTTACCCATATCAGCAAGACCGTCAGAATCCCGGTCTAAAGAGTCAGAAAGTGCATTTAACTGATCAGTCAGTTCGTTGCATAAAGAGGTCAGTTCAGCCAGAGTATACTGACCGGATTCCAGGTGATATTTTTCTGCAAATGAAGTATGTCCGTAGTTGATTCCGCAGAAAAAAGTATAAATGGTAAACAGACATCCGCAGAGAAGCAGGAGTGAGGAACCGTAGCCGAGCCAGGCTGGGGTCTTTTTTTTGGCATACATTTTGTAAATGGAGCTGACCAGCATCCGGATCAAGGAAAGAAACAGAAGAATGACAAAAATATACAATCCAATTTCAGAAACAGAAAATGGGAAGATTCCGAAAAAGCGTCCGATGGACGAAACGAAAAGCGGGTAAATGGTGGAAGAATACCAATCCGCGAATGCAGAGCTTTTGTGGCTGATGAAAAGAGCAAGGAAACTTATGGCAAATAAAAGAATTGAAAAAATCAGTTTATGTAAAGTAGGGCGTTTCATAATAAATCCTTTCCGGTAATTGAGGATAAAAAGTATGATGTACCAGAGAGACATTCGTGCAAGGTCGTAAAAGGTTTGAGTTCATTTGATGATGAATGGCCGTGATTAACGTTCTGTGCAGGTAGATATCCGGGCACACGGTACTGCATTTACAAATAAAATATGGGACGGAGGATAACCTTCGTCCCAGAATAATATTCTGTAAAAATCAAAGTGCGGCAATCGGGCATGCCCGATTGCGCTCACTTTATGAGGGGGGAGATAGTTGTTTCCCAACTATCCATTTATTACTATACGATGAAAATGTGTCAAAAGTGTTAAGAAATTATAAAATCTGATTAAAAATATAAAAATGATAGGTTTATAGAATATTAAAAAAATCCACAACGCAAGAACCTCTCCATAATGGAGAGGTTCTTGGTGTTTTTATTGTTATCTAAAAGGAATGAGGGATTATCGAACTGGTTTATATTGTGTTACAAAGTGTTGTAAAGCCCGGAATTACAGGCTTTTTTAAAATTGACTTACATATAAAGTGTTATATTTATTTATCCTGATTTGACCGAAATTTGCCCCGAGATTCTTTGTTTGGATTTGTTTGAAAATAGTTTGATAAAAATAAAATAGAATGAAATATTTGAAATAAACATAAAAAAATATAGACAAAATAGGGAATAAGATATAATATTAAAGTAAATATATAATCTAAGGAGGAAGGATATTTATGAGAAAAATTTTTAAACGATTTGCTTCACTTTTGACAATCTTTATATTGACTATTATGTCAATAGTTCCTGTCCATGCATCGGAGAATACTTCTGTTGTAAATGTTACGGATGATTTGGCGATACAGATGGCAGAACGTTTTGCAAAGGGAATAGGAGAAAATAGCAATATTGTTGCTAATAATCCGAGAAAATTTTATGATACAACAGGTCAAGCTATTGGATATATTGTAAATTACAATTTAGAAAACAAACCATATGGATATGTAGTTTTTGATACTACGTGTGAATCTTTGATATCAGAATACTCATTTGGTAATAATTCAGCAAATCCATATGAGGTGATTTATCAAAGTGAAGCAAATGTATTTAGTGAAAAAGCAAATACCTCTGAAATATATAAAATAGCTCCGTTTGAATATGGTATTGTTGATAATTTGGGAAAGATTAGAACGAATTATGGTGAAACATTAGAAAAAACAGTACTGTCCTTGAATGAGAGTAGGGGAAAAGACCCAGCTACTTGGGATGAGGTTTTGCTAGATATTGATGAAGTTTATGAAAACTACACGCTTGTTTCAACAAATCATCTTCAAGAATTTATTTCCTTTAATGAGCCGTATATAGAAAGTGTAACAGGACATTATGCATGTGCAGTTAGTGCATTATTAGCATGTGGTGCATATTATAATGCTGTTGATTATACAGATATTGCAGGTGATTATATGGATATTTGGGATTCAACAGGAACGACAGTTTCATCGGAGAGTGGAGGAATAACATATGGTTCAACAACTATTGGCAATATTGGACCTGGATTTGTGGACTTTTGTGCTGGAAAGAATGTTTCTGTAACACAAAATACTGACTATAGTCCCAATTATAATTTTTTCACTAATTGCATTGATAGAGGAGATATAGCAGTTGTCCATTGTGGTATAATTAGCAGTGATACTGGAGAACGTGCGGGGCATTCAATGGCAGCAGAGGGATATGCAACTTTGCGAGCATATAATTCTGGAAATACAGTACATACATTGATGGTATTTGATGGATGGGGGGATACAGTACGTTATTTGAATTTTGATTTTGATAGTTGGACAGACATATCGGGGACTACATTTAATGGATAAGAAACGATTGATTTTGTTAATCATACTTTTGCTTGCAATAGTATTAATTGTGCTTGGCGTAAAAGGAAATGTTTTTAAGGAGAATCGTCAAAATATGGAGTTGCGTTCTAGTGGAGATGATAATTCTCATTGGTTTCATTTGAGTGGGGTTGTTGTAGAGAAAACTTTTGATACACTTTTAATAGAACTAAATGAGAAGGAAGAAAGTAGTCTATTTTTTGATACGACAAAAGTTAGTTTAGATTGTACTAAGTGTAAAGGTGATCTAGAACAAGTATCAGAAGGAAATGTTATTAAATTTTATTTTTTTAAGTATAATATTGATGGTGAAACGGTAAAAATTGAAAGAATAGTAAGATAAAAGTATAAGTAAGAGTTCTGCTATCAGAACATTATTATTAGTGAGGTAAAGGAACAAGGCGAAGCCGAGACGCCGTAGGGCAGTCCTTTACGGAACGGACACAGCCAATACCATCATGATACATAAGAGGACTTGAAAGGTCACAAACCTTGCAAGTCCTCTTGTTTATCTTATGGGTTACTTCTGTCGGATTGCATTTTCCAATAGACCGCTTCTTTCGTGGCTTCTCGGAAAAAGCTATCCTGTCTGGTATATGACAGATGTTCATTCTGGATATAAGCGTCTGATTCGCAATCATATTCGTAAGGGATTACCTGTGCTGTTCCCTGTTTTTCATCAATTCCATAGATAATTACTTTGGAATCTCTCAATGCCAGTCCGAGTGTCAGAAAGCCGGAAGTGAAATAATTGTTGTTGTGTGGAGCGGTTATGCTTTTCAGTGCATGAAAGAAGTCTGCTACTTCCTCAGTCTGTCCATTCTCAAAAGCCGGAATGATATGTAAGGTGTTGTTTGCCTTATCTGCATATGCCCGGCAGACCAGAACGGAAGAATCCGCTTTTTGTATGATACCGTCAAAATAATCGCCGGAGTATGCAGTTGGCTGATAGAAAATGGCGGTTTCTTTTGTTGTAAGGTTATGATAAGTCAGAAAGCCGTTTACAAGCCGGACAATCTCGATATCATCCCCGTAGGTAAATCCGTTCTGCTCTAAAAGAGAATAGAAAGTTCTGGTAAATTCTTCCGGCAGTTCAATCCCCAGTTTTTCTGTGATAAGCATATCTACATATTCTTTAAATGAACCATACAGAAGTTCATTCAGCGTCATATTGCCCAACGTGGCAATCTGCTTCAAGCGTTTCTCATTGGGAAGATTCACACCCTTTTCCCAACTGTTTACAGAGCCTTTCGGGGCATTATCTATGATTTCCCCAAACTTCTGCATACTGTAACCGTATTTCTTGCGTATCTGTAAAATTCGTTTTCCTACTGCTTCTTTATTCACAAACATATGCACACCTCGTTTCTGTTTTCATCATAACACAAGATAAGGATAAATGTAAGGGTAAAATTATAATAAGTTATAAAAAGATATAGTTAAGCGTTTGAAATACAAAAATAAAAAGTAAGGGAAAAAGTAAAATAATTGTTGACAAGAAGAAAAAACAGGTCTATGATGAGGTTAAGAGGTAAGGAGAAAAGTAATGAAATAAATATAGACGTGGATATGAAAAGGACTTGTCACACTTACCAGACACTCATTCACCATGATTTCAAAAAAGGAGAAATGTAGCATGCAGATTACATTGACAAAAGAACAGGTCAGAGAAGCGTTCGGGGAACTCCGTTACATGGGAGCAGACTACTGCTACAAGTATGATAAGGAAACCCGGAAGAAAACCGAGGAAGTGGAAGCATTGAAACTTCACCTCGGAAGCATGAAACTTGGAAACAGCGTAGATATCCGTCTGGAAGCAACAGAACTTCCAAAGGTAGAGCCTTACACAGTGGTAGAACTAGAAGAAGCGGTATATGCCCCTTATGTGCAGAGAGGAAACTTCCCGGTATTGGTGGACAGAATCTCCTGCAAGGGTATCCGTGTTGTTACCGGAAAAGGAAACGTGTAGAGACTGTTCCCGGAAATTCTCTGCGGACTGCTCCGTACAGCGTGAAAGGAGCAAAGGGAGTAGAGAAGTTCCGGGAACGTGGCGAAAGCCACGGCATACTACGAAAGGCAGGGATGATGATAACAGAGGTAATGAAAATTTCAGAACCCCCCTATACTAACAGGGGGGTAACTCGTCAGAAAGAAGATTTGACAGCACTGATTGACTGGTGTCAGATTACTGTCAAAGGTGTAGACGTGTTCATAATCATAGAAGATATCTTGCGGATTCCACTGAGTTTTATGGAACTGCATGGTAAGGAAAAAGGAATTGCTGGACACGAACTGATAGCAAGATTTGACAATATCAAGATTCTGAAACCGACAGGAAATGCACAGTATGAGGGATTTCAGATTCTTATGAGTGGTTCGGGGTGCAGGAATTATGAAAATTTCCTTATGATGAATAAGGAAACATGGTTTGATTTTCTGGAAAGAGTTTGCAGATACCCGGTGAATTTTCCGAGGATAGACTTGGCAATCGACGATACAAAGCCTTATCTGTCTATCCCGGAATTGATTCGTCTGAAAAACGAGGGGCTGATATCTAGTCAGTTGCGTGATACAGCAGAGAATCGTTCTGATAGACTGAAAGAGGATGAAATAGAAGCGCAGGGAAAAACACTATATCTCGGCAGTAAACACAGTGATTTTCGGATTACATTCTATGAAAAGGGATATGAACAGGCAGAAAAGTTCGGAAAAGAACTCAACCCGGACTGGAACAGATATGAACTTCGATTCCGGCACAAAAAAGCGGTCAGATTAGTAGAAGAACTTCTGAAAGACAGGGATGTGGCACGGATTGCGTTGTCTGTATTAAACGAGAAAGTGCGGTTTTTACAGAAGCCGGAAAACAGCACGGTTACAAGAAAACGGCTTTATCCTACTTATCCCCCGTGGGAAGAACTCATGCAGGATGTAGGGAAGATAAAGTTGACCATGAATCCAGAGAAAAAGACACTGGAACGAACATGGCAGTGGCTGAACGTAGCAGTTTCGCCCTCTTTAAAGCTAATGGATAAAATCGGAAAACTGGATAACAGAGATTATATCCGCCAGCTAATAGAACGGGGGCAGATGAACGAAGAACAACAACGCATATATGAGGACTATAAAAAATCTTTCCTTTTGAGGGAAGAAGAAAGGAGAATCTTTGACAGAACATACACAGAAAACGATACAGACAAAGAAAGCCCTTACAGTGAATGAAGCGTCAGAGTATACGGGAATTGGAAGAAATAATCTGCGAAAGCTGATTACATGGCAGAAGATTCCGGTCATAAGGATTGGAAATAAGATTCTTATACGCTCTGAGGTTTTAGACCAGTTTTTGAAGAAAAACGAAGGGCATAATCTGAAAAATAAATATGAAGTAATTGCAGTATAAACACAAATAAGCATATAATACTGTCAGACCAGTTCTGATAGTCCTTGCACGGAAAGGAGCGTGCAGATTGGGCAAGGACTTAAAAGGAAATCCATTACCGCCGGGAATTATGCAGAGAAAAAGCGGAATTTACAGAGGGCGGTTTTATTACAAAGGAGAAACGTATACAAAAGATAATGCGGACTTAAAAAAGTTAGTTCAAGAAATGGAAGATTTACGCTATGAAGTCAAGCATGGGTTGAAAGGAAAGGGCGATAATATCACTCTGGATACATGGTTTGATATCTGGCTGAATACCCATAAGAAGCGGACTATCAAGGAGAGTACACAAGTACGTTATGATGATTTTTACAGACGTTACATAAAGAAGCAGATAGGAAAACAACGTGTGGCAGATTTTAATCCGATTATTTTGGAACGTCTGCTTCAGAATATGGCAGATGATGATTACAGCACAAAGACTATACGGGATGTGTATAATATTCTCAATGCTATGTTCAAATATGCAGTGCATAACAGGATTCTTACATTCAACCCATGTGCAGGAGTGGAAGTTCCCAAAACAAAGACAAAACAGATACGGGTACTGACTGTGAAAGAACAACGGGAAGTATTGGAACACGCAAAGGAGAGAATACACGAGAATCTCATACAGGTAGCACTCGGAACGGGAATGCGTGGCGGAGAACTGCTTGGGCTTACATGGGATGATGTAGATTTTCGGAAACGGGAAATTTCTGTAAATAAAACGTTGGTGTATATCAAAGATAAGGAAACAAAGAAGTATGTATTCAAGTACCAGACACCAAAGACAAAGAACAGTATACGGACGATTCCCATGCAGGACAGTGTGTATAAGGCTTTAAAACGTCAGTGGATTCAGTTGAAAGAAATGCAGTTGTCAGCTAGTGAATGGCAACCATTAGAGGGATTTGAAAATCTTGTGTTTGTTGGAAAGAACGGAAAACCGATTACAGAACACACCTTTCAAGTGACGTTAGACTGGATAGAAAAATCTATCAATAAGGAACGAAAAAAGCAGGCAGAGAAAAACAAGACAGTGTTTATACCGATTCCGCATTTTTATCCACATGCACTTCGTCATACTTTTGCAACGCGTTGTTTTGAAGCCGGGATTGACGCAAAGGTAGTACAAGGATTCCTCGGACATTATTCCATAGCAATCACACTGGATTTGTATACGCACGTCACAGATGATAAAGCAAAATCGGAAATGGATAAATTACAGAATTTGTATAAGGAAATCATATAATCAGAACAAGAATAAGAAAGAGAATAGAAAAGGTGCAACATTTCTTTAGAAAATTATTTGACCGAGATTTGACCGAAGCGGATTTTGCAACAAGTACAGAACAGCGAAAACCCGCTAACCACAAGGGCTAACGGGCTTCGTTGTTTTATAGTTATCTAAAGGAATGAGAGTAAAGTGCAGCAATCAGAATTCTGACTGCTTCTACTTTATGAGGGGGAGATAGTTGCTTTATCAACTATCTGATTATTAGTATACAGATAATTTGTGACAGAAATATGTTCAAACTCTAAAAAAAATCAAAAAAATATGAAGAAGAAATAAACAAAACAGGAAAAAATAAAAAAGGTGGGTAGTTAAATTAATTGTCATTAGCGTCAGGTAGGTGTCTGCTGGTGTGGTGGAAGGTGAAGTAGAAAACAATTCCTTTGGTGATAGAGGTAATTGTAAGTGCCCACCATACACCATTCAGACCGAGACCGGTTTGAGTGAGGATCATGGCAAGTGGGATTCTGGCACTGGTGAGGACAATGCTGATGATACTGCAAAGCTTTGTCATACCAAGACCGGAAAGTGCGCCGATGGTCATAAGCTCAATGGTCATAAAGGTTTCGCTGAATCCGATGATGATCAGATAGTTGATCGCAATCGCCAGAACATCTTTTTCGTGGAAGAAAAGGGAAGCAATCGGTCCTGGCAGGAATACGAAAGCACCGGTTACAATGAGTCCCCAGACAGCGAGGATTTTAAATGAAATATTATATCCTTTCCGAATACGGTCTGGTTTCTTTGCACCGTAGTTCTGACCAACGAAAGCATTTAACGCAGCAGCAAAGCCGTCAGCAGTGTTCCATGAAACAGATTCAATCTGTCCGCCGACTCGCTGTGTGGCAATGGCACCTGCCCCGAATGCAGAAACCATTCGTGTGAGAATCATGGAAATCATGCAGTAAATACTGCTCTGTACTGCTGTCGGAAATCCAATTTTAAAAATACTGATGTAGTATTTTGCAGGGAAACGCGACAGTACATGCATGTTTTGCAGAATATTTGGTTCCAGATCAGAGTGCATAATCCGAATCAGCATGACGATCAGAACCAGTATCTGCGAGGTCACGGTAGCAACTGCAGCGCCAACAACCTCAAGCCTTGGAAATGGTCCAAATCCGAGGATCAGAATCGGATCCAGGATCATATTACCAACCAGTCCAAGAAGATTTGCCATAAGCGGTGTCTTGGAATCTCCCTGCGCAGTAGAAAGTCCGGTCAGAGTCAGATTTAAAAATGAAAACAGAATCAGTCCGCAGGTGATCAGTGTATATAATTTCGCAGCGGTATAAGTTTCTGCATCTCCGAGGTTAAAAAAGCCGAGCAGCGGATGAATAAACACGATACATACTGCAGCAAATAAAATTCCCAGTAAAAATGTAAGTCGCAGAGCGGAAGCGGCATATCCCCTTGCCTGTTCATAGTCTCCGCGTCCGCAGGCCTGTGCGACATTGACCTGTCCGCCCATTCGCGGAAGTGCCACGAGCCCTTGTGAGAGCCAGACGTACATTCCCCCAACGCCCACCCCGGCAACGGCTTTGGAACCCAGCATGCCAATCCATGCCATGTCCGTAATATTGTAGGCTGTCCCCAGCAGCGAGGAAGCCATGATCGGAAGTGCCAGCTCTGCCAGCGTCTTTAGAATCGGCCCGGAAGTCAGGTCGATTGTTTTTGTTTTACTCATTTTCTCAAATCCTTACCTGTAAGAATAATAAAATTCACCAGTGCTGTAAATATGTCAGCATGGCGTACTATGATAAGGATAACTTATGAGGAGGGGAAAGTCAATCTGGAGAATTCGCGAAAAAAACATGCCCTTTCAACGAAGGATGGAGAAGATAACCAGAATTCAAAAATAAAAGCCTTTGACTGCACGCCGCGTGCAGCTATAGGCTAGAAAGGGAAAGCAGGGGAAGCTGATGGAAAAAATAATAGTACAAAAACTTCATGAAATAGAAGAAAAAGAGCATGGTAAAATATTACTGGCAGGTCAGTGGATTTTGGAGAGTGAAATAGCAGGATTGAGAGAGAAAGCGGGAAAATTAGGGGAAGAAAAAAAGGTAAGTTGGGAGAAATTGAATGAGATATTTTTGAAGGAAGTTCAATCAGACATACATCCCTTCGCCTTTGCATAGATTGTAAAAAAAACAAACTATGCAGGGGTTTTTATGAAAGATTATATTGAGGAGAGAGCGGTTGAGATTGCTTATTATATTATTGAAAATAAGGCGACGGTGAGGCAGACGGCGGTGGCGTTTGGGGTAAGTAAGAGTACGATACATATGGCAGTAACAAAATAGAAAGATTTCTGATCGAGATAATATAAGAGAAAAAATGGTCGTGTTGTGTAAGTACAATATGCCCGTTTTCATTATAAAAAATAGAACTAACAATGTACTTAGGACTAGTTGGCGTGCTAACGATTTGGTATAATGCAAATAAAGATAAATATTGGAATTTATTAAGGAGTAGTGGAAGAATGGTATTATTGGTTGTAGACACGCAAAAGGCACTTGTTAACGATGAATTATATAATTGTAATGAGTTTATTGACAATATTCAACTGCTAATTAAAAAAGCACGAGAAAACAATGTTGAAGTCATTTATGTTGTACATGATGATGGTGTTGGGAGCGGTTTAACAAAAGGTACTGATGGTTTTGAAATATTTGAAAAATTTAAGCCACTATCTAATGAAAAAGTATTTGTTAAAATCGTGAATAGTGCGTTTAAAGATACTGGTTTAGTTGAGTATTTAATGAAAAAAAATGAAAAAGATATAGTTGTTGTTGGACTTCAAACCGATAAATGTATCAATGCAACAGTAATAAGTGGATTTGAATATGGCTTTAATTTGATTGTACCTGCATTCGCAAATTCGACGGTAAACAATAATTATATGAATAACAAAAAAAGCTATCGGTATTATAACGAATTTATGTGGCATGAACGGTATGCTGAATGTATTTCTATAGAGGAAACTATAAAAAGAATGGAGGACTAAAATTTAGTTGATGAGGAGATTATTATGAAAGATAAAAGTATTTTAATCAGTATGGGAATTATTCTTTATATTATTATGGCTGGAGTGGATAGATTTGTTTATCGCATACCTAATATTGTTTATATTCCAGTAGCAATTTTAGGTATTGCTTTAATGTTGATTGGATTTTTCAAGAATAAATCAAAATAAAAAATTAAAAATCAGAGGTGATTTGAAATGAGTAAAAATAATAGGTTTGAAATAGTGTATCAAGAAACGGGTTTAAAAAGTGAGAAAACAATATATGTTGATAAAGAAACAGGAGTAAATTATCTTTTTATTGCAAATGGATTTGGAGGTGGTTTAACTCCATTATTAGATGTGGAGGGAAAACCTATTATTACGAAATGATCCATAATACTAAGAACTAATAGACGAATATATAAACTAGGACTTGTGGAGGTAATGGAAATGAAATTGAAAAATCCTATGCTAGTGGTAACAGATATAGAGAAATCAGTTGAGTTTTATAAAAAAGTTTTCGGGCTTCATGTGATTATGGATTTTGGAGCAAATAAAACTTTAACAGGCGGTTTGGCTTTGCAGACGGTTGAAACATATAAAGACTTTATCGGGAAAAGTGGTATTTCTTTTGGTGGCAATAACTTTGAAATTTATTTTGAAGAAGATAATTTCGATGAATTTGCGGATAAGCTGAAAGAATGTAATGTTGAATACGTCCACCCCATTGTAGAACATTCATGGGGACAGCGTGTTGTTCGTTTCTATGACCCAGATAAACATATTATTGAAGTTGGTGAGAACATGAAAATAGTATGTAAGCGTTTCTTAAATAGTGGAATGACACCAAAACAAGTATCAGAACGCATGGACGTACCTATGAAATTTGTCAATGCCTGTATGCGATAAATCCCAGTTTGCCTATACCTAGTGAGGTCAAGGAACAAGGCGAAGCCGATACGCCGTAGGGCAGTCCTTGACGGAACGGACACAGCCAACAGCACCATGATACAGCAGAGGACTTGTAAGGTCAGAAACCTTGCAAGTCCTCTTGTTTATTGTTGGTTGTGATATTTTAGGTATAGTGCTTCTTTTTCAATTTCTTTCTCAAATGCCTTTATATGGAATCCATATGGTTTAGTATTGATTTGAAAACAATCATCAGTTGGTGAATAGGAAAGCATGGTAACTTTCGGTTCAAACGTTTTTGTGTCAATTCCGTAATAATATATAGTAGCAGTTATCAGTACCATGTTGATACTTTCAAAATCTTTTGTAAAAATAGCGTGCCTGTCAGAGTGGAACAGGTCTGATGGACATTCGTAAAACTCGGAGCAGTCCTCTTTTAAAAACAAGGGGAGCAGGTGCATTGCATTGGAACTCCTGTCTACAAGAACATAGAAACGGGGAATCATGGCGGCATACTGGGGCATCATGGCAATATACATATCATCTAGCTTGTCAAGAAGATATTCCGAGCAGTCATTATTATAAAAGACATAAGGAAGTGCCTGTTCCTGCCCTTGTGAGCCAGTCTGCATGGGTACGTTCTCTCCGTAAAGCCACCGCAAGTCCACATCTAAAGAATCGGCAATCTGTTCCATTTTATCTGCTTTGGGATTGTACTGTCCTGAAAGATAGGAACTGAATGCTCCTTTGCTGATACCTGTATCTTTTACAATATCAATCTGTTTCTTATTTTTAGCTTTCATAGCAAATCGAATCCGTTCTGCGATGGTATTCATCTGAAAAAACCTCTCTTTCTATATCTCGTTATAACTTGTTATATCTTATCATCTAAATCCACTATACCACAGGTGCAGAAAAAAGAAAATAAAAAGTTCATAAAAAACTAAACTTTCTCTTGCGAACTGAAAATCTGTGTGCTATGATACAAACGGGTTCAGAAATAACTGAACTATATGACGTCATATCAAAGGAACTGGAAATAAAAGAAAGCTGTCCTATCGGCAGGACGGGGAGAAAGGAAGATGTATGCAGATTACATTGACAAAAGAACAGGTCAGAGAAGCCTTTGGAGAACTTCGATTTATGGGTGCAGACGCTTGTTACCATTATGATAGGGAGAACAAGAAGAAAACAGAGGAAGTGGAAGCCTTAAAACTTCATCTTGGAAGCATGAAGTTAGGAAACAGCGTGGATATTCGTCTGGAAGCAACGGAACTTCCGAAGATTGAGCCTTATGCGGTGGTAGAACTGGAAGAAGCAGTATACTCGCCTTATGTACAGAGAGGGAATTTCCCTGTGCTGGTGGAGAGGATTACCTGTAAAGGAATCCGCAGTATTTCAAGCAAACAGGTATAGGCAGTCAAAGTTCCTGTCCCCGTTCTGACGTACCAAACGGCAGGTTGGGGGCAGGGCAACGGCAATGCCGTTGCAGATAGGAGGTTTGATAAATTTGGAAGAAAGAAGCGGAAGTCTTCTTTCAGAACTCCCCTACACTAACAGGGGAGTAATACGGCAGAAAGAAGAATTAAGCGCGTTGATAGACTGGTGTCAGATAACCATTAAGGAAGTTCCATTAGAAGCAGTCATAGAAGATGTGCTGAGAATACCTTTGGAACTTATGACGGTCACAGGCTATGAAAAGGGGATTGCAGGACATGAGGTTGTAGCAATCTTCGATAATATCAAGGTGCTAAAGCCAACAGGAAACGCACAGTATCAAGGCTTTCAGATTTTAATGAGTGGGAAAGGCTGTCGCAACTATGAGATTTTTTTACAGCTCAATGAGGAAACATGGTTTGATTTCTTAAACAGAGTTTGCCAGTATCACATCAACTTTCCTCGGATTGATTTGGCGATAGATGATAGAAAACCATATTTGAGTATTCCCGATTTGATTGTAAGGACAAAAGAGGGATTGCTTTCCACAAAGTTACGGGAGATAGATTTTCACGATTCGGGAGAACTAAAAGAGGAAGTCTTTCAGAGTAAAGGTGGAAGTCTTTATCTCGGCAGTTCAGCCAGTAATTTAAGATTGGTATTTTATGAAAAAGGATATGAACAGAATAAAAAGTATGGAACGGAACTGGATGAAAATTGGAATCGATATGAATTGAGATTTCGACAGGAAATGGCAGTAAGTGTCGTACAGGAATTATTGAGATACAGAGATGTGGCAGGACTGGCAATGGAAGTATTGAACAGTAAAATACGATTTTTAGAAAAGCCGACAGACAGCATGACAACTCGAAAAAGACTTTATCCCACTTATCGCGCGTGGGCGGAACTGATGAAAGACATAGGTAAGGTGAAACTTACCATGCAACCACAGAAGAAAAGTCTGCAAAAGGTGTGGGAATGGCTGGAAAAATATGTTGCACCATCTTTAAAGCTGTTTGCAGAGGTGGGAAAGATAGAGCAGAGAGATTATATTGGGAATCTCATAGCAAATGGAGAAATGAATATCACACAGAAGCAGTTGTATGAGGACTACTTAAAATCCTTAAAGTTAAGTGAAAAGAGAAGTTAAGGTAAAAGGGAATAATCGTTCAGACTGGACATATAAATGCAGAAAGGACTTTTAGGAGTGAACATATTTGAAAAAGACGAAACTGAATATACGTTTTCATAATCCGAATACGGAGGAAGAAACCGTTCAGTACATAGCAAAGATTTTCGTAGCAGTAGGTGTCCAAAGATTAGAAAAAGAAGTAGAAAGTGCTATACAGAAGAAAGAGTATGAAGAAGTAATGAAAATAGTATAGTAAGTTGCAAATTCATCTTGAGAAACAGAAGTGACTATGATAAGATAAAGAAGTAACAGAAAGATGATTAGTAAATAGGTAGGTGTTGGAGATGAATATAGCCGCTTATTGTAGAGTATCAACAGATAAATCAGACCAGTTAAATAGTTTAGAAGCACAGAAAAAGTTTTTTGCAGAGTTTACAGAGCGTAATGGACATAATCTTGTAAGACTATATGCAGATGAGGGTATTTCGGGAACAAAGATTAAAAATCGAAAAGAATTTCAAAAACTCATGCGTGACGCAAAGCAGGGGTTATTTGATATGGTTGTTGTAAAGGATATTTCAAGATTTGCCCGTAATACCGTTGATTTCTTACAAAGTATTCGTGCATTGAAAGCACTAGGAATTGAAACAACATTTTTAACAGCGAATATGACAGTATTGGGGAACTCGGAATTTGTTCTAACCATTTTCGGAGCTTTGGCACAGGAAGAAAGTGCAAACACTTCTAAACGTGTGAAATTCGGAAAGAAAATGAACGCAGAAAAAGGACGAGTTCCTAATATTGTTTATGGGTATGATAAAACGATTGGAGATTATTTCAATCTTGAAATAAATAAAGAAGAAGCTAGAAATGTAAGGCAGATTTACAAATGGTATATTGACGAGGGATATGGTGCGGCTAAAATCGCAAATATGTTGAATGAACAAGGGATAAAAACAAAACGTAATTGTGCGTGGAGTCAAAATGCGATTTGCCGTATTCTTACAAATGAACTCTATACGGGAAAAATCATCAATGGAAAAGAGGAAGTTGAGGACTTTCTGACTGGGGTAAGAACCACAAAAGAAGAAAGCGAGTGGCTGATTACGGACAAGCCGGAACTTAGAATCATTGAACCGGAGATATTTGATAAGGCACAAGAAGTATTAAAAAGCAGGCATAAGGCATTTAAACTAAATAAAGAACGACAGAGTAACAAATATATTTTTAGTACCTTAATTAAGTGTAAAGAATGTGGCTGGTCTTTTAGAAGAACAGTCAGAACCTATAAAAATACTTATATTCGTTGGGTTTGTTCGGGACATAACGGAAAAGGGGTAGATAATTGCCCGAATGCAGTCACGATAGATGAAGCGGAACTCATACAGGCATTAGATGAATATTTTAAAGAGATTTTAAAGGATAAGAAGAATATCATAAATCGTATTGTAAAAGAGTTTAATCGGATATATAAGAAAAAGGAAGATAATGAACAATACGAAAATGAACTAATGACAGAACTTGCAAAGTTGAAAAAGACAAGAGAAAAGTATATGGATATGTACACAGATGATTTAATCAGCCGTGAGGAACTGAATGAAAAAATCGGAGGTATGAAGAAAAAGATTGAGAAACTGGAAAACGAGTTAAAACTGGTAGAGTATAATCTGAATAAGGGCGACCAGTTGGAAGAAATCGTACAGCATACGTTCAAAAACATTGAGGGCATTACTTCAGTTGCAGATATGACAAATGAGCAGTTGAAACAGATTATACAGAAGATTGAAGTAGATAAAGAGGGGAATGTGGACATTTACCTTAGAATATTTGGTGATTTAGGTTTAGATGATAGCGTTCTAATTAGTTACGACCATACATAAAGATGTAACAGAACGTCTTCTCCAGATCAACCCATCTCTTGCAGGTGAGGCGCGAAAGATTCTGGATTTGAACAAATCGGAACGACACATCCGGGGCGGACTTGCTACCAGAGAAAAGTACCTGCATCAGCACGCATAAAAAATCCTTTTCTTTGCAAAAAGATGGTGTATTACATTTTTACAGTATATAATAGAGAAAACGGGGATATACAAAAGAGAAGGGACAGGAAAAGAGAAGAATGGGGAAAACGAAACAAAAACAGGATCGAAGTCATTATCTGTTTTCCAATCGGGAACTGGCAAATCTGATCGGACCTTTGGTAATCGAGCAGTTATTGGCAGTTTTTGTTGGGATGGCAGATTCTATTATGGTTGCAAATGTTGGAGAAGCAGCTGTGTCGGGCGTGTCGCTGGTTGACAATATTATGATTCTGATCATCAATATTTTTGCAGCACTGGCGACTGGTGGAGCAGTTGTTGCCGGACAGTATATTGGCAGGAAAGATGAAAAATCGGCATGTAAAGCGGCTACACAGCTGGTATGGTTTGTGAGTCTTAGTGCGGTTGCGATCATGATATTGGTTTACCTTGGAAAAGATATAATTCTGAATCAGGTATTTGGTCACATTACAGCGGAAGTAAAAGGACATGCAGATATTTATCTGCTAATTGTAACAGCTTCGATTCCATTTATCGCGTTATATAATGGTGGGGCAGCAATTTTCCGTGCAATGGGGAATTCGCAGGTATCCATGCGGGTATCGCTTTTGATGAATGCGATCAATGTAACCGGAAATGCGATTCTTGTGTTCGGATTACGGATCGGAACGGCGGGTGTTGCAATACCGACACTGATTTCCAGAATGGTTGCCGCGATAGTGATAACAGTGTTGCTTTGCAATCAGACACGTATCTTGCATATTGAGCGGACACTGAAAATCCGGTTTGATGGAAGAATGATACGGAAAATACTTGCAATTGGGGTTCCAAATGGTCTGGAAAACAGTATGTTTCAGCTGGGCAAAATTTTAGTGCTGAGTCTGGTTTCAACCTTCGGTACTTATGCAATTGCGGCAAATGCAGTTTCCAATGCGATTGCGCTGTTCCAGATTCTTCCTGGAATGGCGATCTCGCTGGCAATTACGACAGTTATTTCTCAGTGCGTCGGCGCAAATGACTATGAACAGGTACATTACTATCTGAAAAAACTGCTTGCGATCATTTATGTGGCAATGGTGGGAACGGTAGCACTTATTTTCCTTGCACTTCCATTGATTTTGAAAGCATACAATTTGTCAGATCAGACAGCAGTGGCAGCAACAAATATTATTCATTTCCATGGAATCAGTGCAATGATTATCTGGCCACTTTCATTTGCCCTTCCAGCAGCGTATCGTGCGGCAGGAGATGCAAAAGCCTGTATGTATACATCGATTGTGTCGATGTGGATTTTCCGGATCGGATTCAGTTATCTGGTAGGAAAATATATGGGACTGGGAGTATTTGGCGTGTGGGTTGCAATGGTGATCGACTGGGTAGTACGTGCAATCTGTTTTATTATCCGGTACTTTAATGGAAAGTGGAAACATGGGGCAATTGTGTAAATACAGAAGAAAGTTGTCATTTGTGTTAGAAAGATGATGCCTGAATATGAGTTTTAATTGCAGACCAGAGTTCAAACTTTGGTTCGGGCGATAGAAAATGCTTGTAAAACATCCAGAGCTCTACTATAATAAAATATAAAAGCAATAAATAGAAAAAGCGGTCTGAAAGGATCGTATTTTACAGGAGGAAAACCTTGAAGAACGAATTAGTGATTGTACTTGACTTTGGTGGACAGTATAACCAGCTTGTCGCAAGACGTGTCAGGGAATGTAATGTATATTGCGAAATTTATTCTTATAAGATTGATATCGAAAAGATTAAAGCAATGAACCCGAAGGGAATTATCCTGACAGGAGGACCGAATAGCTGTTACGAACCGGATTCACCGACTTATTCTGAAGAACTCTTTAAGCTTGGCATTCCGGTACTTGGTCTTTGTTATGGTGCACAGCTTATGTCTCACGTACTTGGCGGAAAAGTTGAAAAAGCTGACGTCAGAGAATATGGTAAGACAGAAGTCATCATCGATAAGAAAGATTCCAAAGTATTTGAAAATGTATCTGCAACAACAACCTGCTGGATGAGCCATTTTGATTATATTTCGCAGGTGGCACCGGGATTTGAGATTACTGCACACACAGCAGACTGTCCGGTAGCAGCAGCAGAAAATGCAGCAGAAAAGCTTTATGCAATCCAGTTCCATCCTGAAGTGCTTCATACACCGGAAGGAACCAAGATGATCAACAACTTTGTAAAGAATGTCTGTGGATGTGTCGGCGAATGGAAGATGGATGCATTTGTTGAAAATACCATCCAGGAAATCCGTGAAAAAGTTGGGGACGGAAGAGTACTTCTTGCGCTTTCAGGCGGAGTTGATTCCTCTGTGGCAGCAGGACTGCTTTCCAGAGCAATCGGCAAACAGCTTACCTGCGTATTTGTAGATCACGGTCTTCTTCGTAAGAATGAAGGCGATGAAGTTGAGGCAGTATTTGGACCGAATGGTCAGTTTGACCTGAACTTTATCCGTGTCAATGCACAGGAAAGATACTACAACAAGCTTGCCGGAGTTACAGAACCGGAAGCAAAGCGTAAAATTATCGGAGAAGAATTTATCCGTATTTTTGAAGAAGAAGCAAAGAAGATCGGTGCAGTAGAATTCCTTGCACAGGGAACGATTTATCCGGACGTTGTAGAAAGTGGACTTGGCGGAGAATCAGCAGTGATCAAGTCTCATCACAACGTAGGAGGACTTCCGGAGTATGTTGATTTCAAAGAAATCATTGAACCACTTCGTGATCTCTTCAAAGATGAAGTCCGCAAGGCGGGTCTTGAACTTGGACTTCCGGAGAAGCTTGTATTCCGTCAGCCATTCCCGGGACCGGGACTTGGAATCCGTATCATCGGAGAAGTAACAGCTGAAAAAGTACGGATCGTACAGGATGCAGATGCAATTTACAGAGAAGAGATTGCAAACGCGGGACTTGACCGCAGCATCGGACAATATTTTGCAGCCCTGACCAACATGAGAAGCGTTGGTGTTATGGGTGACGAGAGAACTTACGATTATGCAGTTGCACTTCGTGCAGTGAATACGGTAGATTTTATGACTGCTGAGGCAGCGAAGATTCCGTATGAAGTACTTGATAAAGTAATGAGCAGAATTATCAATGAAGTTCGTGGGGTTAACAGAGTATTCTATGATCTGACGAGTAAACCGCCGGGAACGATTGAGTTTGAGTAGAATCCGGTGAGCCGCAAACCCTTTGTTTATAAGGGGTTCAAGGCTCTCCGTTTTCACGATTGCACACTGATTGCACAGTGCGTGGTCTTAATATACAATAAAAAAGCGGCTTGCTGGTCGCGAGCGGGTGCTGCTTCTTGGTGGGAGGGCACCCGTTTTTTCTTCCTCATGCACGGTGGTAGTCCGCCGTGTGTTGGTTGCTCGTGTAGTTCGCGATGCTCGTCTTCGGCTCACTGTAGTTGAGGATGCCGGTGAGCTTCTTTGCGACTGCTTGGTTGGTATTGGGATACAGGTGCCCATATGTCCCAAGCGTGGTCTGTATCTTCTCATGCCCGAGCCGTTCCTTGAGGAGCAATGGGCTTTCTCCCATGTTGATGAGAAGTGACGCGTGGGAGTGGCGAAGGTCGTGAACCCGGACGCGGTGAACGCCTGCGAGGTCTGCGAGCTTCTTCATTGCACGCGGAAGCCTTGTCTTTGTAGTCGGAAGCCCGTTGTAGCTCAATACGAACTCACAGTCAGGGATGACAACGCGCTGCACCTTGCGCCATGCGGCGAGTTCGGAAAGCGTGTCCTCATCCAGATAGATGGAGCGGATTGCCGCACGCGTCTTCGGTTTCGTGAACTTGTAGTCCGACTGGTTGTGGTAATAGAGCGTTTTGGTGATGGAACAAAGCCCGGTCGTGAAGTCGATATCGCTCCACAGGAGGGCAGATGCTTCCCCAAGCCGCATCCCACTCATGAATAGGAAGAGCAGGCTGATGAACAGGTAGTGCTCGTAGTAGTCTCCCTTGTAGAGTTTGGAAATCACCTTCTCGAACTCATCAAGCGTCCAGAAGTCCACAAGCGGTTTCTGCCCACGAACGTTGCCGACCATCCGTGACGGGTTCCTTTCCGTAATACCCAATATGACGGCACGGTCGAAGGCAACGGAGAGCATTCCCTGTGTGACGCGCACGTAGTTCGGGCTATATCCTGCGCGGATGAGGGCAAGCTGCCAGTTCTGTATGTCGATTGGCTCGATGGCATCGGTAAACTTCTCGTAGAAGCAGGAGAAGTGTTTCCGCACCGTACCGGCGCGGTTCTCGAAGGTACTCTCCTTTACCTGTGTCTGATACCAAGGCAGGTAGGTGTCCTCAATGAACGTTCCGAAGGGAATCCTTTTCTGTTCGGTGGGAAGCGATTGGGAAGCAAATTGCAAAACGAGTTTTGCATATTCCTCTTTCGCTTCTTTTTTTGTCTTGAATCCGCTCCGGTATTTCTGAATCCGCTTTCCCGTGGAATGGTCGAATCCGAGATTGGCGCGGAAATAGTAGGTGCCGTTATCGGCTTTCTTAATTTGGTCGTTTGCCATTTGTCTTTACTCCTTTTTCAGGAGCGCGACCAGCGGCATCACCGTCTAAGGCAATCCCAAGAAGCTCCTCGACGGCTTCCGCCGGAACGCGGTCGAGCTTGCGTGAGGAGTAGAAGGGATAGCCCTTCTCAACCATGCGAATTTTCGCCAGACGGATGATATCGGTGGCGAAAGAGTTCCCATAGCCGAGGGCAACTAAATCTTTTTTCGTTACGGTTACCATGGCTCTCCTTTTGACAGGAAAGCAGACTACTCGTCTTTCTGACTGTATTGTAGCAGGTCAGAGCGTGTTTGTATATAGTCTGCTTCCTTTCCTTCTTTCTGGTTGTCTGGTTTCCTGTGTTTGTGGTTTTACTGTTTACGGTTTAAACCTCAGCATCGCACGCAACAGCTTCGCCTGCATGAACGACTTCATCGAGAGGTCGATGCCGTAGTCCCAGAAGCCATCCGCGTCGGTGTAGAACCCGGTGCAGAGTCCGTCCATGAAGTCGTTGAAGTAATCGAGCACCGCCTCGGCAGCAAGGGCATCTCCGCTTGTCGCGGCAACGACGGTATCGTAGTCAATCTTTGTCTTTGCCATGCGGGTCACCCCCTTCCGTCAGAATGTCCGCAAGACGGGCGAGCGCACGGGCGCGACGGTTCTGCACCGTGGAGCGTGGGAACCCCATGTCCTCACCGATACGCCTATCCGACCATCCGGCAAAATAGGAGAGCAGGATGATTGCCTGCTCCTCTGGGCAGAGTTTTTCCAGCGCATCCGCGAGGTCTTTGTCTGTCACGCCGATAGGCTTCCCGGCGGCATCGAATACGGTTTCCCGCTCCGGCACGTCCTGCCAGTCCGCAAGGCTTTCGAGTTCACTTCTTCTGAGGTCGCAGAACAGCACCTCGCGGTTGCGTCTCCTTTTGCGCTCCCTCAAAACGTCCGTCCGCGCGTTCACGAGGGTCTTCCGGCAATAGGTCAGGAACATGCCGACCACTTCGTTACGGTTCGCTTTCTCTTTCGTCATCTTTTTTTCCTCCTTTCGGTATAGGCACGATTTCCGTGCCCTTTCCTGCCAAGAGGAAAAAGAAAGCCCCGCAGCGTCGATACGCTACGGGGCGCGGGGACGGTGCCGGGAAGGAAATCGGCACCAGAATCAGGAAGAAGCGGCTGATGCTTAAAAACCGCTCCGCTACGATTCTATCCCCTCGATTCCCAACTTCCGCTTGAAATCTTTGCGGTTCTTCATTCCGATTTCCCGACGGCGCGAATTGCCGTCGTACTTCACCGGGAACCCGACCTCAACGATGCGGTCGAAGACACGTCCCCACGGGTCATCTGCCGTGGCGTTCAGGATTCTCTCGCGAAAGTCGAAGTTCGTCGTTATCACCATCGGTTTCCCTGCCTTGTAGCGTCCGTCGATAACGTCGTAGACGTGCTCCATGACGTACTCGGTGGAGCGCTGGGCACCGAGGTCTTCAAGGATGAGGAGGTCTGGGGCGAGGATTCTCTCAAGGTTCCCGGAACGCTTCTCGAAGGAGGATTCCATCAGGTTCACGACCTGCTTGATATCGGTCACGAGACAGGAGAACCCGCGCTCGATGACGGCGTTCGCGATGCAGGACGCATGGAAGCTCTTGCCCGTGCCGCGCTTCCCGTACAGGACAAGCCCCTCCGGGTCTTTCGGGTCGAAGGTCGCGGCAAATGCCTTGCAGACGGTGCTCTGAGCCGCGTTCCTGCCGTCATCGGCATCGAAGGTGCAGAAGGCGTACCTGCCGGATGAGGGGAAGCACTGCTTCCTTAGCCGTTCCGTCCTACGCCTTTTCTCCGCCCGCTCGGCTTCCTCGCGCTGCCTGTCCGCTTCCTCCCTCTGGCAACGGCACATGGTCGGGACAAGGTGCGGCTCCTTGAAGATTCCGCCCGCCGGGAACATCCGCTCGCGTGGCTCTCCGCATTTCCCGCAGACGAGGATACCGTCCGCGTCGCGATAGTCCTCGCCCGGCTTCCGTCCGTCCTGCTCCTTGGTTTTCGTTACGTTTTCACTCATTTACCTCGTCCTTTCTGCGTTACCATGTCTGAGAGCCTGTCTACGGGACTTTGCAGTCTTGTTCGGGCAGTTGCTGCCACATGACATTTAACGTGTCATAGGCAGGCTCTCAGGCATTCTCAGGGGCATTTCTAGTACATGTTCTCGTCGATATATCCCTGAGCCGTCTCCCGGTCACAGCCCCATTTCGCCATGACCTCCTCGACGGAGGGGATTTTCCCGACCGCATTGGCCTTCGGTTCCGTGCGTGCGGGAGGGGTCGCGGCCTTCGGGTGTTCGTTCCTGTCCCAGACTGCGGCGAGTTTCTTCCAGTCATCGACGGGCTTGCCGGAGTTCGTGCGCCAGCCGCGTCCCTCGTTCACATCGAAGAAGCGGTCGGGGTCAACCGCGAATCCCATTTCTGCGAAGTGTGAGCGGACTTCCTCCCTTGTCGGGATTCCAGAATCTGTCGCTCCCTCCCCATCAGCCACAGCTGTAGATGTAGATGTATTCTTATATCTATCATCTATATTCTTAGGGTGTGACGCAATTTTTACAGCTTCATTTTCAACCTGTGCAGATTGTCTACCTGCGCTTTTACCGTCTGCGTCAGTGTAAAAACCGGTGTCAAAATCACTGTCAACTTTTACGTCAAAATTGACGTCAACTTTGCTGTCAAAGCTGTCAACTTTTACACCGTCAATTTTTACAGTGTCAACTTTCGTGCCGTCATCTTTTACGATTTTTCCGCCTTTTGGGGCTGGAAGTGCTGGCGCATATTCCTTGCGGTACTTGATGACGGAGGGGCGGCTCACTCCGGCCTTCTCGGCAACCTCTGTATTCGTGGCTTCCGGATGCTCGGTAAGGTATGCGAGCACTTTATCCTTCTTCACCTGACGGGTTCCCTTTCCGTTCTTACGGGCGCGCTCCGAAGCCTTGCGCACGCGGTTTCCCTCGCGCATTGCGTCGATTGCCGGGACGTTCTGGTTGAACTCCCAGTCCGCGATGGCGTAGATGCCATCCTCGCAGATGACAAGGCCGAGCTGTACGAGCGGCTGCATGCATTGCCGAAAGGCGGGAACGGTCTTCTTAGTGACCGCAGCAAGCATCTCGTCGGTGTAGGGAACGCTTTCGTGGAGAAGGAGCTTCCCGGCGCAGCCGCATTTCACCGCAAGCGATTGTAGACGGGCGAAGACGGTGTAGATGGAGTCCGCATTGTCCATCGCGTCGATGAGTAGGGCTTCCTGCGTGTCGAAGAACTCACTGTAGTCCCTGCGCCACGCTCCTCGGAGCTTCATTGGTACACCTCCGGGGTCTTCTTATCGCGTTCGGCTTCGGAGTAGGCGAGGTGGTCGAAGGGCGGGAACCTCGCGACAACCGCGAGGGCATGAGTGTACTTGGCGTGATTCGCCCGGTAGCCGAAGGAGGAGAGCATATCCATGACTTCGGTATCCGTGAACGTGCCGTCATCGGTCACGATGGTGAACGTGCCGTCATCGTTTTTCGTGACTGTGCGCGTGTGGATTTTAGCCAGGGCGAGGACGAGTACGGTTGCGGAATCCCCATTCGGCTCATGGTCGATGAGCGTCATCTCAGGTGTCTCGTAGAAGTTCAAGGGGATGTAGTAGTAGTAGCTGCTGAAATCCATGGTGCTCCTTTCTGCTTGCAATCTGTGATTATGTTTTACTATATCTGTCCTGTTTTGTGGACTTTTCCAGTCAGATTTCATGCTTCTTTCACAATTAGACACGCGTTTTGAGATGGTTCTGCCAGATTCGCGTCCCGTGCGGCGGTGCGCTGTGTTACAGTAGCGAAAGTCCTTTCTGCCTGTTGCTTTTATCTCGGAGTGCGGGCAGGAGAAAAGGGAGCCTGTGATTTCGGTCACACGGCTCCCTTTTCTGTTACCAGTCGGAGTTTTCGCTATCCGGTTCCGCTGCCTGTAACCCACCATCAGCGACAGGCTCCGTTTTTACCGTTTTCTTTTTGCGTGCATCGAGACGCGCCTTGGCATCCTCCGGGGTACTTCCGTGGGCGGTGAGCATGTCGCTCACCTCGTCTGCATGGCTCGCAAGGAATCGGTCGAGTGCGTCGAGGTCGAGTTCCTGCCAAGCGCAACCGACGGCGGAGAGCACACTTTCACCAGCGGAATGGGTGACCAGAGAGCGCCACTTCCGGTTCCGCTCGCGAATCTTCTTTTCAAGTTCCTTTTTCTTCGCTTCGAGTTTGGCGAGTTCCGCCTTCTGTTTCTCGATACGCTCCTCGAAATCTTGAATGGTAGCCATGGTTCTTCCTTCCTACTCGACGGCATCCCTGAACAGATTGTGCCATAACGCGCGGAGGATGGTAAGATTCCGGCAGGGCGCGGTGCCGGAACAGGGGCGAAGGCACCGTGCCCCGGTTTTACGAAGAAAAAGAAAGGAATGGGGCAGATGTATTCCAAGGAGTCAGGGAAAGACCAGATGCTGATGACGATGGAGCGTGAGCTTACAAGCGGGCAGAAGGCAGGTTTCTTCTTCCTCGGATTCCTCGGCGGCGTCGTCGGGATTCTCGCCGCATCCCTGATGAACATCAACGCGCCGTACCGACCGGAGGGAACGAAGATGGCGGCACTCGGATTTGCGACGGCCTGCGTTCTAGGCACCCTTATCGCACTTGTTGGCTGCGTAGGCTCCATCGCGCTCCTTGGTGCCAGATAGAGGTGGCAAGATATTGAAGGACTTCCTCAATCAGCGTCCGGCATTCTTCCAGCTGCGCCAATCCGTTCGTGTGAGATGAGAAGGGGCATCCTGCGCGGGTGCCCTTTTTTCTCTGCATTGTTATGATGGTTTTATGGCTTGCTGTGTTTGTGGTTTGATGGTCTGCTATATTTATTGTTAGTTAGCCAGAAGGGAGCAGAGGGTGGAAAATATGCCTGACAATGTGAAAGACAATCCCGTCGAAAAAAAGGAAGCCCTGCTCGCCGACCGTCTCAGGCTGCATAAGGGTTACAGGCAGCGGTTCGTGAAGGGAAGGAACAGACATGGACGGATACACGCTTTCCATCAGTCGTTGCAGTGGTGGTGACGGGGTGGAGGAGAGCTTCAAAGCGAAGATAAAGCGTCGAGAAGCTGCGCTTGATGCCTTTGCCGTCGCAGAAGCGTACTGCAAGGGAATTGGGATGGTCTCAAGATGCGAGCGGGAGGGATTTGACGGCTTCATCATCGAACTGTGCTCCGATGCGGAGGATGAGACCATCCGTCTCGTCAGGCTTGTGGCCGACAGCGAGGAGGGCATCATGGATGATGTATTCCGTCTGGAATACGGCAGTTGCGAGTACAAGATTTAGGCACGCTACCTGCGTGTTCATTCATGCTTTATATGCAGGATATATGGAGTGTACGGTTCACCTGCTTGCTGGTATGCCGGTCTGCTATATTTATAGATGGCAAGGGGGACGGCAGCGGAGCCGCCCCATGGCAGGAAGGACTTTAGGATGAAGCGTGCGGAGCTTGACAGGCGGATTGCAAACGGGGAGACGTTGGAGGATATCGTTCCTGTGCTCATGGATGATGGTGCCGATATCACGTCCTACGATGACTTGAAGCGTTTCGCCATCGAAAAGATTGAAAGCGACGAGCTGTATCTTGCCGAGCACGTCCTCAAGGCGTGCCTAGATGTTGCCGATTACTACGGTTACGATTATTCGATGGGCACATTGGAAAACCCCACTGCTATTGATGGCGTGGAAGACTTGATTGATTACGTGGAGGATTGAGACGGCGGCAGCACGGGGCATCCGGGAGGGTGCCCTTTTTCTTTGGCTTTTCGGGAGCCGCCATGCGGGCGGCATGAAGGCGCGGGGCGTTACGAAAACGAGGACTCGGGGGGCGGCTTTCCCACCCTTCCAACAGCCTGCGGGTCGGGCTAGGAACCCTCCGGCCATTGAAAGCGCGGAAAAGCCTTCTACTTGGCAGAAACGGCGGACTGACCTGCCGGGGTTTCCAACATTCCGACAGGCTCCGGGTCAGTCTAGGAACCCTCCGCCCATCGAAATGTTGAAAACCCCTTCTTCTCGGGAAACCATAGGCCGCAGGCGCGGCAAAGTGGGGCACGCCGCAGCGGCTCGGTAGAGGGCGGGGAAAGGAGGGTCGGTGGCTCC
>NZ_JAQEUJ010000008.1:0-108722 GCF_027695515.1 Coprococcus sp. LG101-27
TAAGGGAGCTGTAGACCGTAAGGGTTTGCAGTTTTTTTATTGCATAGCAAAATCCGTAGGAACTTCCTGTTAAATAAAAGGCACTACGAGCCTAGGCACATTCTTTATAGTATTACATATTAAATAATAGAAAAAGAATGCACAGTCTGAACTGCAGCATTCTTTTTCTATTATTGTTTAAGTCTGTTCTGATTACGCCAGTCTCTTGGCGATATTCCATAAATATTTTTAAATGCTCTGGAAAAATGTAATTGGTTGGGATAACCGACTGCATTACCTACATCTTTAATGGAAAGCTTTGTCAGTTTTAATAATTCAGCAGCTTTAATCATTCTATAATTCAACAAAAATTCCTGAGGAGATTTTCCAATTCCGTCTTTGAAAATTTTTCCGAAATAACTGCGGTTTAATCCGCATACAGCAGCGATGTTTTCAACTGAAATATCGTTTTGAAAATTCTGCTCTATGTAGGATAACGCTTCATGGATATAAAAATCCTGAAGGCGGCTGATTTTCGATGTCTGCATAGTAGCCGTAGAACGGATTAGAGCATCAATTGCAAGATAGAGATGTCCGATGAGGTGAAAAGGTGTTGCGTCTCCGTGGCTTGCAATATAGAGAAGTTCTTCTTTCAGTATTTCGCGAAGATCTTTAGAAGTAGCTTTATAAATCGGATTATCCAAACTAAGTCCGGAAAGTTCAATGGTTTCCTTTGCACGCAGTCCGTCAAATTCAATCCATGTATATTCCCAGGGGAGTTTTTCATCAGAGATATAGGTATTGATCTGACCGGGGAAAATCATAAAGCCCTGACCACTTTTTACGTGATAGGTCTGTGTTACACCGTGAGAATCATTTGCCATTAAAATTCCGGTGCCGGAGATAATGTAGTGAAAAAGAAAATGATTACGGACGGCAGGACCAAAACTATGCGCCGGTTCACATTGTTCGTAACCAAACTGATACAATCCAAGATCGACAAAATTCTCGCTTGGAAATACTGAAAACATAAGTTCTTTCATAATAATTCCTTTCTCATAGGTGCTCTGCCGTGAAAAAATGATGTTTAGCAGATGTTAAGTCAGTTGATATATATTTATTCTACTGATTTAATAAATAGATTGCAACTAAAATATACCAAAATGCTATGCATTTAGCAAAAAAGAAGAAAATAATAGCATTTTGGAATAAAAATTCAAATACAATGATATTTATAGTCGCATAATGGTATGTTATAATACAACTATAAAGAAAGCACTTGATATATCGAGCGGTAACTAAAAACGAATATACCTGTGAAGAAGGAGAAAAAATGAGAAGGAAAAGAGCAGCAATTGTTTTGGGAATGTCCTGTATTCTGATGGCATCAGCTGTATTACAGGGATGTCAGCAAAATCCAAAAAGCGGAAAAGTGGAAATTGAACTTGTTCAGTATAAACCAGAGGCGGTAGATATATTTGAACAGCTCGAAAAAGAATTTAATGAGACACATGATGATATCCATTTAAAAATATCTTCCCCAAATGATGCGACAACAATTTTGAAAACACGTTTTATCAGAGAAGATTATCCGGATATTATCGGAATCGGAGGAGATATCAATTATTCGTATTTTGTTGATTCAGGAATACTGGCTGACCTTTCAGATTATGAAGGACTTAGTGAGGTAAAACCTGCTTATCTGGATATTATTGAAGGATTGGAGTTTGTTCCGACAGAAGGAACATATGGGCTTCCGTATGTGGCAAATGCGGCAGGAGTGCTCTATAACAAAGATATGTTTGCGGAACATGGATGGGAGATTCCGCAGACCTGGGATGAATTTGTTTCTCTTTGCGAGGAGATTCAGAATGAAGGAATCCAGCCACTTTATTTTGGATATAAAGATACCTGGACCTGCCTTGCACCTTGGAATGCACTTGCAGTCGGACTTGCACCATCCGATGTTTGTCAGCAGGTGAATAAGGGAGAAACAACCTTCTCCAAAGAATATCCGCAAGTGGCAGAAAAAATGCTTGAATTGTTAAATTATGGTGAAGATGGACCGTTTGGATACGGATACAACGATGCATGTACTGCATTTGCAAATGGTGAATCAGCGATGTATACAATCGGAAGCTATGCAATTCCGCAGATCAAATCTGTAAATCCGGATATGAATATCGGATCCTTTGTTATGCCGGCTAATGATTCTGAAGAGGACAATGTATTAAATTCAGGAGTAGACCTTCAGTTCTGCGTGATGGATGCATGTGAAAATAAAGAAGCGGCATATGAAGTACTTGATTTTCTGATGGATCATGAAAGTATCCAGACATACTTAGATGCGCAGAATGCAGTGCCTTGTAAAGATGAAGATTTTGCACTGGCTCCAGAGCTGGAAGATATGAAACCATATATTCAGGATAACCGTATGGCGGATTACCAGGATCACTATTATCCGTCAGAAATGGCAGTCGATGCACAAATCCAGACATTTCTCATAAACCAGGATGTTGACGCATTCCTGAAAAAATTTGACAAAGACTGGATCAGATATAACAGGGATATCATTCGTATGATAGAAGATTATGAAGCAGGCAAGTAGGAGGGATACAGATCATGAATAAATTGAAAAGGATGAATGGCAGAGAGCGGACATTTTTACTGATTACGATACCGATACTTGCGTTGTTTTTCTGCTTTAATACGCTGCCTCTTATTAAAGGTGTTATTTATAGTTTTACAAATTTTCGAGGATATGGCGAGTTTGACTGGGTAGGTATTCGGAATTATGCAGATTTATTTACTGATGCAAGAGTCGGGAAATCCTACCTGTTTACATTCAAGCTTGCAATTGTTGCAACAATAGTTGTAAATGTGTTAAGTCTTGTTTTAGCTCTTGGATTAAACAGTAAAATTAAATTTAAAAGTGCACTCAGAGGAATGTATTTCGTTCCAAATATTTTAGGAGCACTTGTAGTGGGCTATATTTTCAATTACTTTTTCACTTATATTCTTCCGGCAGTTGTAAAAATGATGGGCGGAAAAGGTGACAGTATCCTGGCGAGCTCAAAATGGGCATGGGTTGCGATCGTAATTGTATGTGCATGGCAGTCTGTTGCAATGAATACGATTATTTATATTTCCGGACTTCAGACGGTACCGGAGGATGTATACGAAGCAGGTTCTCTTGATGGAGCGACCGGATGGAAAAAATTCAAGAATCTGACATTTCCACTGATCCTTCCATTCTTTACCATCAATATGGTACTTTGCATGAAGAATTTTCTGATGGTATTTGATCAGATCATGGCTCTTACCAAAGGAGGCCCGGCGCAGAGTACAGAATCAATTTCATTTTTGATTTATAACAATGGTATGGCCGGAGGACAGTTTGGGTTCCAGAGTGCCAATGCAGTTGTGTTCTTTGTAGTGATCGTTGTGATCTCTGTATTACAGATGAACTTTTTGGGAAATAAGGAGGAACAGTTATAATGAAAGTAAAGGTGAAAGAAAGAGTAAACTGGCCAATCACAATTTTATTGATTCTGGGTCTTGTAACCGTTATTTTTCCTCTTTATCTTACAGTTGTGATTGCATTTAAGAAACCGTCGGAAATGACAAACAGTATTTCCGGAATCTTATCACTGCCAAAAAGCTGGAGCTTTTCTAACTTTGCAGAAGCAATGCGTGTAACAGATTTCTGGCATTCACTGGGCAACAGTGTGCTGATAACGATTGTAACGGTAGTTCTTTCCATTCTGATTCATTCTATGATCGGTTATGTGATCGGAAGAAGTAAAAGTACCAGTAAATTTTACAAAGTAGCCTATCTTTATATTGTAAGCGGTATGTTTGTTCCATTTGCAATTTTGATGATGCCACTTGTGAAGCAGACAGCACAGATGGGAATTGACAATATTTTCGGTGTTATTTTGTGTTATCTTGTATTTTATATGCCGATGAATGTGCTCTTATATTCCGGTTATCTGAAAAATATTCCGATGGCACTGGAAGAGGCTGCACATGTAGACGGGGCAACAACCTGGAAAACTTATTGGAGTGTTATTTTTCCGATCATGAAACCGATGCATGCAACAGTAGCGGTACTCACAGCACTTGGTACATGGAATGATGTTATGACACCACTTGTAATTCTGGCAGGTAGCGATGTGAACACACTGCCACTTGCACAGATGACATTCCAGACACAGTTTGGAACAAATTATAATCTTGCATTTGCGTCCTATTTACTGGCACTGCTTCCGATTTTGATTTTCTATCTGATCTGCCAGAAACAGATTCTGAACGGTGTTGTAAATGGAGCAGTAAAATAAATTTGACAGAAGCTTAAGGAGAAGAACATGGGAATCATATACAACGAGAAAGCAAGAACATTTACATTACATACCCATAATACAACGTATCAGATGCAGATTGATGCATATGGATTTTTACTGCATTTATATTATGGAAGAAAGACAGATGGAGTTATGGACTATCTTCTGACCTATGCAGACCGTGGCTTCTCTGGAAATCCGCAGGATGCAGGAAATGACAGAACATATTCCCTTGATGTGCTGCCGCAGGAATTTCCATGCCGACTGACAGGAGATTTCAGGAGTCCGGTGCTTGACCTTGTAAATGCAGATGGTTCTTTTGGATGCGATCTTAGATATCAGGGATATGAGATTTGTGATGGAAAATACAATTTGAAGGGGCTTCCTGCAGTTTATGCTGCAGAAGAGGAAGCCCAGACTCTGATCATTTATATGAAAGATCAGGTGACAGGATTACAGGTAGAATTACTTTATGGAGTTCTTCCGGAGTATGATGTGATCACAAGAAGTGCAAAAGTGATCAATACAGAAGAAGATAAAATCAGACTGACAAAAGCACAGGCAGCCTGTATTGATTTCCTTCACGGTGAGTTTGATGTGATTTCATTTTACGGCCGCCATGCGATGGAAAGAAATATGCAAAGAACATCGGTAGGACATGGAGCTTTTGTAATTGGAAGCCGCAGAGGAACATCCAGCCATCAGTACAATCCGATGATGATACTGGCAGAAAAAGAAACGACGGAAGACGCAGGTACTTGTTATGGAATGTCTTTTGTATACAGCGGAGGATTTAAAGCAGAAGTAGAAAAGGATCAGTTCGGGCAGACAAGAATGCAGATGGGACTGCAGGAAGAACAGTTTTCTTATCCACTGAAAAAAGGAGAGGAATTTGTGATTCCTGAAGTTATTTTAACTTGCAGCAATCAGGGACTTGGAAAGCTTTCCCAGAATCTGCAGAGATGTATCCGTAAAAATCTGTGTCGCGGAAAATATAAAGAAAAAGTAAGACCGGTACTGATCAACAGTTGGGAAGCATGCTATTTTGATTTTACGGGAGAAGATATCTATCATCTTGCCGAGCAGGCAAAGGATCTGGGAATCGATATGGTTGTACTGGACGATGGATGGTTTGGAAGTCGAAATGATGACAACAGTGGACTTGGCGACTGGAAAGTAAATGAAGAAAAGCTGCAGGGAAGTCTTGGTGACCTGATCAGCAGGATCAATGCGTTAGGTGTTAAATTCGGGCTCTGGTTTGAGCCGGAGATGGTAAATGAAGACAGTGATCTTTACCGTGAACATCCGGACTGGGCAATTCAGATTCCGGGAAGAAAACCGGTAAAAGGAAGAAACCAGCTGCTCCTTGATTTTTCGAGAAAAGAAGTTGTGGATGCTGTTTATGAGCAGATGTGTCAGGTGCTCGATCAGGGAAATATCGAATATGTAAAATGGGATATGAACCGAAGTATGGCAGAAGTATATTCTATGACAGCAGAAGAACAGGGCAGTGTGCAGTATGACTACATGCTTGGGCTTTATGATTTTCTGGAGCGTATTATAAGCCGCTATCCAGACCTTCTGATCGAAGGCTGCAGTGGTGGTGGAGGTCGTTTTGACGCGGGAATGCTGTATTATACACCACAGATCTGGTGCAGTGACAATACCGATGCAGTGGATCGTGTAAGGATCCAATACGGAACATCCTTTGGGTATCCGGTATCTGCAGTTGGATCTCACGTATCTGCAGTTCCGAATCATCAGACAGGAAGAAAGACATCACTCCATACAAGAGGTGTCTGTGCCATGGCAGGAACCTTCGGCTATGAACTGGATCCGGCGAAAATGACAGATGAAGAGCGCAGAGAGATCCGGGAACAGATAGTAGAATACAAAAAATATGCACAGCTTGTACAAAATGGACTTTACTATCGACTGAGTAATCCATTCGCAGAAGAAATCGGCGCATGGGAATTTGCATCAGAAGATGGGAAAGAAGTACTCGTAAATGTAGTTATGCTTGAAATCCATGGAAATATGACAGTAAATTATGTGAAACTGAAAGGTCTGTGTGCCGGACAATTCTATAAAGATTCAAGAACCGGAAAAATTTATCCGGCAGAGGCTCTGATGGAAGTTGGAATTCCGATGCCTCTTGAATTTGGTGAGTACAAAGCATATCAGATTTATCTGGAAATGGTCGAGTAAAAATGAGAAAAACAAATGATATTTTTGAAAAGAGACTGGCGAAGCATATGGATGAGCTTCGCTGGCTCTATATGGAATTATATGATAATGAAGCAATGTTTGCAGAGCTCTGTGAACAGATGAAGAATTACTATCAAGCAAGAAATGCGAAACTTCGAAAGAGAGATCTGGAGAAGGAAAAGGATCAGGCGTGGTATCGTAAAAAAAACATGCTGGGAATGATGCTGTATATTGATAATTTCGCCGGAAATTTAAGAGGAGTCAAAGGAAAGCTTAAGTATCTGGAAGAATGTGGTGTAAACTGTGTTCATCTGATGCCGTTTCTTGATTCGCCAAAGGGAAGATCCGATGGAGGCTATGCGGTTGCGGATTTCAGAAAAGTAAAGCCGGAACTTGGAACCATAGAAGACCTTGCAGATCTGGCTGAAGCCTGCCATGAAAAAGACATGAATCTGTGTATGGATTTTGTAATGAACCATACTTCCGAAGATCATGAATGGGCACAGAAGGCAAGAATGGGTGAAGGCGAATATATGAGCCGGTATTTTTTCTGTGACAATGAAAACTATGTCAGAGAATATGAGAAAACAGTGCCACAGGTATTTCCGGAAACTGCACCGGGGAATTTCACCTGGCTTCCTGAAATCGGACACTACGTGTTGACTACCTTTTATCCTTACCAGTGGGATCTGAATTATAAGAATCCGAGGGTGTTTAACGAAATGATGTATAATTTCCTTTTCCTGGTCAATCAGGGGATTGACATTCTGCGGATCGATGCAGTTCCTTATATCTGGAAGGAAATGGGGACAAGCTGCAGAAATCTTCCACAGGTACACACGATAGTCAGGATGATGCGTATGATCGGGGAGATTGTGTGTCCGTCGGTTGTATTATTAGGGGAAGTCGTGATGAAACCGGAAAAAGTAGTTCCTTATTTTGGTACCATAGAAAAGCCGGAATGTCATATGCTTTATAATGTAACTATGATGGCTACTACATGGAATACGGTTGCGACGAGAGATACCAGACTTTTACGGATGCAGCTTGATATTATGAACAACCTTCCGAAAGAGTATACTTTCTTAAATTACCTCAGATGTCATGATGATATTGGATGGGGATTGGATTTCCAGACACTTGCCGGTTGGGGAATGCAGGAAGTCCCACACAAAAGATATCTGAATGACTTTTTCACAGGAAAAATCGCAGAAAGTGTGAGCCGCGGGGAACTTTATAATGAAGATCCGATAACAGGAGATGCCAGATTCTGTGCAACGACAGCTTCCATGTGTGGAATTGAAAGTGCCGGATTTGAACAAAATGAAGAAAAGAAAAAAAGAGCAGTCAGATTTGATCTGATGCTGCATGCATATATGATGGTGCAATCCGGAATTCCAATGCTTTACAGTGGAGATGAGATTGGTCAGGTAAATGATTATACTTATAAAAATGATCCGGAAAAACGGGTTGATTCCAGGTATATCCACAGAGGAAAATTTGACTGGAAGCTGGCAGACGGACGAAAGAGAAAAGGAACGGTACAAAAAGAACTGTTTGATGGAATTGGAAAACTTAGATCCATTCGAAGTAAGGAAAAAGTATTTGACGCATCGGCAAATGTCTGGACGCTTGATACCTGGGAAAATGGAATCCTTGGAGTTGTGCGGGAACTGGAGGGCGAGCAGATGACAGCACTTTTTAATTTCGCAGAAGAGGACCGGACAGCCTGGATCGAAGAAGAGGGAGAGTATATGGATTTATATACCGGTAAAAAAGTCAGCCTTCAGGCAATAAAAATGGAAGGCCATTCCTTTGTATTAGCAAAGAAATGCTAAAGTAAGATAGAAAAAGAGCAGGTAAGAAATTTTATCCTTTCTTACCTGCTTTTTTTACTTTATTGGTTTTCCTGCATATCTTTCAGCATCTGGATAAGTTCCAAATCCTTTTCGGTAACACGGAAATTAGTGGTATAATTCCGTCCTTCCGGAGATTTGACGGAGATTTCGATGATGCTGTCTTTGCGGCATGCATCTCCTTTTACTGCATGAATAAAAGGCATAAATTTAGGATGCTCCTGTTGAAAAGTGGAAAATGCGGATTTCAGTTTTGCAAGCATTCCAAGCTGTTGAAAGTTAAGCGCCATAAAATACTCCTTTATAATTCAATATATCCATTGAACCCTCCAAGGGTGTAATATGCTTTTTTGTCTTCTGGTTTCAGATAAATGGAGAGAGCTTCCGGAGTTTCTACAGCGTGTCCCTTTGCATTGCAGTCAGCAATCACACGTTCTGTGATAGCGGCTACAGTATATTCTGCACTCTGGTACTGAACATAGAATGCAGGATTTTTGGCAGGAACTTCTACTGGTACTTTGACTTCTTTTACAACTTCTTTTATCTCTACAACAGGAGTTGCTGTAGCCGGTGCTGATGATGTAGCTGTAGCAGTTACTGCTGATTCAAGTGTTCTTTTCTGTTTTTTCTTATCGATTCTTTTATTCATTATTATTACCCCTTTTTCAAATTGTACAACATCTATTATATTACTTTTATATGGAGAAGTCAAAATGGTATTTATCACAGATATTTTGCAGAAAATGAAAAAGGGTTGCGCATAATGGTGAGATATGAGTATAATGAGTATCGTGTAATTGGAGTATAATCGGGAGGAAGAGGTAGAATGAATAGAGCAGCATTATTTTTTGATATTGATGGGACCGTACTCAGTGAAATTACAAAAGAGATTCCCGCAAGTACGGTAGATGCACTTAAAAGGGCACACGACGCAGGACATTTTTTGTTTATCAATACAGGAAGAACGTACTGCAGTGTCCCGGTGGAACTGAAAAAACTTCCATTTGATGGATATCTGTGTGGATGTGGGATTTATTTTACATTTGATGAAGAAGTTATTTTTGAAAAGCATCTGGATCCGGAGAGGGGCGATGAGATCGCTGATTATATGACAAAATGTCAGATTGATGGGATTTTTGAGGGAGCAGAAGATGTGTATTTCACTTCAAGAGTTTCAAGATTTGACAGATTGGAAAATACAAAAAAACACATGAATAACCGTGGACTTGGAATCGAGCGTTATATGGAGCAGAGAAGATGTCCATATGATAAGATCTTTATTTATACGGATGAAAAAAGTGATGTAAAAGCATTTTTTGAATTTATTAAAGATGATATGGAAGTAATCGACCGTGGAAGTAATACATTTGAATGTATCCTGAAGGACTATACAAAAGGAACTGCGATTGACTGGGTACTGGAGCATTTTGGAATGACGAGAGACCAGTCATATGTATTTGGAGACAGCAGCAATGATCTGGCAATGTTCCAGCATGCCGGGCATGCGATTGCGATGGGCGCGCATGACCAGGTGCTGGAACCTTATACAGAATTTGTGACAAAGACCGTTGAAGAAGATGGAATTGCTTATGCGATGAAGAAATATGGACTGATCGATTAGAGAATCCTCCGGTAAAGTTACAGAGAAAATTTTCTAAGATGCAGCAGCTTTTATAAGATCATCAAGAGAACCAAAATGATAGCCCATTTCTTCCCATTTGGTGAGAAGTTCATCTAAGATTTCAGCGTTTGTAGAGGACGTACTGTGGAGTAAAACGATGGCACCGGGATGGATCCTTCCAAGCAGTTTTTCAAAAGCCTCTTCGTGGGATGGCTGGTTATCCTGATACCAGTCGACATAGGCGAGACTCCAGAAGAATGTGTGATAGCCAAGCTCCTGCGCCATTTTCAGGTTGGCTTCGCTGTATTTGCCCTGTGGTGGACGATAAAATCTGGAAATTTCCTGTCCGGTGATCTGCTGATACAGTTTTTCAACTGTCTGGATTTCTTCAGAAAAGGAGTCCATTGTAGAGATCTGTGACATGTCTTTGTGATGCCAGGTGTGGTTGCCGATGGTGTTACCGGCAGCGAGGATCTGTTTGATAAGTTCTGGATTGCTTTCCAGAAGTGTGCCGACGACGAAGAACGTTGCCGGAGCCTGATGTTTCGTAAGAGCTTCCAGAATAGCCGGTGTATTTCCATTTTCATAACCGGCATCGAAAGTAAGGTAGATTACCTTTTCACCGGTGTCCTGTGCGTAAAAGGCATCAAATTTTTTCAACTCGTCAAATGTGGCATTGCCGACAGGGGGATCCCCATCAGTTTGGAAGCTGAGCCCCCAGTTGCCTTCAGAAGAGGTGGGAACAGCGGCTGAAAAGAAATGATCATGCAGAAATGCAGCGCCGATTCCCACAAAGAAAGCCGCAAGGAAAAGAAAACAGATCCGTATAATATTTTTTGATTTTAATCTGGAAAACATAAAAGGAACTCCGATCGGATAGAAAACAGGTGATTGATAAAATATATGTGGAAATGGAAGGAAAAGAACCGAAATAGATAAAATAGAGGTCAGAAAATAAAGTGGACAAAAAGTAATCAAAGTGATTAAAAAAGTGATCAAAAAATGAAAAAAAGACTTGCATTTTTTCTGAGATGTGATATTATATTATTTGTCTTTAAGACGCGGGTGTAGTTCAATGGTAGAACACCAGCCTTCCAAGCTGGATACGTGGGTTCGATTCCCATCACCCGCTTTTGTTATGCGTAAAAAGAAGAACCTCAGATGGTTGATGAAACGATCAGGGCGGTTCTTTTTTTGGCACAAAAAAGTGAGCACCTTGTCTTATAAGCTGGACTTACGCTGACAAGCTACACACTTTTTTCATAGCAAATATATTATTTTAACAAAGCAAAAAACGAGTAGCTGCTAAGCTGGATTTACGCTTACCTGCTACTCGTCTACTATAATTATATTTCCAGTTTTTTCAAAAGTCAAATAAATTTTTCTTACACTGCGACAGTTCTTCCTTTCATTTAATTCTCTTTTCTTTTACGGAAAAGATATTCATCTAATTCTTTTTTGATATTTTCCGGAATTTCTCTCTTCACCGGGCATACCACAGCGTTTGTGAAACGATTTGTAAATAAACTCAGGAAATGAATATCTTTCTGCAGCTGCTCCATGGACATCACAGCCTTCACATCGTACCGGCAATGGATCGGTGCAACATTTCCGCTTGCAAGACGGGCAAATGAGACTGCCGGTACACCTTTATCTGCAAATGGAGTGGAATCACTGGGGTACACGCCTGTCTCAGAAGCTATCGGGAATCCAATTTCCGCTGACATATAGCTGATGTAATGAGAAAGCTTCTCTTCTGCTGACACGCATGCAATGAATTTACCCATATAGGTTCCGATCATATCAAGATTGATGTTGAATACGATTTTATCCAGCTCTGCCTCATGATCTTTCACATAAGCTTTCGATCCTAATAAACCACGTTCCTCGCTTCCGCAGAACACAAAGCGAAGACCGTAATTGCGTTCTTTGTCTTTCATGTATTCCATAATTCCGAGAAGTCCTGCACATCCACTCATATTGTCATAAGCACCATGTGAAAGAGCGGTTGTATCATAATGTGCACTAAGCATGATCCACTCTTCCTTTTTTCCCGGAAGTTCTGCGATCACATTATGGGATTCTCCGTCATATTCCTTCTGCTTAATCTCTAACCGCATCTTTTTCGCATGATTTTTTACCAGCTTAACCGCATCTCCTGTATGAATCATTGCACAAAGGACTTTCTTTTCTTCTCTGACAACTGCTTCCCGAAGATCTCTCTGGTCAATATCCTGCTGTGGATAATATAAGTTACCATACTGGCAGAGAATTGCCTTTGCACCTGCCTTCATCAGATCCCGGTAAGTAAAGAATCCAAATCCCTGTGTGTCCATCAGAACAATCTTGTCTTTGGCTCCTGCAATCGATACTGGATCTGTTCCCGGCATGTAATACAGCTCTCCTTCTGCCACACCGCTTCCGCAGCAGGAAAAAGCCTTGCATGTTATCTCTTCCCCATCTGCATACAAATGAACCTCTTCAATATCGCCCATTGCCACGCGAAAACCTTCGATCTGTGCCGGAACCCCCATGTTCTCACACTGCATTTTCAGATATCCTGCAACCTGCAATTCTTCTTTTGTCCCACTTGTATGGACAAAATCCGTGTCGTTAAAAATCTGCTGTAAATCCATCTCAAAAATACTCCTTTTCTTCTTTTTTCAGATTTTTCCTTCTGACATACATTATAGCAAAATCCCGACAAGTTTAGTAGCACGGTTTTAAGTATCATTCGTATTTTTTTCTTATATTGCTAACAGCTGTTTTTCTTCTGTGATAGAAAAGTCAATTGCCTTTGCACCATCTGAAACAGAATTTACAAGATATTTTTTTTGTGCCAAAAAGAGAGGAGTTAAAACAAAATGGTAGAAAGCAACAAGATGAAGGAGATGCCGGTGAATAAGCTGATGGTCCAAATGGGGATCCCGATGATCTTATCCATGGCATTACAGGCAGTCTATAATATCGTAGACAGTGCATTTGTAGGAAATATGAAAGCAGGCAGTGAAGCAGCATTAAATGCTTTGACTCTGGTATTTCCGGTGCAGATGCTCATAGTAGCAGTAGGAATCGGAACCGGTGTAGGAACCAATGCACTTCTGGCAAGGACACTTGGACAGGGGAACAGGAAAAAAGCTGCGAAGGTAGATGGTAACAGTCTGGTTCTTGGCGTGATCATTTATGTGGTTTGTTTATTATTTGGTTTCTTTGGAGTGAGAGCATACATTTCATCACAGACTGTTGATGCAGAAGTACTTGAAATGGGAGTCAGTTATCTGCGGATATGCTGTGTGATTTCTTTTGGTATTATTTTCTTTTCTTTATTTGAAAAATTATTATAGGCGACAGGACACTCTCTTTATTCTACAATCGGTCAGGTAGTTGGTGCTGTGGTAAATATTATCCTTGATCCGATCATGATCTATGGTATAGGACCTTGTCCCGAAATGGGAGTGAAAGGTGCAGCTTACGCAACTGTAATCGGTCAGGTGGGAGTTTCGCTGATCTGGTGGGCATTTCCGATTACGGAAGTGATTTCATGTCTGATAGGATATTTATTTTTAAAGAGAATCAGAAAATATAAAGTCAATGCGTTAAGCTAAGGAGGAAACAGAGATGGAAAAAAGAATTATCACCGAAGAAAGGATTATTTGCCTATGCATTTGCAGGGCGTGACATTACAGGAAAATCAGTAGAAGATATGGTATACGAGGCACAGAGAAAAGTGATTTTAGATATAGCAGAGAAAGAATCTTGTGTGATCATTGGAAGAAATGCAGATTATATCCTGAAAGACAGGGAGGATGTGCTAAATGTGTTTATTCATGGGAATATGCCGGAAAAAATACAGCGTATCGGTCAGTTATATCATGTCGGTGAAAAGGAAGCTGCCAAAATGCTGGCAGATACAGATAAAAGGCGTATGACAAATTATAATTTTTACACAGATCAGAAATGGGGAAAAGCCAGCAATTATACCTTATGTCTGAACAGTTCGCAGCTTGAATATGACAGATGTGAGAAGATCATTATGGAATGTTTAGGGGTGTAAAAACAAGAAGTTTTTACGGTTTAACCTTAAAAACTTCTTGTTTTTTGCATATAACTTGGATGTTAAAATAATATAGGAAACCTAGTGGTAGCAGAAAGTGTTTTTTAATCTGGAAAAATAAACTATTGTGTTGTATTACGGCGGATCAATACAGGTGTAATTTGTTTGTGAATAGGTTCGCCCAATGGTTTGGGAGCACGCTTTTTCTGCTCATCCATCTGTCGGACCAGAAGATCCATGGCGGTTTTAGCAATTACATCAATCTGCTGGCCAACGGTTGTGATTGGAAGGATTGCCTCGCTGGCAATCGGGGAATTGTCAAATCCAACAATCTCATAAGTTGAAGGAAAGGTTCCGTATTTTTGGAAAATTAAATTAAGAAACATATTGGCATAGGTATCATTCGCAAGAAAGATACCTTTTTTTTGATCTGGGTATTTTGCTTCTATCTTATTAAAAATCTCCCGGATCACATTTAAAATCTCATGATAAGAATTACCTTCTACACTCAGATCGATATCATATGGAACATGATATTCTTCACAAGTTTCCTGAAAGGCCCGGATGCGGTCATAAGCTGGGATGGATTTATCCACATTGACATTTATATGAATCAATATGTCACATTTATCCCGGATCAACAGGGAAGTAGCCTGAAGTGCGCCCATATAGTTATCGGTATTGACACTGCTGATATGTTCTGCTTCACGTTCAATTGCGATGACAGGAATCTGATAGGAAGCGAGCTTCTCGGATGGAAGCGTGTGACTTAAAACAATCAGTCCCTCAATCTGATAAGATAGAAGTTCCTCAATGTACTGTTGTTCTTCTTCAGCTCCATGTTCGCTGGCGAAAACAAGAAATTTATAATGATAATCTCTGTAGCTGGAAAGAAATTGTGCCAGCATCTCAGAATAATAGTGCAGGTAGAGGTTTGGAACAATGATTCCGATAAATTCACTTTTTCCATTCGCCAGAACCTTTGCCAGCTTATTCTTTTTATATCCAAGTGTGTCAAGAGCCTGTGAAATCTTTTCCTGATTTTCTAAGGTAAGAGAATCAGGATGATTGAAGTATCTTGATATTGTAGTCTTTGAAAAATTTGTGTATTCTGCAATATCTGCAAAAGTTACCTGTTTTTTACTCATAAAAGTTGAATCTCCTTCAATATGACGGCTAATAGTCTATAATATTCTTTAGTATAGCAATTCTCATGGAAAAACGCAATGGAAAAATAACCGATTACGTAACCGGTTATTTTAGTACATAAAAGTGTTGACAGAGTGAGATGGATATAGTATTATCAAATCATAAAGTAACCGGTTACTTAACCGGTTTTGCACGATAAGTTAAAGGAATGGAGGAAGAAATGCATGAAAAGAATGCAAAACCAAGCAAAGTCCGTAAGTAAGCGAACCTGGAGAGAAAAGATGACTTATGTGAAGAAAAACTGGCAGTTATATCTTTTCTTCCTGATGCCGGGACTTTTGCTGACAATTATTTTTAAGTATCTCCCGATGGGTGGTCTTCTGATTGCTTTTGAAGACTACAATGTAATCAAAGGAATTCTTGGGAGTCCCTGGGTCGGACTTGAGTATTTCAGACGATTTTTATCTTCACCGGATTTTATGAACTATCTGATGAATACATTAAAATTGAGTATCTACGGATTGCTGTGGGGCTTTCCGGTTCCGATTATTCTTGCATTGCTTCTGAATCGTATCCGAAAGACAGGAATTAAGAAGAAAGTCCAGCTTTTGATCTATATGCCGAACTTTATTTCAGTCATTGTACTCTGTGGTATGGTCCGTATGCTTTTATCACCTGTAGGACCGCTGAATAAAGTACTCGGAATCAGTACAAACTGGATGACAATGCCTTCTGCATTTCGGACAATCTATATTGCAAGTGGAATCTGGCAGGCGGCAGGATGGTCATCTATTATGTACACAGCAGCATTGGCAAATGCCAGCAAGGAGCTGGAAGAAGCAGCCATCATGGATGGAGCGAATCTTCTGCAGCAGATTTGGTATGTAGAGCTGCCGGCAATTAAAAATATTATTGTAATTCAGTTTATCTTACAGGCCGGAAATATTATGAGTATAGGTTTTGAAAAAGCTTATGCGTTACAGACAGATATGAACTTGCCGGCATCAGAAATCCTGTCTACATATGTATACCGTATCGGACTTTTGAATGGAGATTATGGATATTCTACAGCAGTAGGTCTTTTCAATTCTGTTGTAAATGTTATCTTGCTGATTTTTGTAAACTGGGTTGTTAAGAAACTGAATGACGGAGAAGGATTATAGGAAAGAGGGAGAAAAGATGGAGAAAAAAAGAAGAAAAAATATTCAAGGACAGACAAAGTAATCCTTGGAATCGGGTTTACCATTCTTGGTTTATTCGTCCTTTCTATAGCAATACCGATTATCTATGTGGTATTAGCGTCCTTTATGGATCCGACTGTTTTGAATAACCAGGGATTGAGTTTTAACATTAAGGACTGGACATTAGACGCATATCGAAGAGTGTTACAGAATAAAATGATCTGGCGTGGATTCTTAAATTCTTTCCTGTATTCACTTGCATTTACAGTTATTTCCGTTTTTGTGACATTGCTGGCAGCATATCCGTTGTCTAAAAAAGAATTTGTAGGAAGAAAATTTTTCAATATTATTTTCCTGATCACAATGTTCTTTGGGGGTGGAATGATTCCTACATTCATTTTGATCAATCAGCTGCACATGGTGAATACGGTGTGGGCAATCCTGATTCCGGGGGCATTTAATGTATGGAATATGATTCTCGCAAGAACTTATTATCAATCAATTCCGACAGAATTAAGAGAAGCATCTGCGCTTGACGGGGCGAATGAGATCCAGCATTTCTTTAAAATTATGATTCCGGTATGTAAGCCGATCATTGCAGTTCTGGCACTCTGGTCTTTCGTTGGAATGTGGAACAGTTATTTCGATGCAATGATTTATTTGAATGATGCAAATCTGCAGCCGTTGCAGTTAGTGCTCCGTTCTATCCTGGTACAGAATACACCACAGCCGGGAATGATCGCCGATATCCAGAGCACGGCAGAAATGGCAAAAATAGCAGAACAGCTTAAATATGCAACCATTGTAGTATCAAGTTTACCACTGTTAGTAATGTACCCGTTCTTCCAGAAATATTTTGACAAAGGAATTATGGTAGGATCGGTAAAAGGCTAATAAGAAAGGAACGATACAGATATGAAGAAAAGAAAAGTAAATGCATTACTTGTAATTGTACTGTCTATGACGATGATGGTAGGAGTTGCAGGATGTGGAAAAGAGCGGCAGCTTGCAGCTGAAATTGATCCGGATACACCTGTATCGGAAGTGCAGTTTCCATTGAAGGAAACCGCAGAACTTTCCTTTATTACAAGTGCACCGGCTACATCAACACAGGAGCCAAATGAACGAGTGATCTTTCAGCGTATGGAAGAGCAGACCAATGTTCATATTGACTGGACTTGTTTTGTATCAGATCAGTTTTCTGATAAGAAAAACCTGGCACTTGCCCAGTTTGGAAATCTGCCGGATGGATTATTCAATGCCGGAATGAGTGAGTATGATCTGTTGCGTTATGCAAAGCAGGGAATCATTATTCCATTGGAAAATCTGATAGATAAATATATGCCGAATTTACAGGCAGTATTTGAAAAATACCCAGAATACAGGACAATGTGTACAGCACCGGATGGGCATATTTATTCATTTCCATGGATTGAACAGCTTGGAGCTGGGAAAGAAGCCATTCAGGCAATCGGAGATATTCCGTATATTAACAAAAAATGGCTGGATTATCTTGGACTTGAGATTCCGACAACAACAGATGAATTGGAACAGGTATTAATTCAGTTCCGTGATCATGCAGATGAACTTGAAAAAGAATTTTCAATTGAAGGTGATGTGATCCCAATGTCATTTATTATCAATAATGGAGATCAGGATCCTGCAATTTTGATCAATGGATTTGGAGAGGGTTATGGAGATACAGGGGATCATTTCGCTGTAACGGATGAAGGAAAAGTTATTTATACAACGGTTCAGGAGGGGTATAAAGAAGGAATTGAATGGTTGCATAGGCTTGTAACAGAGGATCTGGTTGACCCGGAAGCATTTACACAAGAGTGGTCCACCTATGTAGCAAAAGGAAAGAATCATCGATATGGTCTCTGCTTTACATGGGATATTGCAAATATTGATAACAATGAAGATTATGTTATGCTGCCGGCTTTGACAGGACCGAATGGAATGAGAAATATCACAAGACAGAACAACAGCGAAACAAGCGGATTCGATCGTGGAAGATGTGTCCTTACATCCAGCTGTCGTGACACAGCACTTGCTGCTGCATGGATCGATCAGATGTATGCACCCCTTCAGTCACCACAGAATAACTGGGGAACTTATGGAGAAAAGGATTCTTTTAACATTTTTGAACTGACCAAAAATAAAGATGGCGGAGAAATGCTGAAGCACATGGATCTTGGAACGCAGTCGCCGGTAGAAGTACGTGAGGCACAATCTGTAAATGGTCCACTTGCAGTACTGAATGAATATTATGATGTATATGTAACACAGCCGGAAGATGCAAAATGGCGTTTAGACAATATGCATGAAACTTATTTACAGGATATGAATAGCAAGTATGTTTACCCAAATGTCTTTATGAGCATTGATGATACCAATAAAGTATCTCAGTACGATACCGATATTAAAAAATATGCAGAGCAGAAGAAAGCAGACTGGATCCTGAATGGAGGAATTGAAAAAGAGTGGGATTCCTATCTGAAGAAAATGGAACAGTATGGACTTTCTGATTATCTTTCAATTAAACAGAAATACTTTGATCAGTATCAAGAGTCATTGAGTGAAGAAAAATAACGATACGAATAATAGGAGGATTCGCATGAGTGAGATGTTAGAAAAGGCTAGAAAATATGAAGATGAACAGGGAAAGCAGATAAAAGCAGAAGACAGACCGGTTTTTCATGTGAGTCCATATGTCGGATGGATGAATGATCCGAATGGTTTTTCATACTATCGGGGAGAGTATCATCTTTTTTATCAGTATCATCCATATGATACATACTGGAACAGTATGCATTGGGGGCATGTGGTTAGTAAGGATCTGCTTCACTGGGAATATCTTCCGGCAGCTTTGGCACCGGATGAAGAGTATGATAAGATTGGATGCTTTTCAGGAAGTGCAACAGAGTTAGGAGACGGCAGACAGCTGCTCATCTATACTGCAGTGGATCAGGAGAAAATGGAAGATGGAACGGTAAGGGATATTCAGACACAGGCAGTGGCTGTTGGCAACGGAAAAGATTATAAGAAATATGAGAAGAATCCGGTTCTGACAGCCAAAGATCTTCCGGAAGGTGCAAGTAAAGTGGATTTTCGTGATCCAAAGATCTGGAAAGGAAAAGACGGGAACTTCTATTGTGTTATCGGAAGCAGACCGGCAGACGGAAGTGGACAGATTCTTCTTTATAGAAGCAAGGATGGATTTGAGTGGGGATTTGTCAGCATCCTTGCAGAAAATAAGAAACGTTTTGGAAAGATGTGGGAATGTCCGGACTTCTTTGAACTGGATGGAAAACACGTTCTTTTGACCAGTCCACAGGATATGTTGCCGGAAGGCTTCGAATTTCATAATGGAAACGGTACTTTATGTATCATAGGAGAAATGGACAAAGATACATATACCTTAAAAGAGCAGTTTACGCAATCTGTGGATTATGGAATTGATTTTTATGCAATGCAGACGTTGGAAGCCCCAGATGGCAGGAGAATTATGATTGGTTGGATGCAGAACTGGGATACACTAGCTCATCGTGATAACGATTCGAAGTGGTTTGCACAAATGAGTCTGCCGAGAGAATTGTCTGTAAAAAATGGAAGACTTTACCAAACTCCAGTCAAAGAACTTGATGCAATGCGTAAAAACAGAGTTGAGTACAACAATGTGGTAATAAATAATGATATAATCACATTAGATAAAATCGAAGGACGAACCATAGACATGGAACTTGTGATACGTCCGGAAGATAAGGGGAATGTCTATAAAAAATTTGCATTACGCTTTGCACAGAATGAGAAGTTTCATACAGAACTGAGTTTCCGCCCGGATGAGTCTGTCCTGAAAATTGATAGAAAATTTTCAGGAAGTGAACGAGCATTGGTTCATCAGAGAAGATGCCGGGTAAATGGAGATGCCGATGAATTAAAGCTTCGTGTGATTTTGGATAGATTTAGCGCAGAGATATTTATTAATGATGGCGAGCAGGTTATGTCGGCTGTCCTATTTACAGAACAAGAGGCAAAAGGAATTTCATTTTTTGCTGAAGGTGCAGCTAAAATCGATGTAGTGAAATACGATCTGGTTTAGAAAATACATGATAAAACTTACATGGAGTTTGAAGACGTATGGATAATGATAGGGGGATTCCTGGAACGGGAATCCCCTTTGTAGTATAGGAGCATAGAGTATTGATGATAGAGGAAAGAAGAAAAAGATATGAGAAGGAACTGCATGAAAAATATCTGCAGTTATATCACAATGAACAATGTTATGAAGAACTAATGCAGATGTTGGAAGGGGCTTATCAGGACAGATCGGCGGAGCTTAGGAGATTAGACGGTAGAAGAGAGAAAGAACCAAACTGGTATCGCAACAGAAATATGCTTGGAATGACGATGTATCCGAAGCTGTTTGCGGGGGGATTAAAAGGTGTGATAGAACACTTGGATTATCTGTCAGAGCAGAAGATTACCTATCTTCATTTGATGCCGCTTTTAAAGATGCCTCATCCATATAATGACGGTGGGTATGCGGTGGAAGATTTTAAGCAGGTCGATTCGGAAATAGGAACAAACGAAGAGTTAAAAAGACTGACAAAAGAGCTGAGAAAGCGTGGCATCAGCTTATGTCTGGATGTAGTTATGAATCATACGGCAGATACACATGAGTGGGCGATACGAGCCAAGAGAGGCGAACAGGAATATATGGATCGCTATCAGTGCTATGAGACGCGAGAAATTCCGGATCAATTTGAAAAGACTATGCCGCAAGTGTTTCCGGAAACCGCTCCGGGAAATTTTACATGGTGTGAAGAGATGCACAGGCATGTACTGACAACATTTTATACTTATCAATGGGATTTGAATTATCATAATCCGAAAGTATTTAATGAAATGATTGAGAATATCCTGTATCTGGCAAATCTTGGAGTAGAAGTGTTTCGTATTGATGCAGTTCCTTATATCTGGAAAGAATTAGGAACAAGCTGCAGAAATCTTCCCCAGGTTCATAGTATTGTCCGGATGCTGCGTATCATTGTTGAAATGATCTGCCCGGCTGTGATCCTGAAAGGTGAGGTTGTTATGGAACCAAAAGAACTGCCGGTTTATTTTGGAACAGAGAGTGAACCGGAATGTCATATGTTATATGGAGTTTCCAGCATGGTAAATCTGTGGGCAGCACTGGCTACGAGAGACACAAGGATGTTGAAGCATCAGATGGATGTGATCCACAGCCTTCCGAAGAACTGCTATTTTGTCAATTACCTTCGCTGTCATGATGATATTGGCTGGGGACTGGATGAAGAACAGGAGAAAAAGCTGGAAATAAACCCAATCCGGCACAAAGAATATTTGTATCATTTCTTTGAAGGTACTTATCCATATAGCTTTGCGCGAGGAGAATTATATAATTACGATCCAGCGACGAAAGATGCCAGAAGCTGTGGAACAACTGCGAGTTTGTGCGGAATTGAAAAAGGTGGATTTGAAGGGGATTTAGAACAGGTGAAACAAGGAATCCAAAGAGTGCTCATGATGCATGCGGCATGTATGAGTATGGAAGGATTTGTAATGCTTTCATCCGGGGACGAGATCGGTCAGGTAAATGATTATGATTATAAGAAAAATCCAGATATTGCTGCGGATAGCAGGTATCTGCACCGCAGTCCGTTCCAGTGGGACAATGCAGACAAGAGAAAAAAAGCGGGTACAGTACAGTACGACATCTGGAATGGTCTGAAGCAGATGGAAGAAATACGGCGTCAGGAAAATTGCTTTGGAGAAACTGCCGGTATTTCTACCTGGGATACAGGAAATTATGCGGTTTTTGCGATTAGAAGAACAGCAGGAAATGAAGAATTAATCTGTCTGGCTAATTTTTCCGAATATGGACAGAATGCATGGCTGAATTGTCTGGAAGGTGAATATGAGGATTTATTTACAGGAGAAAAACTGGAAATAAATTCGGTATGGATGAATCCTTATCAGTACAGATGGTGCGTGAAAAAATAGGAATTTTATGGAAAAAGCAATGTCATTTTTGGAGGCAGAATGGAGAATATAATGAAAAAATATGATGTAGTGGCACTTGGAGAATTGTTAATTGATTTCACAGAAAATGGAAAAAGTAATCAGGGAAATCCACTTTTTGAGGCAAATCCGGGAGGAGCGCCATGCAATGTACTTGCAATGCTGACGAAACTCGGACATAAGACGGCATTTATCGGAAAAGTAGGGGAAGACTTTTTCGGAGAACAGCTGAGAGATGCGATAACAGAAGCAGGGATTGATGCAGGTGGATTATGTACAGATAAGGAAATCCATACGACACTTGCTATGGTACATACTTATCCGGATGGAGACAGAGATTTTTCGTTTTATCGTAATCCGGGAGCGGATATGATGCTGAATAAAGAAGAGGTTCAGGCAGAACTTATTAAAGAAACAAAAATCTTCCATTTCGGAACGTTGTCCATGACACATGGAGGAGTGCGCGAAGCAACAAAAGAAGCAATCCGTATTGCAGAAGAATCCGGTGCAGTTATTTCCTTTGATCCGAACTTACGTCCACCACTTTGGAACTCTTTGGATGAGGCAAAGGAACAGGTATTGTATGGATTAGCACATTGTCAGATTCTGAAAATTTCAGACAATGAAATCCAATGGCTGACAGGTGAAGAAGACTATACGGCAGGGGTAAATTGGATTAGAGAAAGATATCAGATTCCGCTGATCCTTGTATCTATGGGAAAAGAAGGAAGTCGTGCATACTATAACGGAACGATGGTAGAAGTAAAACCGTTCCTTCAGAAGAATACAATTGAGACGACAGGAGCAGGAGATACATTTTGTGGTTGTGTATTACATTATATCTGTGAACACGGAATGGAAGGTTTAGAGGAAGAAAACCTGAAGGAAATGCTGACTTTTGCAAATGCGGCAGCATCTGTGATTACAACAAGAAAAGGGGCACTGCGTGTAATGCCAACCAGAGATGAAATTCAGAATTTGCAATGTTAATCATGGAAGTTCAGGCAGAGTCGGATATGATAAGCAATTATATCGAAATGTATCACCTTGCTCCGGCAAAGTACATGAATCAGAAACACTGGCTGGCAGTTCCAATGGATAAACAGTGCGAAGAAAAGGATTGACATTTCTGGCGGTGCATTCCATAATGACAATAGCAGTTTGATAGAACTAACAAGAGCGGGAGCGTGACATGAGGAAAAAGAATTCTTATAGATGGCTGATATGGATTTTTCTGGCTGTAATTCTGATAGGTGTGGCATTGTGGAATATTCTGCCGCCGTATATTGATCGATGGCAGTCGACGAAAGATTATGAAAAACTTGCCGAAGAATATGTCAGTGATGAATCCGAACCAGATGACGGGAAGCAGAAGAAAAAGACTGGTGGAGCACCGACATTAAAGTCGAATTTGACCAGTTAAAAACAGAAAACCCGGACGGCATCGGCTGGATACGGTTCGACGATCAGAATGAGCTTGGTATCAACTATCCTATCGTGCACTCCGGGGACAACGAAAAATATCTGCGCAAAGATATCCATGGCAATAAGCATATCGCCGGAAGTATCTTTCTGGAAGGACTGAATCAGTCAGATTTTTCCGACCTTTATAACATCATTTACGGACACAACATGAACAATGGCAGTATGTTCGGCAGTCTGAAGAAATACAAGGATGAAGGCTTCTGGAAAAAGAACCAGTACTTTACGGTCTATACCGAAAGCACTGCCTGCCTACCGCTATCAGATCTTCTCCTATGAGGATGCGGTGAATGGCGGCAATGTATATAAAGTCGGTTATCAGCCGGGGGAAGAATACCAGACGTTTATTGACGAGATGGTAAAAGACTCGGATTTTGATACCGGGATCAGACCAAAGTCAACGAACAAGATCCTGACGCTGTCCACCTGTACCGGGAATGGATACAGCAAACGGTTTGCTGTTCATGCGATATGTATCGATACCCAGACAACAGACCAGACAAAATTAAAGGAAACGGATGATTAACAGGTAAAATGCATTGACAAACTTAAAAAAAGAACAATATAATGGGGAAAACCATGGTTTGAAGTAACTGACCAGAAGCAAAAGAGGAAAACAAGAACACAGAGAGTGAAGTAATGGCGGATAAAAAAACAGAAAACAGAAATATTGATACTGCAAAAGCCAGAGGAGAACTGGAAGAAGACCTTCTGGAGTATGTCTATCGGAAATGGAGACAGGGCAGACAGATTACATCAAAGGAATATGCCAGAACAACAGGAATAACGACCAGTGAGGTTCTTTTTTTGTATAAAAAATATCTTGTAAATTCTGTTTTAGAGAGTAAAAAAACTGTAGCTGAGGGGCTGTGAAAAAAGAACAGTCCCGAAAAAAATTTTGCCAATGCTAATTCAAGATTATCTGGACATCTGTGATCCAGTGCTGACTTTTGACAGAGTTATGGGAGAAATCGAACTGGAGAAATATCTGGATAACAAGTCGAAAATGACACAAATCTCACAGTATGAGCTTCAAAAGGGAAACTGGAAAGAAGAAATTGATTAAGCATTTGGAATATCAGATTTCCAATGCCGATGAAGCGTCTTTAAAAGAATATCGTGTGAATCTGCGACATTTGTAAAATCGAAAGGATTCTTTATGATTGGAATAAATAGAAAAGACATACAAGCAATCTTAAAAGCTGGTGCAAAAAAAATCTCAAAAAATTAGCACTCACCTCTTGACAGTGCTAATAATGCGTGCTATAGTACAGGTAGAACAAAGGAAGGGGAACGAAAAGAAAGGTTCGCCAGAAAGTGTTCCGAACGTATTATGAGTGTTTGAAAGGAGACAGGACTTATGTTAATGCCTAGTATTTTTAATAATAATTTATTTGATGATGATTGGTTTGGATTTCCGTTTTACGGATATGCAGATAAAGCAGAGAACAGAGCAGAAAAGAAGCTCTATGGACATCATGCGAATAATCTGATGAAGACAGATATCAAGGAAATGAAAGATGGATATGAACTTGAGATTGATCTTCCAGGGTTCAAGAAAGATGAAGTTACTGCAGAATTGAAAGATGGTTATCTGACAGTCAGTGCAGCGAAAGGTCTTGATCAGGATGAACAGGAGAAAGAAACCGGCAGGTATATCCGCCGTGAACGTTACGCAGGAGCATGTCAGAGAAGTTACTATGTTGGTGAAGATATCACAGAAGAAGATATCAAAGCAGAATTTAAACATGGTATTCTGAAACTCTTTGTTCCGAAAAAAGAAGCAAAACCAGCGGTAGAAGAGAAGAAATATATCACAATTGAAGGTTAATATAGAAGATAAATTTCCCCCGGAGAGCAATCTCCGGGGTGTTTTACAGGCAGGAGGTGACAGAGCATGGCAGCAAAGCGGGATTACTACGAGGTGCTCGGAGTAGCAAAGAATGCAGATGAGAAGACAATCAAAAAAGCTTACCGGAAGCTGGCGAAGAAGTATCATCCGGATACCAATGCCGGAAATCCGGATGCAGAAAAGAAATTCAAAGAAGTAACAGAAGCTTATTCGGTACTGAGTGATCCGGAAAAGAAGAAGATGTACGATCAGTTCGGACACGCTGCATTTGACCAGTCTGCAGGAGGCAGCTATCAGGGCAGTGGATTTGGAAATGGTTTCCAGGGATTCAAAAGTGGTCCTGGAGGATATCAGGAGTATCATTTTACAGGAAATGCAGATGATATTTTCGGAGATATGTTTAAAGATATCTTCCACGGAAGCAGCAGTAAAAGCACAGATGGTTTCGGAGGTCATGGTTTTCACAGAAGCAGTTTCTATGACGATGGATCCGGATTTAGTGGCTTCGGAGGATTTGGTGACCACGGGTCAGCAGGCTTTGATCAGAAAGGTCAGGATTTGAATGCCAGTGTGTCTGTTACATTTGATGAGGCAGCATTTGGATGTGATAAAAGAATTACTCTGCAGGATCAGAGCGGAAAAGCACAGACACTTGAGGTGCATATTCCGGCAGGAATTGACAGCGGAAAGAGCATAAGACTTCGTGGAAAAGGAATGCCGGGAACCGGAAAAGGTGGGGCAGGAGATCTTCTTCTGAAAGTAACTGTTCAGCCAAAAGCCGGATATGAACGAAAAGGTATGGATGTTTATACAACGGTCAGCATTCCTTATACAACTGCTGTGTTTGGTGGAGAAGCAAGGGTGCATACCCTGTATGGTGATGTGATGTGTAAGATCAAAGAAGGAACACAGTCAGGAAGCAAGATTCGTTTAAGAGGAAAAGGAATCGTTTCCATGAAGGATGCAAATGTCCATGGTGATCAGTATGTAACGGTACAAATTCAGGTTCCGAGACATTTAAATGCAGAAGCAAGACAGAAACTGATGGAATATAAGAAAGCCGCTGCCGGAGGAAGATAAAGGATCCGGGGCGTTTCATATAGATGGGACTCATAAAATGAGTTCGATGATTTGACAGGGAAGTAAAAATTTATATAGATTTAGCACTCGACTATTGACAGTGCTAATAACAAGTGCTATAGTTCGAGTAGAACAAAGATAGCAAGGCAAAGGAGGGACTCATGTTATGAATATCAATAAATTTACACAAAGTTCTATGGCAGCAGTACAGAACCTTGAAAAGATTGCGGCAGATTATGGCAACCAGGAAATTGAACAGGAACATCTTCTGTATTCTTTGCTTACAATAGATGACAGCCTGATTCTCAAGCTGATTGAGAAGATGGGCATTACAAAAGAGACGATGATGAACCGTGTGGAAGAGCTTTTACGGAAGCGTCCGAAGGTACAGGGCGGTCAGATGTATATTGGTCAGAATCTGAATAATGTGCTGATCCATGGCGAGGATGAGGCAAAGCAGATGGGTGATGAATATGTATCGGTTGAGCATCTGTTCCTCGCACTTCTGAAATATGCGAACCGTGAGATCAAAGGTATGATGAAGGAACTTGGAATCACAAGGGAAAGCTTCCTTCAGGCACTTTCTTCGGTAAGAGGTAATCAGCGAGTAACCAGTGATAATCCGGAAGCTACTTATGATACCTTGAACAAATACGGGGAAGATCTGGTAGAAAAAGCCAGGGAGCAGAAGCTGGATCCGGTCATCGGACGTGATGCAGAGATCCGGAATGTGATCCGTATCCTGTCACGTAAGACAAAGAACAACCCGGTTCTGATCGGTGAACCTGGTGTAGGTAAGACAGCAGCAGTAGAAGGTCTGGCACAGCGTATCGTGCGTGGTGATGTACCGGAAGCTTTGAAAGATAAAAAAGTATTTGCACTGGATATGGGAGCACTGGTTGCAGGTGCCAAGTATCGTGGTGAATTTGAAGAGCGTCTGAAAGCAGTTCTGGAAGAAGTCAAGAACAGTGATGGAAACATCATCCTGTTTATCGATGAGCTGCATACCATTGTAGGTGCCGGAAAGTCAGACGGTGCAATGGACGCCGGAAATATGTTAAAACCAATGCTTGCCCGTGGTGAGCTGCATTGTATCGGTGCGACAACTCTGGATGAGTATCGCCAGTATATTGAAAAGGATGCCGCTCTGGAACGTCGTTTCCAGCCGGTTATGGTGGATGAGCCTTCAGTTGAGGATGCCATTTCTATCCTTCGTGGATTGAAAGAGCGTTATGAAGTATTCCATGGTGTCAAGATCACAGACAGCGCACTGGTTGCGGCGGTTACTCTGAGTAACCGTTATATTTCAGACCGTTTCCTTCCGGATAAGGCAATCGACCTGGTTGATGAAGCATGTGCATCCATTAAGACAGAGCTGGATTCTATGCCGACAGAGCTGGATGAACTGAACCGTAAGATCATGCAGCTGGAGATTGAAGAAGCTGCTTTGAAGAAAGAGGATGACCGACTGAGCAAGGAAAGACTGCAGAAACTGCAGGAAGAACTTGCCGAAGAACGGGAAAAATTCGCAAAGCAGAAAGCACAGTGGGATAACGAAAAACATTCTGTTGAACATGTACAGAAGATCCGTGAGCAGATTGAACAGCTGAACCGTGAAATCGAAGCAGCTCAGAGGAGCTATGATCTGAACAAGGCAGCAGAGCTTCAGTACGGACGTCTTCCACAGTTGCAGAAACAGCTGGAAGAAGAGGAAGCAAAGGTAAAAGATGAAGATCTGTCACTGGTTCATGAAAGTGTTACCGATGATGAGATTGCTAAGATCATTTCCCGCTGGACTGGTATTCCGGTTGCAAAATTAAACGAAAGCGAGAGAAGCAAGACACTGCACCTTGCAGATGAACTTCACAAACGTGTCATCGGACAGGACGAAGGCGTTACGAAAGTAACCGATGCAATCATCCGTTCCAAAGCAGGAATCAAAGATCCGACTAAGCCGATTGGTTCCTTCCTCTTTCTTGGACCTACAGGTGTAGGTAAGACAGAGCTTGCAAAAGCACTTGCCGAGAATCTGTTTGATGATGAGAACAATATGGTGCGTATCGATATGAGTGAGTACATGGAGAAATATTCCGTGTCCCGTCTGATCGGAGCGCCTCCGGGATATGTCGGATATGATGAGGGCGGTCAGCTTACGGAAGCCGTTCGCAGAAAACCGTATTCCGTAGTGCTTTTCGATGAAGTAGAAAAAGCACATCCGGATGTATTTAATGTACTTCTGCAGGTACTGGATGACGGACGTATCACGGACTCGCAGGGACGTACCGTTGATTTCAAGAATACGATCCTGATCATGACATCGAACATCGGATCTTCTTATCTGCTGGATGGTATCGATGAAAATGGCGATATCAAACCAGAGGCAGAGGAGATGGTCATGAATGATCTGAGAGCACATTTCAGACCGGAATTTCTGAACCGTCTGGATGAGACGATTATGTTCCGTCCGCTGACGAAAGATAATGTCTACTCTATCATCAGCCTGCTTGTCAATGATATCAATAAACGGCTTGCAGATAAAGAACTGAGGATCGAGCTTACCGAAGCAGCCAAACAGCTTGTAGTGGAAGGCGGATATGATCCGACCTATGGTGCAAGACCATTGAAGAGATATCTTCAGAAGAATGTTGAAACCGAGGCAGCTAAACTGATTCTGGAAGGAAATGTTGGCAGCGGAGATACGATCCTGATCGATAATGTGGATGGAAAACTTACTGCAAGGATCAAGCAGCACTTAAGAGAAGTATAAGAAATGTGACATATAAAGAATCTGCAATCGGCAGATCATCGAATCCGATCATGGTGACATCATCAGGCGCAGGACGGTTTATAACCGCTTGCGCCTGTATTCGTTTGGAGTTATACCAAACTGTTTTTTGAAGGCAGTCTGAAAGTGGTTCTGGCCTGAAAAACACAAAAAAGTGCTGATTGTACTGATCGGTTTATTCGTGAACTGAAGCAGACGCCGTCCCTCCTCGGGCTTGCACCGGAGAATAAAATGGCTTCTTCAATCACATAATCGCGATACAAGCTGATAAAGCAAAAAACCGGATACAATTTTCAGGAGCTTCTGCAAAGAAAAAGATTTCAGATGACGGTTCTTCTGTTGTGCGATACAAAGCTTTCGATTGAAGAAATAGCCCTGGATTGTCGGGTATGAGAATCAAAGCTATTTTTTCAGGCGATTTAAGAAACGTTACGGAATGACACCGCACAAATACAGAAAAGAAAACATAAAAGATAAAAAACGATAGGATGGAAAATAAGGACAGTTTTTTGAACTAATGAGGTTCTAAAAAGCTGTCCTTATTTTTGTTATATTGAGTACTATAATGGTCTCATAAATTAAGACACCCTAAACAATGCTTCTGCTGTATTCGATGACAAGCGTGAAGAAAATTTCAAGGAAAAGCTTTTCTATCCGACTAAAAATGGTTAATTCTAAGCGGCTTTAGGTGGTCAATTTTCCCCGCCCCTAAAAAAGTATTATTTTGTGTATATTCTATCTTGTTTTGTTTATGGTGCATACACATACTAAATGGTAAAATTAAAGTGAATTTAGATATCATTTGTGACAAAGCGCACTTCAAGTTTATCAGGGCGTGAATAACTTTCTGTATATTCAACTAAATTACCATTTTCATCGTATCCTATGAATTCAATATAGTTGACGATAGAGGTGGCACTTGGAAGATGAAGGTGCTTTTGAAGTTTTTCGCCAGCTTCTACCATCATCATTGTCTCATTAAATTTTACAGGCAAATGATTTTTGGATTTCATATAATCATAAAGCGATATGTGCTCAAAATTGTAATTATCGATATCTGAAAAAAAATGAAGAGGAACATAGGTAAACTCAATTGCAAGAGGTTCCTTGTTTCCAAGACGAATTCGATGAATACCGTATATTTCATCTTCTTCAGAAAGTCCAAGTTTATCTGCAAAGTATTTTCTGTTTTTGATTATACCTGTGCCTAAGCATTTATTGGAAATTTCAATACCAAAGTTACGAACTAAAGAGGTAAAGCTGGCATTTTTTGATTCATTTAGTACTCCTAAAGCAACTCGATTTTGTTCGGGTTTGCGGACAAAAGTTCCCTTTCCGTGAACGCGAATTAAGTAATGTTGGCTAATTAATTCGTCAAAGATGTCATGAATCAAATACCGACTTACACTATACATTGTTGCAAAATCCCGTTCGCTAGGAAGCAACTCCCCAGGAAGATATTCCTGTGTTTTAATTTTTGTAATGATACTAGATTTTATTTGTGCGGCTAATACATCATCATTGCTCATAAAACTACCTCCCTGATAAAACCAAAACGATCAATTAGCATATTATTTTCAAAAAAGACTGCAAGATGTCCTTGTTTATCATACATGAGCCCTTTGTATTTCATTAAAGGGCTATCAACAGGAATATTTAAAATTTGAGCAGTCTTTGTGTCTGCGTAAAGTAAGGTGACTTTTTGATTCGATTTTGCCAAGGTTATTTGACAATTGTTTGTAATCAAATCAATTGCAGGAGCAGAAGCAGCAATTTGTTGGGTGAGATCTGGATAGATATATTCAGGAATATAAGTTGTATTGATACAAATTGGTTGAGTACCATCTGAATAAAGCCAAACAATTTTGTATATTTTCGATTTTTCAGGAAGTAACATTTCGCTTGCAAGATAGTTATCTGCTTCTATTTTTTTGAAATCATATAATTCGTAAGTTAATTGTCCGCTATCTTCCTCTGAATGTAAGGAAAAATTACGAATGGATTGTAAAATGCGTTTAGGCGCTACGTAATAACCACTTCGTGGTTTTGAGATAATTGTTTTATCTTGAAGTAACAGATTCAAGGCTCCACGAACAGTTAAGCGTTGTACATGAAACAGCTCTGCCAGCTTTCGTTCCGAAGGCAGTTTGTCACCTGGAAGATAGTGTTCTTCCTTTAGCATGTATTTGATTTCTTTTGATAATGCAACATCTAAAGTTAATAAATTTTTTTTCATAAGAACTCCTAATATTATAATTTACTTGTAAATTATAATCAAATTATACGTTGTCAGTTCTTAAAAAGCAAATGGAAAGGAAAAAAGAAATGAATAAATAAAAAATAAATATAAAAACTGGTATAGTAAACCTGAAATGTGCTTCATACCAGAATAAAAGAAATATATGCATTGTGTATAAAAAAATGCATTTATATTTATAAAAATACAACAATATTCAATATTTTTTGCGTGAAATATTGAAAAAAATGAAAAAAGTGGTATATTAAATTTAAAAATAGTCACCAATACAAAAGAAGGGAAAGGGAAAACACTATGTTGAAATTTAATGAACAGAAACAGATTGAAAGTGTGAATGGAGCGCTTGCTCTGAGAAATCAAATTAATGAATTGATTGATGGAATTTGTAAAGAAGGATACAAGAATATTTGTTGGCTCGGTATCGGTGGAACATATGCATCTTGCCTCCAGGCAGAGGTTCATATGAAAGAAAAATCAAAACTTTCATTTTTTGTTGAAAACGCAGCAGAGTATTTGACAACTGGAAATAAAAAAGTTGGAGAAGGAACTATTGTAATTATTTCGTCTGTTACAGGAACAACTTCTGAAATCGTAGATGGAGTAAAAAAAGCACAGAAGAGTGGAGCAAGGGTGATTGGTTTTATTGATGTTGCTACTGCAGAACTTGCAAAACTTGTAGACTATGTGATTACATATCCTGCCAATGAACAATTGAAATTTTATATGGTAGCAGATAGATTTATGTATAATGCAGGAGAATTTCCAGAATATGAGGATTTATACAAGGAGTTGGATCAGTATTTGGCAACTGCACTTGTGGAAGTTGAAAAGGAAGCAGATGCTTTCGGAGAAGAATTTGCAAATCGTCATAAGGACGACAAAATTCATTATTTTGTTGGGGCTGGGAACCAGTATGGTGCCACATATTCTTATGCAATGTGTTATTGGGAAGAACAGCATTGGATTCGTACAAAATCTATCCACAGTGCAGAATTTTTCCATGGAATGTTAGAAATAATTGACAAAGATACACCAGTTACAGTATTTATTGGGGAAGATTCTCAGAGATCATTGAGCGAGCGCGTTGCAAACTTCTTGCCACGCATTTGTGGAAAATACAATATTATTGATACCAAGAAATTTGAATTAAAAGGAATTAGTCCAGAGTACAGAGGATATATATCACATTTAGTGATGCATGCGGTAACACAGAGAATTGATGTACATATGGAAAAAGTCAATTGTCATCCTATGGAAATCAGAAGATATTACAGATGTCTGGACTATTAAGGTGGCAAAATGGACAGAAAGATAAGAGTAGCAGCAATAGGAGATAATTGTATTGATTATTATGATTCATTGAATGAATCTTATCCAGGGGGAAACCCAGTGAATGTTGCTGTATACATAAAACGATTAGGTGGAGAAAGTTCTTATACAGGTGCTGTTGGAACTGATTCATTCGGAAAAATCATGATAAGTGCAATTCAAAATAAAGGAGTTGATACTTCTCATATTCAAGTGCTGGATGGAAAGACCGCAGTTACACATGTTGACATTGTAGACGGAGATAGAGTGTTTGGAAAATATGAAGAAGGTGTTTTGGCAGACTTTAAGCTAAGAGAACAAGACATTTCCTTTATAAAGAAACATGATTTAGCGGTTACAGGAATTTGGGGAATGATTGAAGATGAGCTTCCACTTATTTCGAAAGAAATTCCAGTTGCATTTGATTTTGCCAATAAATTTGCAAATCCAATTGTTGAGAAAGCGATTCCATATGTGACATATGCATTCTTCTCTTTTGACGAGGAATCACGCAATGAGTTTAGACAGAAATATCATAGCATGGGCTTAAAAGAAAAAGAAAATTGTACGGAACAATTAAAGGAATTCATGAAAGCAATGCAACAAAAAGGACCTAAAGTCATTATTGCAACATTGGGGAAAAATGGAAGCATTGGGTATGATGGAAATTCTTGGTATCGATTTGGAATCATAGAGTGTAAAGTTGTTGATACAATGGGTGCAGGCGACAGTTTTATTGCCGGATTTTTATATGGGATTTTGAATGGATTGAATGTTCAAGATTCGATGGAAGCAGGAGCTCGGAATAGTGCGGTAACAATAGGGTATCAAGGGGCATGGTAGAAGGAGAATATAACGAATGAGAAAAAAAATAGTGGCAATTTTATTGATAGCTACGATGGCAATGGGGATTGCAGCATGCGGAGGTTCAGGGGACAAAAAAGACGATAATACAATTACAGTATGGTGTTGGGACAAAACATTTAATATTTTTGCAATGGAAGAAGCTGCAAAAATTTATCAAGAAGATCATCAAGATGTGAAAATTGATATTGTCGAAGTTGGAGATGTAGATGTACAGTCTAGACTTACTACGGCTGGTATATCAGGAGATCTAAGCACATTGCCAGATATTTTTTTGATGCAAGACCAGGCATTCCAAAAAAATGTATTATCTTATCCAGATGTATTTACAGAAATTTCTGAAAAGAAAATTGATTTTTCAGAATTTGCTCCTGGTAAAACAGATTTTTCTGTTGTAGATGGAAAACACTATGGAGTGCCTTTTGACAACGGAGCAGCAATTGCTTGTTATCGTACAGATATTTTGCAAGAAGCTGGAATGACTTTAGAAGATTTTACAGATATTACCTGGGATGAGTGGGTTGAAAAAGGCAAAGTAGTACTGGAAAAAACAGGAAAACCATTATTGACAACGACAGCAGGCGAATGTGATTTGCTTACGATGATGTTACAGTCTGCAGGAGCATCTTTGTTTAATGAAGATGGAACAACGAATATTGCAAAAAATGACACTTTGAAGAAGGTAATTGATACATATTGTAAAATGAAAGATTCAGGTGTGTTACAGGAAGTAAATAACTGGGATGAATACACTGGCTCAATGTTGAACAGTGAAGTTGCAGGTGTGATTAATGGGTGTTGGATTATGGGAACAATTCAGACAGCTGAGGATCAGTCAGGAAAATGGGCTATTACAAATATTCCAAAACTTACAAATGTAAAGGGTGCCACAAACTATTCAAATATTGGAGGTTCTTCCTGGGCAATCTCAGGGAATTGTGGAAACGTAGAGTTAGCAGAAGATTTTCTTGCATCTACATTTGCTGGAAGTACAGAGTTATATAATAATATTCTCTCTTGTGGAGCAATTGCTACATGGACACCAGCAGGAGATTCTGATGCATATGCAGTACCGAATGAATTTTTCTCTGGTGATGCAGTGTTTGAAAAAATAGTTGACTATTCAACAAAAGTTCCTTCTATTATTACGGGACCATATTTCCATGAAGCAAGAGACGCAATCTCTGTTGCGACAACAAATATTACAAATGGTGCAGATTTAGAGAAAGAGCTTAAAAAAGCGGAAGATACTGTTAATTTTAATATGGGACAGTAAGAGAGATTCCTATCATACAAGGGGATGGAATGTAGAACCATCCCCCTTATGGATAGAAAGGAGGAGTTTTTGTGTCTAACAAACCAAGAAAAATGACGTTAGAAAAAAAGCATAATTTAACAGGATGGGCTTTTTTGGCACCAGCAACATTTTTGATTGCGGTGTTTAGTTTTTGGCCAATGATCAAAGCATTAGTTTTATCTTTTCAGACGGGGAAAGGTAGAAATATGCAGATGGCTGGATTTACAAATTACATCAGAATGTTTCAAGATGATGTATTTATTCAGTCAATAAAAAACACATTTTTTTATTTCATTCTTCAAGTGCCCATTATGCTTGTAGTAGCGATGGTGTTAGCTTGTATTCTAAATAAAAAAGACTTACGGTTTAAAGGATTTTTCCGAACAATGATTTTTTTGCCGTGTACAACTTCATTGGTTGCGTACTCAATTATTTTTCGGTCTTTGTTTGCAAATGATGGATTAGTAAATTATGTTCTAGTGAATTTGGGAATTTTGGATAAACCATATAATTTTTTGACACAACCATTTGCGGCAAAAATAGTTATCATATTGGCTCTTTTGTGGAGATGGACAGGATATAATATGGTATTTTTCCTTTCTGGATTGCAAAACATTGAATATTCAGTATACGAAGCTGCAAAAATTGATGGAGCATCAGCAATACAGACATTTTTTAAGATTACTGTTCCATTATTAAAACCAACTATCTTGTTGACAGCAATAATGTCAACAAATGGAACATTACAGTTATTTGATGAATCAATTAACTTGACCGATGGAGGTCCTGCGAATGCTTCGATCTCTATGTCACATTACATATATAATTTATGTTTTAAGTATGTGCCGAATTTTGGATATGCAGCAGCGATGTCCTTCTTTATATTACTGTTGGTTGCAGTATTAGCACTTATACAAATGAGGGTGGGTGATAAACGTGATTAAAAAAATGAAAAATATAGGAATGTATGCATTCTTGATTTTGGTTACTTTTATTTCAGTATTTCCTTTGTACTGGATGGTAAGTGCATCCACAAACAAAAGTGTGGATGTATCAAAAGGTGTATTATCGTTTGGCTCTCATTTGGGAGAAAACTTGAAAAATCTGCTGGCAAATCAAGATGTATGGGCTGCATTGGTCAATTCATTTAAATATGCAATATTACTTACAATAGTTTCGATGGTGATATGTTCCTTGGCAGGATATGGATTTGAAATTTATCATGATAAAGCAAAAGATGCCGTGATGGGTGTGATTCTTCTTGCGATGATGGTTCCATTTATTACGATATTGGTCCCATTGTTTCAGATGGTTGCAAAAATGAAAATGTTAAATAGTACGTTGGGATTCATTTTACCAACGATATCAACCCCATTTTTAATCATGATGTTTCGGCAGAGTGCAAGATCATTTCCTCGTGATATTATTGAAGCTGCCAGATTAGATGGACTTTCGGAAATTAGAATCTTCTTTCAGATGTTTATTCCTACAATGAAATCAACATATGCAGCGGCTATGACTATTACATTTATGAATGCTTGGAATAGTTATATGTGGCCGAAAGTAATCATGACACAATCCGAGAGCATGACAATGCCAATGGTTGTAGCAAATCTGACAGAGGGATATGTAACAGACTATGGAATGCTTATGTTGGCAGTCTTAATATGTACATTGCCTACCGCCTTAGTATTCTTTATTTTACAGAAGAGTTTTGCAGAAGGTATTACTGGAGCTGTAAAATAATAAATGATATCTATAAAGAAAGGGATTAGAAATGGAATATAAAAAAATAAATATGCCAGGTCTTCTGCATGGTGGAGATTATAATCCTGAACAATGGTTAGATAGACCGGATATTCTTGAAGAGGATATCCGGTTAATGAAATTAGCGCATGTAAATAATGTTTCACTAGGAATATTTTCGTGGGCATTTTTAGAGCCAGAAGAAGGAAAATATCAGTTTGACTATTTAGAAGAAATTATTAACCGTTTATATGACAATGGCATCTATACAAATCTAGCTACACCAACAGGTGCAATGCCAAATTGGATGACTCAAAAATATCCTGAAGTAATGCAGACAGATGAAAACGGGATACAGAATTTACCAGGAAAAAGGCATAATTTTTGTTACACGTCTGCTGTTATGAGAGAAAAAACTAGAAAGTTGGATTTGAAATTATCAGAACGCTTTGGAAAACATCCAGGAGTAATTCTTTGGCATATATCAAACGAATACGGAGGAAATTTTAGGGATGCTTCTTGTCATTGCGAAGAATGTCAAAAAGCATTTCGGAAATGGTTGAAAAAAAAATACAAAACATTGGATGCATTGAATCATGCATGGTGGAGTGCGTTTTGGAGTCATACTTATACCGATTGGGAACAGATTCATTCACCTTCTCCGAGGGGAGAGGATGAATTACACGGTTTGAAATTGGACTGGAAAAGATTTGTGAGCGAACAGTTACAGGACTTTTGTAGAGAAGAGATTCGAGCTGTTAAAACATATTCGGATCTTCCAGTTACAACAAACATGATGATGTATTTTTCACCATTGGATTATGATAAATGGGCAAAGGAGTTGGATGTGATTTCTTGGGACTCTTATCCGAGTTGGCATACAAAAGAAGATGAAGTACCGATTGCTGTGTGGGCAGCCTTTATGCATAACCAGATGAGAGGATTTCAGAAGAAGCCATTTTTGATGATGGAATCAACACCATCACTTGTGAATTGGGATGAGGAAAATAATGTAAAAAGACCGGGGATGAATTACTTATCTTCAATGCAGGCAATTGCGTTAGGTTCGAATAGTGTTCTTTATTTTCAATGGAGAAAAAGCAGAGGATCGAGTGAAAAGTTTCATGGAGCGGTTGTTGATCATGATGCGTCAGAAAAGAATAGAGTTTTTCAAGAAGTTGCTTGGATTGGCAAAGATCTAGAAAAGCTAAGCAGTCAAATACTAAGTACATGTAATAGGGCGAAGGTAGCTATTATTATGGATTGGGAAAATTGGTGGGCTCTTTCTGACGCACAAGCAATATCGAGAAAATTTGATTATACGGAAGAACTTTTAAAATATTATCGGGTTTTTTGGGAAAAAGGAATTGAAGTTGATATAATTTCCATGGATCGAGAGTTGTTAGATTATCAGCTTGTGGTTGCTCCGACCTTGTACTTACATAAAAAAGAGTATATTCATAAAGTAGAAGCATACGTGGAAGCAGGTGGAATATATGTAACAACTTATTGGAGTGGAGTAGTAAATGAAACAGATTTATGTTTTATTGGAGAGAGACCACATGAGAGATTGCTAGGATTATCAGTTGATGAGATTGATGTGGGGAATGAATATTTTCCAAATACTTTCTCCTATAAAGACGGTGTATATAAAGCCGGTGTGTTAAGAGAAGTTGTGACACTTCAAACTGCAAAGCCGTTGGGAACATACTTGCAAGATTACAATGTAAATACTCCAGCAATTACAGAAAATGCGTATGGCAAAGGAAAAGCTTACTATGTTGCTGTTCAACCAGATCTGGAATTTTTGAAAGAATTTTTGGGCGATGTAATTGAGGAAGCAAATGTGGAAGCAAATTTGACGGAAACATTGCCTTATGGAGTTACTGTTTCAAAAAGAAGTGGAAAAGAACAGAAAGATGATGTATATTTTCTTCAGAATTTTAACAGACATCCTGTGAAGATGGTTTTGAATGAATGTTATACAAATTTGATTACTGATGAAATCCTTACAGGTTCAATAAAACTGCAAACATATCAATGTATTGTGATGCAAAAGAAATAAGATTCCGTAATAGGGAGGAATTCACATTGAAATCAAAGGCAAAGACATTTTTAATTGATATTTTACTTGATATTGTAGGTGGTTGTTTCATTGCGATTGGAGTCTATAATTTTGCAGTGGCATCTGGATTTCCGGTAGCAGGTATATCAGGTATTGCAATCGTGTTTTATTATTTTTGGAAAATTCCAATTGGTACAATGACGACAATTTTGAATATTCCAATTATTTTAATTTGTTACAAGTTGTTGGGAAAACAATTTTTTTTAAGATCAATAAAGACAATGTTAATTTCTAATATACTGATGGACTGGGTTGTTCCATTGCTTCCAATTTACCAAGGTGATATGATGTTATCTTGTATTTGTATGAGTGTATTCTCAGGAATCGGATATGCATTAATTTACATGAGAGATACCTCTACAGGTGGAGCAGATTTTGTTTTGATGGCAATACACAAGGCAAAGCCACATATTTCTGTAGGAAAAATTATCATTGTTATGGATTTTATTATTGTAATTATTGGTGGAATTCTGATGCATGGAAACATTGATAAGATTATTTATGGATTAATTGGAACGTATATTCTATCATTTGTCGTAGATAAGCTAATGTATGGCGTTGATGCTGGAAAACTTGCTTTGATTGTAACAGAAAAGGGGCCGCAAATTGCGGCAAAAATTGATGAGCTATCACAACGAGGGGCAACTTTGATTAAGGCAGAAGGAAGTTATACAGGACGTGAAAAAGAAGTATTAATGTGTGCATGTAACAATAAAGAAATGCATACGATTCAAGAAGCTGTAAAGAAAGTAGATTCATCAGCGTTTCTTGTTACAATGGAATCGAATGAAGTGCGTGGAAAAGGATTCAAGCCAATATAATATAAAAATTAAGAAGCTCTAGCATGGATCGGTATAAGATTGGATCCGGAACATTATCTTTGATTATGGAACGTTATCATGCGGGAGAAATTCCGATTGAAGAACTCCAGATGATGCCACCAAAAGAGGTGGAATTACTTTTTTATCCTCAGAAAAATATTAAAAAGAAGGATATTCCACTTCCAGATTTCCAGTACTACTATGATAGGATTCATGCAAATTAAAATCAATTAAGAAAAATAGGCGGATATGAGCAGCAGGACAATGAAAAAAGTTTTTGTCCTACTGCTTTTTCGGTTAATAAAATTTCAGATCTGTGAAATAATGTGAGTAAAAAGAAAAAACTAGGAGGACACATTATGAGCGGAATGAAATTTGAAAAAGAAATCTTTATGAAGTATTTGATCGAGCGGGAAGCATCGGAGGCAACAAAGAAGAAATATATGACAGATGTAACGACTTTTTATTCCTATGCAGCAGAAGCGGAAGAAATAGATAAGGAACTTCTGCTTGCTTACCGGGAGTGGCTGATGCAGCATTATGCAGTAAGCAGTGTAAATTCGATGCTTGTGGCACTGAATCAGTATTTACTTGCCGTTGGGCTTGGAAAATGGAAGCTCCGCAGAGTCCGTGTACAGGGCTGTAATTCAAAGATGATGGAAAGAGAACTGCAGAAATCCGATTATATCAAACTGGTGCGGAAAGCAAAAGAGCAGGGAAAGGAACAGCTTGTAATGATTATGGAGACGCTTGCAGGGACAGGAATCCGGATCAGTGAGCTAAGATATTTTTCAGTTGATAGTGTTCAAAGAGGGATCGTGAAGGTGTGGAATAAAGGAAAATACAGACCGGTTATTTTAACGGATCAGTTGAGAAAAAGACTGTTGTATTATATAAGAAAAAACAGAATTCAAAAGGGAAATGTGTTTATAACGAGATCAGGTCATGAAAAAGACCGGTCGAATATATGGAGAGAATTAAAACAGCTTGCAGTAAGTGCGGGGGTGGAAACCGAAAAAGTATTTCCGCATAATTTCAGACATATGTTTGCAAGAATTTTTTACAGGGTTACAGGAAATCTGTTGCAGCTTGCGGATATTCTGGGACACAGCAGTATCGAGGTGACAAGGATTTATGCTTCGGATGGAATTATGGAATGGAAAAAGAGCATGGAAATGTTAGAGATGCTTGTAGAATGACGACATAATGTTAATTATGTTGTAATATAAATCGTCCAAACTCAGTCCAACTATATTCTAGTCTGTATTACAAAGACTGTCAACATTAAAAAACGTTACAAAAATGCAAAACAGTCCTTTCACTTTAATTATGTAAAACATTTATTTTTTCCTTTTTATTTTCATATTTTCGAGTCAAAATACCTATATCGAAAACTACAACATAATTAACATTATGTAGAAAAGAGGGAACATATGGAAAGAGATATATTTGATGATATGATAAAGAGAGTGGACTGTTCATATGTATCCGATCTGAGATACAACAAAAAAATAGTAGAATCCAAGCTGAAAACGATGGATTTAAGTTTATATAATGAGAAGCAGCTGGAAGAATTTGCACAATATGTATTTAACTGTGGATGGAGTGAAATCGGCAGTAAGCTTGATAAATAAAAGATAAAATAATGAAAATGGATGCGGGATATGATAAAATGAATATCATATTCCGTATTTTTTGTGTATACGATGAGCCAAGTGCAGATTTGTGCTTGCACAAGGATCTGCATTTGTCGAATGTACATCACCTGGCTGTTAAGCGAGATGGTGTACAAAGTATACAAATCGAGCAGGAGTCAGCCTGCTCGATTATTCACAGAGAGGAGACAGCAGGAATGTCACACATCATTTTCCATATAGATGTCAATTCAGCCTACCTTAGTTGGACGGCAGTAGAACAACTGAAAAATGGTGCCGATGTGGACATCCGTACGATCCCCGCGATCATCGGCGGTGACAGAGAATCACGCCATGGGATCGTATTGGCGAAATCTCCTTCGGCAAAGAAATTCGGCATCCGGACGGGAGAGCCGGTGGTAAATGCGTTCCGTAAGTGTCCGAATCTTCACATGGATCCGCCAAATCACAGGATGTACAGGGAGTATAGCCGGAGACTGATGGATTTCCTGAAAACCTATACACCGGAAATCGAGCAGGTCAGTGTGGACGAGTGCTATATGGATTTTACCGGAATCGCACAGCGTTTTTCTTCGCCGGTGGAGGCTGCGTATGAAATCAAAGCCCGGGTTTATGAAAAGTTTGGGTTTACCGTGAATGTGGGAATTTCGACAAACAAGCTTCTGGCAAAAATGGCATCAGACTTTGAAAAGCCAAACCGTGTCCACACTCTTTTCCCGGAAGAGGTCAAGGAAAAAATGTGGCCGCTCCCGGTGAGTGAGCTTTTTATGGCAGGGAAGTCCAGTGTGGCGATTCTGGAAAAGCTGGAAATCCGGACAATTGGTGAGCTTGCGAAGACAGATCCGAAGCTTCTGGAATTCCATTTGAAAAGTCATGGGAGAACGCTGTGGGAATTTGCGAATGGAATCGGTGATGCAAAGGTGCAATCCGAGGAGACCGCAGCAAAGGGTGTCGGTAATTCCACCACACTTCCAAAAGATGTGGAAAAGGCAGAGGATGCAAAAAAGGTTCTATTTTCTCTGGCAGAAAGTGTGGGAAAGAGACTAAGGAAAGCAGGGCAGAAAGCCAATATGGTTAGTGTGGAAATCCGCTACAGTGATTTTCAGAATGTATCTCACCAGAAGCAGCTTGGCAGAGCATCCGGTGCAGATCAGGTGATCTACGAGGCGGCCTGCAGTCTGTTCGATGAGCTGTGGAACGGTAAGCCGATCAGATTGCTTGGTGTTCGCACAGCGAAGCTTGTGGATGAAGATGAACCGGAGCAGTTAAGCCTGTTTGACCTGCAATTCGAGGTGAAATCTGAGAAGCCGAAGAAGAGCATGGAAAAGCTGAAAAAGCTCAGTGCGGCAATGGGAGAGATCCGCGGAAAGTATGGGGCGGATGCGGTGATACGGGGCAGTGTTCTGGAGCAGAGAGAAAAAGAGAAGAAATATGAAAAGAAACAGTTCTGAAAATTTCCCGGGAAACTTTCAGAGCTGTTTCCATGCCTTGACACCTAAAGAATCCCTGGAGTATAATGAGATGATATGTAGAAATATAAGGGGATAGAAAGGAGCTTCTTTAAACAATGGAATTTAAAGACAGAGAATTTATTCCGGTACTGCTTGGTGGAGATATCAATACTTACAGTGTTGCCCGCGCATTTTATGAGCAGTATCAGGTGAAGACATATATATTTGGAAAGTTTGCAACAGGACCGAGTTACGGAAGTAAGATCATCGAATATCATCCGAATCCGAAGATTGATACGGACGATTATTTTCTTCAGACAGTCAATGGATTTGCAAAAAAGCATAAAGACAAAAAGATTATGCTCATCGGATGTGGTGACAGTTATGTGGCGCTGATCAGTAAGCATAAGGCAGAGCTTGAGAAAAATATTATCGCACCATATATCGATTTTGATCTGATGAACAGTCTGCAGCAGAAAGAGACTTTCTACAAGTTGTGCGAAAAGCATGGGGTAGATTATCCGGGAACGATTATTTACGATCAGTCCATGGGACTGGATTTTGAGATGAATTTCCCGTACCCGGTAATTTTAAAGCCGTCTGACAGTATTTCTTACTGGGAGCATCCGTTTGCAACCCAGAATAAGATCTACACGATCAAGGACAGAAAAGAACTGGAAAAAGTAATTCGGGATATCTATGGGGCAGGTTATACAGATAAACTGATCATCCAGGATATGATTCCGGGAAATGATGAATATATGCGTGTTCTGACTTCTTATTCTGACCGGAATGGAAAAGTTAAAATGATGTGTCTGGGACATGTACTCCTGGAAGAACACACACCACACGGACTTGGAAATCATGCAGTTATCATCACAGAGCCAAACGAAGAGCTGATGATGAAGGTGAAGAATCTGCTGGAAGATTTGCACTATGTAGGATTCTCCAACTTTGATATCAAGTATGACAGGCGTGATGGCAAATACCGTTTCTTCGAGATCAACACCCGCCAGGGACGAAGTAATTATTATGTGACAGGATCTGGATTCAATGTTGCAAAATATGTAGTAGAAGAATATGTTTACGGAAAAGAACTGCCGCTTGAATTTGCAAAAGAAGAACATCTCTGGATGACAGTACCGAAGGCAGTTGCTTTCAAATATATCAAAGAAGAAGCAAACCGTGAGAAGATGAGACGCCTTCTTAAGGAAAAGAAGATGGTCAATCCGGTATTTAAGAGAGGTGATTTTAAACCAAGACGTTATCTTGCTATGGTGAAGAATCATCTCAGACAGTTTGGTAACTTTAAGAAATATTACAGCTAAGAGAAGCTGAAACAGGGAGAATGATATGCTGAAAAAATTAGGTGTTATCGGCGGAATGGGACCGGAGGCGACAAGTTTTTATTATGCAAGAGTGATCGCGAGGACAAAGGCGGAGAGTGATCAGGAGCATATCAACATGATCATTTTAAGTCATGCGACAATGCCGGACAGGACACAGGCAATCCTTACAGGAAATAAGCTTCCGTTTCTGAAAGCGATCACACAGGACGCAAGAGATCTGGAGATGCTGGGAGTGGAAAATATTGCGATTCCGTGCAATACCTCGCACTATTTCCTGGAAGATATCCAGAAATCTACAAGTGTTCCGATCATCAATATGGTAGAGGAGAGTGTCAGATATGTAGTAGAGGCTCATCCAAAAGTGAAGAAGATCGGGATCATGGGAACAGATGGAACGATGCAGGCAAAGACTTACCACCGAGCCTGCGAAAAATTTGGAATCACACCGGTAGTTCCGGGAGAAGCCTGCCAGAAAGATGTGATGTCGCTGATCTATGATGATATCAAAAAAGGAAAGCCGGGAGACAAGAACAAATTTGACCGTGCTTATAATGATCTGAAGGCAAAAGGTTGTGATGCAGTAATTCTTGCATGCACAGAGATTTCGGTATTCAAAGAATATTATCAGGTACCGGCAGACTGCATGGATGCAATGGATGTTCTGGTAAGAGAATCCATCATCAGATCAGGCGCAGAGTACCGGGAATAATACCGGAAAGAATATAAGGGAGATAAATACCAGATGGAAAAATACACATTACAGGAGTACGCAAATCTGTTACAGAACCTGCGTATGATGAAAGAATTTTATTCAAATGGGGAAGAAGAAAAAAACGTAGGATATCTGACCTATGATTCCAGAGAGGTGACGGAAGGGACATTGTTTATTTGCAAAGGTGCGGCATTTAAGGCTGAGTATCTGGATGCAGCGATCGAAAAAGGTGCGATTGCTTATGTCAGCGAAGTAAAATATGAAACGAAAGAAGATGTTCCATATTTTCTGGTAGACGATATCCGTAAGGCGATGCCTCCACTTGCAGAGAAGTTCAATAATGCACCGTGGAAGAAACTGACGATCACCGGAATCGGCGGAACAAAAGGAAAATCCACTTCTGCTTACTATATGAAAGCAATCGTGGATGATTATATGGAAGCAACCGGTGGAAAGGAAAGTGCAGTCCTTTCTTCAATCGATATTTATGACGGAGTGATCAAGAAAGAATCCCATATTACTACGCCGGAGTCGGTAGAATTGCAGGAGCATCTGCGCCATGCCGTAGAAAGTGGTATTACATTTGCCGAGATGGAAGTATCTTCACAGGCGTTAAAATACAATCGTGTCGATAACATGCAGTTTGATGTGGGAATTTTTCTGAATATTTCAGAGGACCATATCAGTCCGATCGAGCATCCGGATTTTGAAGACTATTTTTCGTCTAAACTGAAAATTTTCGGAAAATCACGTTACGGAGTTGTGAACATGGATGCAGATTTTGCAGACCGTATTCTGAAAGAGTCAAAGGTCTGTGAGAAGGTGCTGACGTTCAGTACAAAGAATCCGGAAGCGGATGTTTATGGTTATGAGATCCAGAAAGACGGACATGAAACGGTATTTATGGTAAAGACAGAGCTGTTTGATGAAGAATTCCGTCTGACGATGCCGGGACTTTTCAATGTGGAAAATGCACTGGCTGTCATTGCGGCATCCATTCTTCTTGAAATCCCGAAGGAGTATATGCACAGCGGTCTTTTGAGGGCAAGATCCAGCGGACGTATGGAGCTTTATGGAAGTGCAGATAAGAATCTGATCGCTGTTGTGGATTATGCACACAACAAGCTTAGTTTTGAAAAGCTGTTCTCTTCAATAAAAGATGAATATCCGGATTATAATATCGTATCGATCTTCGGATGCCCCGGAAAGAAAGCATTTATCCGGAGAAGAGACCTTGGAACGGTAGCGGGTCAGTATGCGAAAAAGGTTTATCTGACAGCGGAAGATCCGGGATATGAGCCGGTAGAGCAGATTTCCAAAGAAATCGCACAGTATGTGGAAGCACAAAACTGTCCGTATGCCATGATCGAGGATCGGGGAGAAGCAATCAAAGCAGCGATGGATGAAGCAGAGGGAAAGACTATTTTCCTGATTACCGGAAAAGGAAATGAGACAAGACAGAAATATGGCTGTGAGTATCTGGACTGCAAATCAGATACACAGTATGTTAAAGAATATCTTGCCGAGTATGATAAAAAGCATCAATAGAAACTGAGAGATGGGTGGGTGTTCCTGCAAACGCACAGGATGCGTGAAAACGAAAGCAGGAAATCCACCCATTTTATATATTTTCATATCCGGTGTGACGTTTGAGGGGAAACAGCATATTCTGAAAACAAAGAGTCCAAAAAGAGGAGCCTTATGAAGCTTTCGGTTCTGTTTAAAAGGATTCAGCATGCGGTGATCCAAATGCCGGAATTAGAAGAAGAGATGGAAATCCGGGGGATTACCTGTAATTCCCAAAAGGCAGAAGAAGACAGTCTGTTTGTCTGCATTCAGGGAAGCCGGGCAGATGGACATGATTATATAGAAGAAGCCTGCAACCTTGGGGCATCCTGCATTCTGATAGAAAAACTGGTATCTGGGGGAAGGATGCTGAAGTTTCCGGAAAATGTTGCCGTCGTTCTGGTAAAAGATACACGGGAAGCTCTTGCCGGGATCAGCAGGATCTGGTTTGGAAGTCCTGCTGATAAGTTGAAAGTGATTGGCGTGACCGGCACAAAGGGGAAAAGTACGGTGGCAGTGATGATCTGGGAGATGTTGGAAAGTATTGGCCAAAAATGCGGACTGATCGGTACGATCGGCCACCATCTTGGAAATGAAGTGGTAACTTCGCAAAATACGACTCCGGATGCCTTTACCATTCAGTCGTATTTTGCTAAAATGGTAGAAGCAGGTTGCCACTATGCGGTGATGGAGGTATCTTCACAGGGAATAAAGCAGCATCGGATCGATGGAATCTGGTTTGAAATTGCGGTATTCACTAATTTCGGGGAGGATCACATCGGACCAGGCGAGCATGCAAGTCTTGGGGAATACCGATATTACAAATCATGTCTTTTTGAACAGTGCAGGATTGGAATAGGGAATCTGGATGATGCACAGTGCAGCTATATGTTCCAGAGAAAATGTTGCACGAAATACGGATTTACCTGTCGGGAAGAAGAAGGGCAGGAAAGAGGATTTAGAAACAGTCATGTACTGACGGCAGAAAAAATCAGTTTTCTGATGGAAGGTGGAGAACTTAAAACGGTATTTTATGCAGATGATAGAAAATATGAGCTTGCCCTTCCTGGAAAATTTAATGTGTACAATGCACTGGCTGCTTTACAGACGGTGAGCTGTCTTGGATTTGAAAGAGAAGAAGCAGGAGACGTGTTAAAGCATCTGGTGGTAAGAGGCAGGATGGAACGGGTAGATGCAGGAGAAAATATCCTGTGTTACATTGATTACGCGCATAATGCCATGAGTCTTGCAAAAGTGCTTAAAATGCTGAGAATTTACGAACCAGAACGTATTTTACTGGTGTTTGGATGTGGAGGCAACCGTGCCGGAAGCAGAAGAAGCGGGATGGGAAGAGTGGCAGGAGAGCTTGCGAATCTGACGATCATCACTTCAGATAATCCGAGATGGGAAGAGCCGGCGAAGATTATGGCAGACGTTGAAGAAGGCATCAAAGAAACTTCCGGAGCCTATCGGATGATCCAGGATCGGGAAGAGGCAGTACTCTTTGCGGTGGAAATGGCAAGACAAGGGGATATCCTACTGATTGCGGGAAAGGGACATGAAAATTACCAGGAGATCCAGGGAGTCAGGTATCCGATGGATGACCGGGAACTGGTGCGAAAAGCCGTCAGGCTTGCTGCACAAAAGAGACAAAAAAAGGAACAGACAGAATGTACGCAGACATTATTATAGATATTACACATGAAAAACTGGATAAAGTATTTCAGTACCGTGTACCGGAAGAACTGGAAGGAGATTTACGAACCGGTGCAGGCGTCATTGTGCCGTTTGGACGGGGGAACCGGGAAACGAAGGGGTATATTGTCGGTTTTTCGGAAACATGTGATTATGATGCGGAAAAAATAAAGGATATTCTGCGCACAGATACATCAAGTGTAGCGATTGAGGCAAGGCTGGTTGCACTTGCAGCGTGGATGAAAGAATATTATGGAGGTACAATGATCCAGGCATTGAAAACGGTGCTTCCGATCAAGCGTACCGAGCAGCAGAAGGAACAGCGGATTTTAAAAAGATGTATTTCCAGAGAAGCAGGCGAAAAGAAGCTGGAAGAATATCTTCACAAGAACCAGAAAGCGCGGGCAAGACTGATGGAAGCACTTTTGGATGATGAAGAGGTAGAATATTCTCTGATCAGCCAGAAGCTGAATATCACGCTGACGGTGGTGAGAGCTCTTGAAGAGCAGGGGGTTCTGGAAATCAAAAATCATAAGATTTACCGTAATCCTGTGAAAGAAAAAGAGCAGCAGCGGCATTTTATTACCTACACGGAGGAGCAGGAAAGAGCAATCCGGACGTTTGAAAACGATTATGAAAAAGGGATCCGAAAGACCTATCTTTTATACGGTGTGACTGGAAGCGGCAAGACAGAGGTCTATATGGAAATGATCCGGCAGGTGGTAAAGGAAAAGCGGCAGGCAATCGTGCTGATCCCGGAGATCGCATTGACTTACCAGACGGTGATGCGCTTTTACAGGACATTTGGGGAACGCGTTTCCATCATGAATTCCAGACTTTCAGCGGGAGAGCGGTATGACCAGATGATGCGGGCGAAAAAAGGAGAGATTGATGTGATGATCGGTCCAAGATCTGCGCTTTTTACCCCGTTTCCGAGTCTTGGGCTGATCGTGATCGATGAGGAACATGAGGCAGCTTATAAAAGTGAACAGGTTCCCCGGTATCATGCGCGGGAGACGGCAATCGAACGCGCAAGCCTGGAAGGGGCAAGTGTGGTACTGGGATCGGCAACCCCTTCCATGGAAGCATTTTACCGGTGCGAGCTGGGAGAGTATACGTTGCTGGAATTAAAGAGGCGGACTGCAAAAGCAGAACTCCCGGAGGTCTACACGGTGGATATGCGTGAAGAACTGCAAAAAGGGAACCGTTCTATTTTAAGTGACAGGCTCCATGAGCTGATGGAAGACCGTCTGAAAAAGAAGGAACAGATCATTTTGTTTCTGAATCGAAGAGGGTATGCCGGATTCCTTTCTTGCAGGTCCTGCGGATATGTAGTAAAATGTCCTCATTGTGATGTTTCACTGGCAGCGCACAATAATGGGAAAATGGTGTGCCACTACTGTGGATACGAAGAAACGGTTGCAAAAAAATGCCCGTCCTGCGGCTCCCCTCATATCGGAGGTTTCCGCGCAGGAACACAGCAGATTGAAGAACTGGTAAAAAAGGAATTTCCGCAGGCAAGGGTACTTCGGATGGATCTGGATACTACAAGATCCAAAGAAGGACATGAAAAGATTCTATCTGCATTTGCAAATGAAGAGGCAGATATTCTTGTCGGAACACAGATGATCGTAAAAGGACATGATTTTCCAAATGTGACCCTGGTTGGCGTGCTTGCTGCGGATATGTCTTTATACTCGGATGATTTCCGGTCAGCAGAGAGGACATTCGAGCTTCTGACGCAGGCTGCGGGAAGGGCCGGAAGAGGGGCAAAAAAAGGAGAGGTCGTGATTCAGACCTACAGCCCAGAGCATTATAGTATCCAGACGGCAGCACGTCAGGATTATCAGGCATTTTATACAGAAGAGATGAATTACAGGGAACTGATGGGGTATCCGCCGGCAGAGCATCTGATGGCGGTACTGGTAGCCTGTGAGGATGAAGCACTTCTGGAAAAAGGAATGCACTATCTCAAATTATATGCAATGCGGATCACGAAGAACCGCAAGGTACAGGTGATCGGTCCGGCAGCTCCGGCAGTCGGAAAGGTCAAGGATGTGTACCGGAAAGTTTTGTATCTGAAGCAGGAATCCTATGAGATCCTGATTGAAATGAAAGATAAAATGGAACAATATATTGAATTGAACCGGGGATTTGCAAAGATGCGGATTCAGTTTGATTTTGATCCGATGAGTGGATTTTAAAAGAAAAGGCAGGAGGAAGAACAAATGGCAATTAGAAAAATCAGAGAAATAGGCGATGAAGTACTGACAAAGGTGTGTAAGGAAGTAACAAAGATGACACCAAGAACAACAGAACTGATCGATGATATGTTAGAGACCATGTACGAGGCAATGGGGGTAGGTCTTGCTGCACCACAGGTTGGAATTCTCAAAAGAATCGTTGTCATCGATATCGGAGAAGGTCCGGTTGTCATGATCAACCCACGCATCGTAGAGAGCAGCGGAGAACAGACCGGGGAAGAAGGATGCCTTAGTGTACCAGGTAAATCCGGTATTGTTACCCGTCCGAATTATGTAAAAGCAGTAGCACTTGATGAAGATATGAAAGAATACGAGATCGAAGGCGAAGGACTGATGGCAAGAGCAATCTGTCACGAACTGGAGCATCTGGACGGTCATCTTTATGTAGAAAAAGTAGAAGGCGAACTTCACAGCACAGAATACGAAGAAGCCTAGGCTGGAAGCGGGAGGTTAAGATAAGATGAAGATAATATTTATGGGAACTCCTGATTTCTCAGTCGGAACACTGGAAGCACTGGTAGAAGCAGGACATGAAGTAGTGCTCGCTGTCACACAACCGGACAAGCCAAAGGGCAGAGGCAAAGAAATGCAGTTCACTCCGGTAAAAGAATGTGCACTTGCACATAATATCCCGGTCTATCAGCCAAAGAAGATCCGGGAACCTGAATGTATCGAAGAACTGAAAAAATATCAGGCAGATGTCTGCGTAGTCGTGGCGTTTGGACAGATCCTTCCAAAAGAGATTCTGGAAATGACACCGTACGGATGTATCAATGTCCATGCATCCCTTCTGCCGAAATACCGCGGTGCTGCACCAATCCAATGGGCGGTCATCAATGGAGAAAAAGTATCCGGTGTCACAACGATGCAGATGGATGAAGGACTTGACACGGGTGATATGCTGGAAAAAGTAGAAATCACATTAGAAAAAAAAGAAACAGGAGGAAGCCTTTTCGATAAACTTTCCGCAAAAGGAGCCGCACTCTGCGTCCATACCCTTGCAGAACTGGAAAAAGGAACCATTACTCCACAAAAACAGGGCGAAAGCACCACTGAATACGCAAAAATGCTCAACAAAAAATCCGGTGAGATCGACTGGACGAAAACAGCAGTAGAAATCGAACGCCTGATCCGCGGCTTAAATCCATGGCCAAGTGCCTACACCCAGTGGGAAGGCAAAACGATGAAAATCTGGGAAGCAGAAGTAGAGGATGTTGTAGAAACCATAGATACTCATGAGCCCGGAACGATCACAGAAGTCACAAAACACGGCTTCAAAGTTCAGACCGGCAAAGGCAGACTAGCCATCAAGTCCCTCCAGATCCCAGGCAAAAAACGCATGGAAGCCGATGCCTTCCTACGCGGATACCACATAGAAACAGGAGAAAAATTAGGTTAGAATTTAATTTTAAAATTTGAGTTTTGCTAATATAACAAATATTTTATGACCTAACATATCTGGCGCAAAAAAACGCAAAGCGTTTTTCGCGCCCTTTGGCGCATTTGTCCCATCGTGCACCGCACGATAGGACAAACAGCCGACACCCATTGAAAAATGTAGCCTGGAAGCGAAAGATATTCGCTAAGCAGGTCATCGAAAACGTCGGCACTTAATAAGGCTGAGCGTTAGCGAAAGCCGAATTTAGTACCGCTACGTTTCCGGACTAAGCGCGAGCGGGCCTGCGTGCGAATATCTTTCGCTTCCGGGCGGACCCTTATTCAACAAGGAGGCAAACATGTATTACCCATATTATTTTGATCCAACTTATTTCCTTGTCATCATCGGCGTCATCATTTGCGCCCTTGCATCCGCCAAAGTGAATTCCACCTACGCTAGGTACGATCAGGTTCGCAACCACGCCGGGATCACCGGTGCGATGGCAGCGGAGCAGATCCTCAGGATGGAAGGGATTTATGATGTACAGGTGATGAGAGTAAGTGGAAAACTGACCGATCATTACGATCCGGCAAACCATGTACTGCGGCTTTCAGATTCCACCTACGGTTCGACATCGGTTGCGGCACTTGGAGTTGCAGCACATGAATGTGGACACGCGATCCAGCATGCAAGGCATTATGTACCGCTGACAATACGCGGAGCACTTGTTCCGGTGGCGAATTTTGGATCCGGGATTTCATGGCCGCTGATCATAATGGGATTATTTATCAGAGGAGAAATGTCTACATTGTTTATCAATCTTGGGATCCTGATGTTTTCATTGGCAGTGCTGTTCCAGATCATCACGCTTCCGGTAGAGTTTAATGCATCGGGAAGAGCACTTAAAATCCTGAAAAATTCAGGCATGCTATATGAATCAGAAGTACGTGAGGCAAGAAGTGTTCTTACAGCGGCAGCGCTTACCTATGTGGCGAGTGCAGCATCTGCACTTCTGCAGCTTTTAAGAATACTGATCCTGACAGGAGGAAGAAGAAATGACGACGAATAACCAGGGAGTAGGTACAAGAGAACTTGCACTGATAATCCTGCTGGAAATCGAGCGTGGAGAGAAAAGTCATATCGTGCTCAGACAGGTGCTGGAAAAATATCAGTATCTGTCCAAGCAGGACCGTGCATTTCTGACCAGGCTTGCAGAAGGGACAACAGAGCGGAGGATAGAACTGGACTATATTATCAACCAGTTTTCAAAAGTAAAGACAGAAAAAATGAAACCGGTGATCCGCAATATCCTGCGCTGTGCGGTCTATCAGATCAAATACATGGATCAGGTTCCGGATTCGGCAGCATGCAATGAAGCAGTCAACCTTGCTACCCGGAAAGGCTTTAAGAACCTGCGGGGATTTGTAAATGGGGTACTTAGAAATATCGCGCGAAACATTGATAAGATTGCGTATCCGGAGAATACAGAAGAATTTCTCTCAATAAAGTATTCCATGCCACAATGGATCATCCGTATGTGGGTGAGAGATTATGGAGAAGAGAAGACGAAATACATCCTGGAAGGTTTTTATAAAGAACGTGCAACAACAATCCGGATCAATGGAAATGCAACCACCAAAGAAGAGCTGATCAGAGAGCTGACAGGAGAAGGCATTCAGGTAAAAGAACATCCGCTTCTTGCGTCTGCGCTTCTGATCTCAGGCTATGATTATCTGGCAGCAATCCCGGCGTTCCGGGAAGGAAAATTCCAGGTACAGGATGCAGCTTCGATCATGGTAGCAGAACAGGCAGGAATCAAAGAAGGAGATTACATACTGGATGTGTGCGCGGCACCGGGAGGAAAAGCGCTCCATGCGGCACAGATCCTGAATGGGACAGGTATGGTAGAGGCAAGGGATCTGACAGAGATGAAGGTAGAGCTGATTCGGGAAAATATTTCACGGATGGGATTTGAAAATATCCGTGCAGTGCAGCAGGATGCAACCTGCTTCGATGCGGACTCTGAGGAAAAAGCAGATGTTCTGATCGCGGATCTTCCGTGTTCCGGTCTTGGTGTCCTTGCGAAGAAGACTGATCTGAAGTATAAGATGAACCCGGAGACGGAGACTGAAGTTGCAGCACTTCAGAGAGAGATCCTGGATGCGGTTTGCCGATATGTGAAGCCGGAGGGAACACTGATGTACAGCACCTGTACGATCAGCAGGACAGAGAACGAGGAAAACGCCGGATGGTTTGCCGAAAAACATCCGGAATTTGACCTGGAATGGGAGAAACAGATTTTTCCGTCTGATATAACCGATGGTTTCTATATTGCTAAATTTATCCGGAGGGGCAGATAATGGAAAAAAAAGATATCGCTTCGTATTCATTTGAAGAGTTGCAGGAAGAAATGCTGGCGATTGGAGAAAAAGGATTCCGCAGTCGACAGATTTATTCCTGGATCCATGAAAAGCTGGTGGATGATTTTGAAGAAATGACCAATCTTCCAAAAACTTTACGCCAGAAACTGGAAGCAGCATACGAAATACGAAGAGTCGAAATGGAAAAAAGACAGATTTCAAAGATTGACGGGACCAATAAATTCCTGTTTTGTCTGAAAGACGGGAATATGGTAGAAAGTGTTCTGATGAAATATAAACATGGCAATTCGGTATGCATATCCTCGCAGGTTGGCTGCCGGATGGGATGCCGTTTCTGTGCATCAACACTGGACGGGCTGGAACGAAACCTGACACCGTCAGAGATGTTAAGACAGGTTTACCAGATCCAGAAGATCACTGGCGAGAGAGTTTCTAATATTGTGATCATGGGAACCGGAGAACCGCTGGATAATTATGACAATTTTCTGAAATTCATTCACATGGTCAGTGATGAGCACGGGCTCAATATCAGCCAGAGAAATATCACGGCGTCTACCTGTGGAATTGTACCGAACATCCGGAGACTTGCAGAAGAAAAGCTGCAGATCACGCTGGCACTTTCCCTGCACGGTTCCAACCAGGAAAAGAGAAGATCGCTGATGCCGGTGGCAAATAAATACGAGCTTCATGAGGTTCTGGAAGCGTGTGATTATTACTTTGAAAAAACCGGACGGAGGATCACTTTTGAGTACAGCCTGGTTCACGGCGTAAACGATACACCGGAAGATGCAAAAGAGCTGATGGGAATCTTAAAAGACAGAAACTGCCATTTAAACCTGATTCCGGTGAACCCGATCAAGGAGAGAAACTACGAAAAACCGGACAAAAAAAGTGCCGAGAATTTCAAAAATAAACTTGAAAAAAACGGGATAAATGTTACTATAAGAAGAGAAATGGGCTCAGATATAGACGGAGCCTGTGGACAGTTACGGCGCAAGACGATGCAAGGAGTATAAAATATGAAAATATTTTCTATGACAGATGTTGGAAGAAAACGTGAAATGAACCAGGATTACGTGTTTGCCACAGATGAGTCATTAGGTACGCTGCCGAATCTTCTGGTAGTAGCCGATGGAATGGGTGGACACAAGGCAGGCGATTTTGCGTCAAAATATACGGTGGAAGTTCTGAAAGAAGAACTGAAGCATACATTAAAGGATGGGCCGGAAGAGATTTTAAAAGATGCGGCTCAGACAGCGAACCACAAGCTGATCGAGAAAGCAGATGAAGACATTAATCTGGAGGGGATGGGAACCACTCTGGTTGCGGCAACTGTGATCGATCATACGCTTTATTTTATAAATGTAGGTGACAGCCGTCTGTATCTTCTGAATAAGGATATCAGGCAGCTTTCCAGAGACCATTCCCTGGTAGAAGAGATGGTTCGTCTGGGAGGAATCAATGAGGAAGAGGCAAGACATCATCCGGATAAGAATATCATTACCAGAGCAATTGGAGTAAAAGAGGATGTAGAGGTGGATTTTTATGAATTCAGCCTCAAAAAGGGAGATATCATCCTGATGTGTTCCGATGGACTCAGTAATATGATAGAGGATGAAGAAATTTTTGCGATAGTTAAAGGGGCAAGAGATATCGTAGAAGCCGGTCAGAATCTGATTGACCGGGCGAATGAGAACGGAGGCAATGACAATATCAGTGTTGTTCTTGCAGAACCGTTTTCTGATGAGGTGAGTATATGGTAAAAGACGGGATTTATTTAAGTGGTCGTTATCAGGTTCTGAGCAAGATCGGAGCCGGTGGAATGGCGGATGTATATAAGGCGAAGGACTGTATGCTGAACAGATATGTCGCAGTGAAAGTCCTGAAAAAAGAATACAGGGAAGATGAAAACTTTGTAAAGAAATTCCGGTCAGAAGCACAGGCAGCAGCAGGGCTTCTGAACCCGAATATTGTCAATGTATATGATGTAGGGGAGGATCGAGGACTCTATTATATGGTCATGGAGCTGGTAGAAGGAATCACTCTGAAAGAATATGTGCAGAAAAAAGGAAAGCTTTCTTCCAAGGAAGCGATCAGTATTGCAATTCAGATGTGTACTGGTATTGAGGCAGCTCACAATCATCACATCATACACAGAGATATCAAACCGCAGAATATTATCATTTCCAAAGAAGGAAAGGTAAAGGTTACAGATTTTGGTATTGCAAAGGCGACAACATCGCAGACAGTCAGCACCAGTGCAATGGGATCGGTACACTATGTATCTCCGGAGCAGGCACGGGGCGGCTATTGTGATGAGAAGAGTGATATCTATTCTGCAGGTATCACCATGTATGAGATGGTGACCGGAAGGGTTCCTTTCGATGGCGATTCTACTGTTTCGGTTGCAATGAAGCATTTACAGGAGAATATTACCCCGCCTTCTGAGTATGCACCGGATTTATATCCGGCGCTGGAGAAGATTATTCTCAAGTGTACACAGAAGAGCGCGGAAAGACGTTACCAGAGTGCCGGAGAACTGATCCAGGATCTGAAGAGGGCGTTGGTCGATCCGAGTGGCGAATTTGTAGATATGGTTCCGATCCGGAGTATGGGAGATACGGTGATGATCTCGCCGGAGCGGATGGCACGTATGAAAAAGCGTCAGGGCGATGGTTATGATGACGAAGAGTATGATGATGGCTATGACGATGAAGAATATGACGAAAATGATGACTATGATGAGGATGACGAAGAGGATAATTATAACGGGGGCAGACACGGTAACAGTAAAAATGGCGTAGATCCGAAGATGAACAAGATGATGAAGATCCTCATGGTTGCAGTTGCAGTGATCGTTGCATTTGCGCTGATTTTCCTGATCGGCAAAGCAGCAGGTGTGTTCGGTAAGCGTTCAGACAGTCAGATTTCAGTTTCCAATGAGATTGAAGTGCCAAATCTGGTCGGACAGCCGCAGAATGTTGCAGAGACGATGTGCGAAAAGAAGCAGCTGAAGCTGGAAGTAGAATCCGAGAAAGCATCAGATAAGGCAGCAGGTACGATTATTGAGCAGAAGACAAAAGCAGGAAAGAAAGTCAAGAAAAATACGGTGATCAAGGTTGTAATAAGTTCAGGACCGGAAAAGATCATGATCCAGAGTGTAGAGGGAATGGATGAAGATGCAGCCAAGAAAGCACTGATCAAACAGGGCTTTACGAGCAAGAACATTACTGTTACCAGTGAATACAGCAGTGATGTTGAAAGTGGAAAAGCTACAAGGACTGATCCGGCAGAGGGAACAGAGGTATCTGCTGACTCTAAAATCACACTGTATATCAGTAAAGGTGAAAAACAGCCGGACAAAGTGTCAGTTCCGTCAATTGTGGGAATGTATGTAAATAATGCGGTATCTACACTGAGTGCAAGCGGATTGTCCGATGGCGGAACGAGTAGTGAAGAATATTCAGATGATTATGCAGAAGGTATGATTATCCGTCAGAGCACAGATGCCGGAACGAAGGTGGCTGAAGGAACAAGTGTGAGTTATGTTGTCAGCAAAGGACCAAAGCCTGCAGATCAGGTGAAGGTACCAACTCTGACAGGAAAGACACTTGGAGATGCGATTTCAGCACTGAATGCCAGAAATCTGACTTATACAGAAGTTGATATTGACAGTGCAGAACCATCTGGAAAAGTTGTAAAAGTTGATCCGGGAGAAGGTACATCGGTAGATGTAGGAACTGCGATCACACTGTATGTAAGCAATGGCTCACAGGCAAGCAGTGGATCCGACAGTAACAATTCGGGTAGCAATAATTCCGGTAACAACTCAAATAACGGCAACAATACAGGAAATTAAAAGGACTGTTTTATGCAGGGAAGAATTATAAAAGGGATTGCAGGATTCTACTACGTTTATGACGTAGTAGAATCTGTCATTTATGAATGTAAAGCAAAAGGAATTTTCCGTAAGGAGAAGATTAAACCACTGGTCGGAGATCTGGTAGAATATGAGATCTTAGATGCAGAAGAGAAGACCGGTAATATCATCCGGATCCTTCCAAGGAAGAATGAACTGATCAGACCGGCAGTGGCAAATATTGATCAGGCACTGGTTGTATTTGCAGTGAAGAAGCCGGATCCGCATTTTAATCTGCTGGACAGGTTTCTGGTTATGATGGAGCGGCAGGAGATTCCGGTTATTATCTGTTTCAACAAGAAGGATATTGCAGATGAGCCGGAAATCGAGTCTCTGGAGAAGACGTATGAGGCTTGTGGGTACCGTGTGATCTTTGCAAGTGCCAGAGAAGGAGAAAATATTCTGGAGATTAAAGAGGCACTAAAAGGAAAGACAACAACTGTTGCCGGACCTTCAGGAGTTGGAAAATCCTCTCTGATCAACTGTCTTCAGGAAAATGTCAATATGGAGACCGGAAGTATCAGCAGAAAGATCGAGCGGGGAAAACATACTACCCGCCATTCAGAACTGATCCCGATCGACGAGGATTCCTATATCATGGATACACCGGGATTTTCGTCACTGTATACCAATGATTTTGGCAAGGAAGAATTGAAATATTATTTTCCGGAGTTTGATCAGTATCAGGGAGGCTGCAGGTTTCAGGGGTGTAATCACATCAGTGAACCGGGGTGTCTGGTAAAAGAGGCTCTGGAAGAGGGAAAAGTGCATCCGGTGCGGTATGAAGATTATTGCGAGATGTATCGGGAACTGGAACAGAAGGAAAAAAGGAGGTACTAAAATGGAATATAAATTATCACCATCTATTTTATCGGCAGATTTTTGTAATCTGGAAGAAGGTATCCGCCAGACAGAGGAAAATGGAGCGGTATATTTACATTTTGATGTGATGGATGGCGTGTTCGTACCGAGTATTTCTTTTGGAATGCCTGTGCTTGCATCAATCAAACCGGCGGTAAAGCAGGTGATAGATACGCATCTGATGATCACGGAACCAATCCGTTATGTGGAAGCATTTGCAGAGGCAGGAGCGGATATTCTTACTGTACATTATGAAGCATGCAAGGATATACGTGCGACTCTGGACAAGATCAAAGCGTGTGGCATGAAGACAGGACTGGCAATTTCACCGGATACACCGGTGGAGGTCCTGAAGGAATTCCTTGGTGAAGTGGATATGTTCCTTGTGATGACAGTCCACCCGGGATTTGGCGGACAAAAGCTGATTTCTGAGATGCTGGATAAGGTCAGAACACTTAGGGCAATGCTGAATGAACGTGGACTTGAGACTGATGTCCAGGTTGACGGAGGAATTTATGCATTCAATGTGAAAGAAGCACTGGATGCGGGAGCAAATGTGATTGTTGCGGGATCAGCTGTATTCAAAGGGAATGCAGGAGAAAACACAAGAGAATTGATGGAGATTTTAAAGAATTATGAGTAAGACAGTCATTATCAGTGGGGGAATGCTTGACGAGGGATTTGCAGAGAAGGTTCTTGAAGCAAATCCGGAGGCTTATATTATCGCAGTAGATAAGGGGCTTGAGTATCTGTATAACCATAAGATTGAGCCTCAGTATATTGTTGGGGATTTTGACAGTATTGATCCAAAGGTGATTGATTACTATCGCAAGGAGACGAATATTCCGATCCGGGAATATAATCCGGTTAAGGATGCGACGGATACAGAGATTGCTCTTCGGCTGGGAATTACATTGGGAAGCAAAGAGATGATCCTTCTTGGGGCAACCGGTGGAAGAATCGATCATTTGTGGGCGAATGTCCAGACACTTAGTGTGGCATGTGATGCCGGAGTAAATGCCTGCATTCTGGATGAGAAAAATAAAATCTGGGTAACGAATAAATCCTGTGTGCTGAAAAAGTCAGAAGCATACGGACCATATCTTTCTGTATTTTCTTTGGAAGGTGAGATTTATGATTTCAGTTTGGAGGGTACGAAATGGCCGCTCAATCATCATGATCTGATGCCGTGCGACAGTCTGACGGTGAGCAACCAGTTTGTGGATGATGAAGTGAAGATCAGTTTTGTAAATGGTCGGATTGTTATTATGGAAACGAAAGACTGATAAGAGATGTATAAGAAGAGAAAAGCCAGATATCATTCGAAAATGGTATCTGGTTTTTTTGCGTAAAAGATACTAGGTGTCTGAGATGAGTACTTTTTTGATTATAAAGCCGGATTTTGAAAAAATCACGAATCTGAAAAAGGGTTGGACACAATCCGGCAACATGCTGCAGGGAGTGCATCCGAAAGTGGCATAAAATGCAGTCGGGCAAGGAAATAAGTCAGGTGCTTATGGAGCGACACTTTAATAAGAAGGCAATTCGCAGCTTTCATAAACAGGGTATGTCAACAGCAGTATCTCTTATCGGCGGAAAATGGAAACTGCTGATTTTGCGTAACTTGAAAGAGCGTCCATGGAGATTCAATGAGCTACAACGAAGTATAGATGGTATTTCACAAAAGGTTTTGACAGATAGTTTAAGAAAAATGATGAGTGATGGGCTGGCATATCGCCACGATTACCATGAGCAGCCACCGAGAATTGAATACGGCTTAACGGAACTTGGAACAAAAATGCTTCCAATTGTTAATTCACTTGCTGACTTTGGTAACTACTATAAATCAATTATTGAACAGAATTAAGGACGTTAGTATTTGAAAAGCTTGAACAATTCCAGTTTGATGGAGAAAGCAAAAATCAGTCATGCCCTTTATCATATAGTTTCTGTATATTTTTTGGAAGTTTGTCAGGCAACATGGCATTTATAGCATCTTCGTTACCATCTTTCATTGCTGTTTCGTAATACCAGCACTTGAATTTTAAGAGGGAGAGAGTTTTTTGAAGTTCCTGAATTTCAGTTTCAACAGCTGATTTTCTGGTTTCAAATAATTCTTTCCTTTTTTCATAGCTGGAGCTGCCTTCAGATACCCAGATAAAAAATTGCTTTATATCTTTTATCTCAAGACCGGATTTCTTCAGACATTCAATGATACGAAGTGCTTCTAATTCATTATCGCTGAAATAACGGATATTTCCCTTGCGTTCCAGATTAGGGAAAAAGCCTTCCTTGTCATAATACCTTAATGTAGAAATAGGAAGATTAAACATTGCAGAGACCTGACCGATTGTATACATAAAAAACCTTCTTTCAAATTTATGCTTGACCTAAAGTTAACTTTAGGTTGTAAGATATTTATATCATATACTATTGTTAGTGTAATTACAAGAAATTTTGCATATGGAGGATGTTAAATATGTTAAAAACAGAAAAATTAAAGCTGGTATCTGAATGGGATAAAACTTTTCCACAGAGTGAAAAAGTAGACCATAAGAAAGTGACATTTGTAAATCGTTATGGAATCACACTTGCCGCAGATTTGTATAAACCGAAAAATGCATCTGGGAAATATCCTGCGATTGCCGTAAGCGGACCATTTGGGGCAGTCAAAGAACAGTGTTCCGGATTATATGCACAGACAATGGCTGAAAGAGGATATTTAACAATTGCATTTGACCCTTCTTTTACGGGGGAAAGTGGAGGCTATCCAAGATTTATGGCTTCTCCAGATATTAATACAGAAGATTTTATGGCTGCTGTTGATTTCCTTTCTGTTCGGGAAGATGTGGATCCGGATAAAATAGGAATCATTGGAATCTGCGGCTGGGGTGGAATGGCTCTTAACGCAGCTGCGTTGGATACAAGAATAAAAGCAACCGTTGCTTCTACCATGTATGATATGACAAGAGTAAATGCGAATGGATACTTTGATTCTGAGGACAGTGAAGAAGCACGTTATGCAAAGAAACAGTCACTGAATACCCTCAGGACAGAAGAATACCGTAAAGGCGAATATTCAAGAGGCGGTGGTTGTGTTCCCCTTCCGGTTCCGGAAGATGCACCTTTCTTCGTAAAAGATTACAGTGAGTATTATAAAGGCAGATGTTATCATAAAAGGAGCCTGAATTCAAATGATGGCTGGAACAGTATTGGATGTATGTCATTTATGAATCAGCCAATATTAAAGTACAGTAATGAAATCAGAAGTGCAGTCCTTATCGTTCATGGAGAAAAAGCACACAGCTATTATTTTGGAAAAGATGCTTATGAAAATATGATTAAGGACAGCAAGTACACATACAATAAAGAACTGCTGACAATTCCGGGAGCTGTTCATACAGATCTATACGATAATCCGAATGTGATCCCATTTGACAAAATTCAGAAATTTTTTAAAGAAAACGGAGTTGGTTAATTATGACGTGTGAAGAATATTTGAGTAATATGAAGCCCGGATATATCGTAGATGGTGGAAGTGAAGAACATCTGGTTATGCATGAGCTGTCTCAAAGGGCATTAAAGATAACGATGGAGCTGAATAACAAATATCATACAAAAGAAGAAATTATACAGCTTATGTCGGAACTTACCGGACAAAAAATAGATGAAAGTTTTGGAATGTTTCCTCCGTTTTATACAGACTGCGGACGAAATATCCATATAGGTAAAAATGTTTTTATTAATGCAGGATGTAAGTTTCAGGATCAGGGTGGTATTTATATAGAGGATGGAGTCCTGATTGGACATAATGCAGTATTGGCAACGATCAATCATATGGAAGATCCCGAGAAAAGAGCAGGTATGATATTTCAGCCGATTCACATCGAAAAAAAAAGTGTGGCTTGGAGCAAATGTAACGGTTCTTCCGGGGGTTACGATTGGTGAAGGTTCGGTCATTGCAGCCGGAGCAGTTGTAACAAAAGATGTTCCGGCCAATATGATTGCGGCAGGAGTGCCTGCGAAAGTTATACGGAAGGTTAAAAAAGACACTGAAAAAGGAGAAATTTAATCATGGCAAAAAAAGTATTGATCATATCGACAAGTCTTCGAGGAGGCAGCAATTCTGATATACTTGCAAATGAGTGTGCAAAGGGAGCAAAAGAAGCCGGGCATGATGTGGAACTTCTTTCTTTGAAAGGAAAAGATATAAAATATTGTATCGGTTGTCTATCCTGTCAGAGGAATGGGATGTGTGTACTGAAGGATGATGTTGCAGATATTATGGCAAAAGTAAAGGATGCGGAGGTCATTGTCTATGCAACACCAATTTATTACTATGAGATGTGTGGCCAGATGAAAACACTTCTTGATAGATTGAATCCTTTATATTCGACAGATTATTCATTCAGAGATATTTATATGATTGCAACTGCTGCTGAGAATGATGAAAGTGCATTTGAAAAAGCCTACAATGGTCTGCAAGGCTGGGTAGACTGTTTTGAAAAGGCTTCCTTGAAAGGCATGGTCGGTGGCGGTGGAATTGATGCTGCAAATATAGCTGCAAGCCATGCTGATGTGATGAAAAAAGCATATGAACTTGGAAAGAAATTATGAGTTTGAAAAGAGTACTGTTATTTAGTCTGTGTATATTAGTTTTATCTGGGCTTGTAGGATGTAGAGAAACAGAAATTACCGTCAAATCGGCGATGGATGATGAGAAAGAATACATGAAGTTATAATTTTAACGACACTGAAATCCCGGTTATATGGGAAGATAATCAGACTGTGCAAGAACTTATGGAAGAAGCAGGCAAAGGTGATATCGTAGTGCAGATGTCTATGTATAGTGACAATGAGCAGGTTGGTTCTCTGGGAAAAAGTTATACAAAAAAGGATGAGCAGATAACTACTCATAGCGGTGATATAGTTCTATACAGTGGAGACAAAATAGTAGTGTTTTATGGATCAAATTCATGGGCATATACCAGACTGGGGAAAATGAATATTCCAAAAGGTGATGTGACAGAACTTTTGTCAAATGGGGATATCACTTTGAAAATAGTAATTGCGAAATAGTGAGTAAATCAGAATGTTGTTTTCTATTGCAAGGAAATCGACAACTTCAAGTTGAACAAAATCGCTGCGCGATGGTCTGCCAAGGCTGTGGCGCAGCTTTCTTTTTCTCAATAATAAAATAGGCAATGGCAATTCTTACCAGTATTTGATATTGTAAAGTTACCACACAAAACAATTCAATACAGAAAGACACCACTGCCTATGAAAAGAATACCATTTGACCGCTTTTCTGACAAGTGGTTTTATTATGCTAATGCACCTCCATGTAAGCAGGTTTTTTCATTAACTACTGATTTTACATGGAGGATTTTATTATGTACGAAGAAATTTTTAATCAGATTCGATCTGCTGCAAATAAACGGAATCTCAAGGATTCCACGATTCATGCATACTGTACCAGTGTTGCTCATTTTTTGAACCACACAGCCAAGGATATAGATGCATTAACAACTGACGATGTTGATATATTCCTAACTGAAAAGAAACTTTCCGGGATTTCACCAGAAACATACAATCACTACCATTCAGGAATCCGCTTCTTTTACAAGAAAGTATTGAAGATGAATTGGGACGATGAGGACATACCTCGTATGAAAAGGGACAGGAAGTTACCGACAGTGCTTACAAAAGCAGAAATATCGGCTATTCTTGATGCTACGCCAAATCTGAAACACAAAGCTATGATTGCTACTATGTATTCAGGCGGACTACGTGTTTCAGAAGTCACACATCTTCATTATGATGATATTTCACGCAAGAACAAAACCATACACATCCGTGATGGGAAAAGTCGCTCTGATCGTTATACTTTGCTTGCAGACCGGACGCTCGAGATACTGACAGAATACTGGTTTCAATGTGGCAGACCAAGAGGGATTTTGTTCCCAAGTTCATGGACAGGGGATTATCTTACAAAAGATAGTGTCATTCAGTTTTTTCGTGAAAGTACCAAAAGAGCAGGCATTCAGAAACACGTCTCCACGCATTGTTTACGTCACAGCTTTGCAAGTCATCTGTTTGAATCCGGCTGTGATGTAAAATATATTCAAGCGCTTCTGGGACATCGTGATCCAAAATCAACAGAGGTTTATCTGCATGTAAGCAATAAAACTCTGCTTGGAATTAGGAGTCCATTTGATGAGATGGGCGGTGAATGATTATGGAGAAATCATGTACGATACAAGATGTATTTGAACGGTTTTATCCTTCTTATGAAAAGAGGAATAGCCCTCCTGCTCATCATAGAAAAACAGCTTATCATATCATGAACTGTAAAACAGGCGCTTTTGGTGTAAACATCAGTGTTTGTGAAGACTGCGGATGTATCAGCATTCATAATAACTCCTGCAGAAGCAGATGCTGTCCCATGTGCCAGGAGTTTCCGAAAGAGAAATGGATTGATGCACAAAAAGAGAATGTACTTGATGCACCTTATTATCATGTAGTATTCACAGTTCCTGATGAATTGAATTCCATCATTTACAGCAACCAGAAGCTGTTGTATGATGCACTGTATCATGCTGCCTCAGCAACCTTGAATGAATTGGCAAAAGACGCAAAATATCTAGGAGCTAATATAGGGTATATCTGTATTCTTCATACCTGGGGTTCTGCAATGAATTATCATCCGCATATTCATACCATTGTTCTTGGAGGTGGACTTGATGATGAAAACAACTGGAAAGATACAGGTGGAAAATTTTTTCTCCCATATGGTGTTATCTCAAAAGTGTTTCGTGGAAAATATATGGATGAGTTAAAAAGCCTGTGGAATGATTCTAAGCTTAAATTTCATGGTACAGCAGAGAAATATCAGAACAGCTATCATTTTAAAGAACTTTTTGATAAGTGTTATGAAAAGAACTGGGTCACTTACTGTAAAGAAACTTTCAATGGTGCACAGTCGGTTATCAATTATCTTGGAAAATATACCCACAGGATAGCAATCAGTAATCATCGAATCAAATCCATGACAGATACGACAGTTACATATGTAGTAAAAGACTATAAAAACGAAGGCTGCTGGAAAGAGAAAACAATTTCAGGAGAAGAATTCATCCGTCGATTCATGATGCATGTTCCTCCCAAACGATTTGTCAGAATCCGGCACTATGGTCTGCTATCATGTAGAAACAAGAGAAAAAAGATAACTCACTGCAGAAACCTGCTTGGATGTAAGAAATACATTTCTACATTAAAAAATCTAAATGCCGTAGAAATGATAAAGGTTTTGTATAATATCGATGTATGCAAATGTTCTTCTTGCGGAGGGAATATGGTATCACCCCGCAAAGATAAATACAGTTCTTCTTTTCGTGCACATATGAGATGTTAAAATCTACAATTGCATAGAATAAATGACTTCCGCATAGGAGGTTTGTTTGTCATGCCTGAAATTGATTTCTTGAAGAAAAAAACTTTTACCAAAACATCCGGTATGATAAACTTAAGGAAAAGAGCAACGATTGAATCCCCATAGCTATCGGCTAAAGGGACGCGACTTTGTTCACCAAGGTAAAATCGAAATTGATGTAAACGAAAGGGCAGTTTTTATCAGAACTCAAGGCTGCTTTTTCGTTTACACCAACTCCGATTGTTTCCTTAACAGTTTGTAGACTTCAAAAATATAATATGAAATGTGAGATAGAGCGTATGGAAATTAACTATACGTTCTATTTTTTTGCCTTTTTTGAAAAAGTGATTAAAAAACTATTGACATTTTGTTACTGGAAAGACTGTGAAGTCGATTTTGATTTCTGTTGGTGTCCGTCTGGCAGCGTTCAATCTGAAACAGATCGCCAATCTGACCTGTACGGACGAACTGGATCTGTACAGCATCGGAGAGAAGAAGGTCGCATTGTTCTGCTGTATCCCGGATGCGGATACCAGTATGAATTATCTGGTCGGCATGCACTGGTTGTTGCGAATAATACGATCTTTATCCGTAACCCACAGACCAATGTCCCATATAGCCCGGCACCTCTTACGGATCAGGATAAGATGCGGATTGACGGAGCATTGATGGGAAGAGGACTGTACTGTGAATTTGGATTTGAGCCGGTCAACTTAAATACCGGTAACTTCTACATGGATCAGTCCGATGCAACGATGAATGAGCTGAATGGGGAATTCTCCATTACAAGAAGCAAAGTGGGATGATAAATTGGGATTGTGCGCCCAGATAAGGGCGAATAGTCTAGCAGATGAAATGCCTGCCTGGTAAGGTCTAACCAACCGCCAGTATCGAGTCTTGGGTGCCTGTCAGTAATGGCAGTTGTTAAGCGTAGACAGCGAGAAAATAGAGAGTGTGATTGAGTCTCGAAATTTTGACATCTAGAAGGCTGACGCTTTAATTCCAGCGGAAAGCAACACAAATCAAATCGTCATGGTAAGAAATGGTTTATGAGTATATGTATTATTATTCGGTTGAGTTTGTAAAATAAGAATAGCAAAAAGAGAGAAGAGGATGCCATGGAATCGTTGATTTGATGATTCCGTGGCATCCTCTTTTGGAGGGGAAACTGGATTTATGATATTGTGGATTTTAGAACTTGTTTCTTATCTTTCGGTACTCTCTTGGGGAATATCCTTTCAGCTTGTGGAAAAGCCGACTGAAATAAAGCTGATTATCATACCCAACGATTTTAGAAATTTCATTGATGGAATAGGTTGTTGTTTCAAGTAACATCTGGGCATTGTTAATTCGGATTCCCACAATAAACTGCATTGGTGTAGAACCTGTGTATTTTTTGAAGTTTCGGATAAACCAGCTGACACTCATTCCACGTGAGGCAGCATAATCATCTATGCTAATATTCTGGTTATAATTTTCACTGAAAAAGGTAACTGCGTTATCCATCTCGTGATCCAGGTATTCATTTTTCGAGATATGTTCCCTGGTCAGTTCCCGATGAAAGATGATAAGAAGATGACGGAGCAGAAGGACAAGCATTTCCTCATAATTATCTTGGCAACGCTGAAGCTCGATGATAATACGCTTGAAAATCTGTTCGTATTCCATAGAGGTTCCGACCTGAAATACACGCTCTTTATCCGGGAATCCATATTGCCGTAGGATATTTTTTACATTGTTGCCTGTAAAATGAATCCAGTATACTTCTGTCTTATCTTTCCCATAATATTCATATTTCTGAAGTTCCTTCGGTCTGTACAGTACAATATTACCGGCGGGGACAATCGTTTCGGTATCCATATTGTCAAAATGAAAATGCCCACAACCAGCAGTGATATAGATAATCTGATAATCCAGGCGTCCCCTTGGACGGTAGGTTGGTAACTTTGGATGGCTGGAAAGGCGGTAAGTACCGCAACTTCCTACAACCAGTGGGCGACTTTTGTCTTTGAAATCCATATGGGAGTGGTTTAAATAACCGGTATTCATATACATATGGTAGCACCTCTTTTCCTTTTTTGTTATTGTATCATTTAGTGCATATTTTGTCTAATCCAATTCATAGACATGTTTTGCAGATTAGGATAAGATATATATAGCAAAACAGAGAAGAGTAAACATAAAAGTAAAAGACAAGGTTTGCTGTGGAAAAACAAAGTGCAAAAAAATGTATATGTATTAAAGGAGAGTTATTTATGATTGTACCACGTTATTATGAGGATTTAAGCGTACTGCATGAAAATACAATGCCAGCCAGAGCCTATTTTATTCCGGCATCCAAAAGAATGGATAACCTGGTGGAGCACAGGGAAGAGTCAGACCGAATGCAGTTATTGAACGGAACTTGGAAGTTTCAGTATTTTAACAGTATCTATGATGTTCAGGAACCTTTCTTTGAGAAAGATTATGATACAGAAAATTTTGATGAGATTCAGGTTCCGAGTGTATGGCAGATGGCAGGATATGACACACATCAGTATACAAACATCAGGTATCCGTTCCCATTTGATCCACCGTATGTACCACAGGATATTCCATGTGGAACATATGCACATACCTTTGTTTATCACAAAGATGAAAATGCACCAAAAGCTTTCTTGAATTTTGAAGGAGTAGACAGTTGCTTTTATGTATGGATCAATGGCTCTTATGTAGGGTATAGCCAGGTTTCTCATATGACCAGTGAGTTTGATATCACCGACCTCCTTCGGGACGGAGAGAACAGCATAGCGGTTCTGGTCATGAAGTGGTGTGATGGTTCCTATTTGGAAGATCAGGACAAATTCCGTATGAGTGGTATTTTCCGGGATGTGTACATTTTGAAACGCCCAAAACAGGCAATCAGTGATTATCATATTAAAACAAGAATTGAGGATATGCTTGCGAAAGTAGAAATTGAAATGAAATTCTACTCTCCGTTAAATGTAAAAATTTCGATTGAAGATAGAAACGGAGCAGTTGTAGCACTAGGAAGTATTGCTGAAGAAGGAACAGCTGTATTAGAAATCGCAAGTCCGGAACTTTGGAATACAGAAAATCCATATCTATATAAACTGATTCTTGAAACAGAGAATGAAGTAATTGTAGATCACATTGCATTAAGAAAGATAGAGATTAAAGACCAGGTTATTTATTTAAATGGACAGAAGATTAAATTCCGTGGTGTCAATCGACATGATTCTGATCCGGTTACTGGATTTACAATCAATCCGGAACAGATTACAACCGATCTTACGTTAATGAAGCAGCATAATTTTAATGCGATCCGTTCCAGCCACTATCCGAACGCACCATTTTTCTATGAAATGTGTGACAAGTATGGATTCATGGTAATAGATGAAGCAGATATTGAAGCTCATGGTCCATTTATGATCTACAGAAAAGAAGACACCGATTACAATCGGTTCAAACGATGGAATGAGAAGATTGCAGATGATCCGGTATGGGAAGAGGCAATCGTTGATCGAGTAAAACTCATGGTGGAACGTGACAAAAACCGTTTCTGTATTGTTATGTGGTCAATGGGAAATGAGAGTGCTTATGGCTGCAACTTTGAAAAAGCACTGGAATGGACAAAGAATTTTGATCCAGACCGTATCACACAATATGAGAGTGCAAGATATCGTAATTATGATGAAACATATGATTACAGCAATCTGGATGTGTACAGCCGGATGTACCCGGCGTTTTCCGAAATTCAGGAATATCTGGATAAAGATGGAAGCAAACCCTTTCTTTTGGTAGAGTACTGTCACAGTATGGGAAACGGACCTGGAGATTTTGAAGATTACTTCCAGATGATTCAGGATAATGATAAAATGTGTGGCGGTTTTGTCTGGGAATGGTGTGACCATGCGATTGCTCATGGAACTGCTGAGAATGGAAAGACTATATATGCTTATGGGGGCGACCATGGCGAAGAAATTCATGATGGCAACTTCTGTATGGATGGATTAGTATATCCGGACAGAACGGTACATACAGGACTTTTGGAATACAAGAATGTTTATCGCCCGGCAAGGGTTATTTCCTATGACAAAGAAAGCGGAGAACTGGTGCTTCATAACTACATGGATTTTGATAATCTGAAAGATTATGTGAAAATCAGCTATGAATTGACACAGGATGGACTTTTGATTGGGAAAGGAAAACTTGATGAAGTATCTGTGGTACCACATAGTGAAGGAAAAACAAACCTGCAGGTCAACGTTCCGGAAAATGGAAAATGTTATTTAAAACTTATTTACCACCTGAAAAAAGAAATGCCTCTGCTGGAAGAGGATTATATCCTTGGATTTGATGAGATCGAAGTAAGCCAGAAGGATGCCAAATGCCAGTTAGCAGAAAAATGGGTTGAAAAAACAGTGACGGATTCTGAATTACAGGTGAGTGAAGATGATACCCAGATTCATATCAAAGGCCGTGAATTCGCATATACAATCGACCGACGGACTGCACTTTTTACAGAGATGAAATTTGCAGGTCGGGAATATCTGAACCACCCGATGGAATTAAATATCTGGAGGGCACCAACAGATAATGATATGTACATCAAGTCTGAATGGAAGAAAGCCCATTATGATAAAGCTTATACAAGAGCTTACACGACAGAGGTCGTGCAGGGAAAGCATGGTGTGAAAATTATAAGCCATGCATCCGTTGTGGCAGAGACAGTACAGAAGATTCTTGATGTGACGATCACATGGAAAATAGAAGCTGCTGGAAAGATTGATGCAGATATTGCAGTAACAAAAGATGATGAATTTCCGGACCTGCCAAGATTTGGTGTGAGGATGTTCCTGGATAAAAAACTTTCAGCTGCACGATACTTTGGAATGGGACCACAGGAAAGCTATTGTGACAAACATCAGGCTGCGAGCCACGGCTTGTATCAGGCAAATGTAGATGATTTGCATGAGGATTATATTCGCCCACAGGAAAATGGAAGCCATTATGATTGTGAATATGTAGAGCTTAACAACAGCCGATATGGAATTGTGGTCTCTGCGGAAAATGCTTTCTCATTCAATGCTTCTTATTATACGCAGGAAGAACTTGAGGAGAAAACGCATAATTATGAACTGACAGAATCAGATAGTGTAGTATTTTGTGTTGACTATGCACTAAATGGCATTGGTTCTAACAGTTGTGGTCCAGTTGTATTGGAGCAGTACCGATTTGATGATGTATTATTCCGGTTCCAATTTACACTGATACCGTATATAAAGGGATAATAAAGTTTCATGTAACCCGTAAACAAGGAAAGAGAGTCTGATTGTTATGTAAAGTCCGGATATACAGAGCAATCAGACAAAAACAGAGAAAAAACTAGAATTAGACATCATACTCTGTTAGACATCTTGAAATTCTAAGTGCGATGAAGATGAGGAGCAAAGAAATTCGATGGAAGAAAAAAAGTATTTGAAGTGGTATAACAAAATTGGATATGGATCAGGCGATATTGCAGGTAATGTAGTCTATGCGTTCCTGACATCTTTTATGATGGTCTATTTGACGGACTCAGTAGGACTTGCTGCAGGTGTCGTAGGTACCCTGATTGCCGTATCAAAACTATTTGATGGTTTTACGGATATATTTTTTGGATCAATGATTGACAAAACACACAGTAAAATGGGAAAAGCGAAACCCTGGATGCTATATGGATATATTGGTTGTGCCATTACGCTGGTCTGCTGTTTTGCAGTACCAGTCAGCTTGGGAACAACGGCTAAATATGCATGGTTCTTTATCTCTTACACACTGTTAAATGGTGTGTTTTATACAGCAAACAATATTGCCTATTCAGCACTTACGTCACTGATTACAAAGAACAGCAAAGAGCGTGTGCAGATGGGATCTTACCGTTTTATTTTTGCGTTTTCAACAAGTCTTCTGATTCAGGCAATTACAGTTGGATTTGTAGATAAATGTGGTGGAGATGCTGCAGCATGGAGAACGGTTGCTATTATCTATGCAATCATTGGTCTGGTCGTAAATACGATTTCAGCACTTTCTGTTAAGGAACTTCCGGAGGAAGAACTTAATGAAGGAGAAGTAAAGAATGATAATGAAAAGTACGGAATGGTACAGGCATTCAAGCTTCTTGTTAAAAACAAATATTACATGATGATTTGTGGAACATATATTTTACAGCAGTTATATGGTGCCATGATTGGAGCTGGCATTTATTACATGACATGGGTACTGAAAAATAAGAATTTGTTTGGACAATTTGCATGGGCAGTAAATATTCCACTGATCATTGCCCTGATTTTCACACCGACATTAGTTGGTAAGTGGAAAGGTATGTATAAACTGAACTTAAGAGGTTATGTCTTAGCAGTCATCGGTAGAGCACTTGTTGTTGTTGCAGGATATATGGGCAGTGTTCCGCTGATGATGGCATTTACAGCTCTTGCAGCCTTAGGTCAGGGACCATGGCAGGGAGATATGAATGCAGTTATCGCATCCTGCTCTGAGTACACTTATCTTACACAGGGAAAGAGAATTGACGGAACGATGTACTCTTGTACTTCTCTTGGCGTAAAAATCGGTGGAGGTATTGGAACCGCTGTTGTTGGATGGCTGCTTGAGTTCAGTGGATATATCGGAACAAATGCAACTCAGCCGCAGTCTGCACTTGATATGATGCAGTTTATGTATCTTTGGCTTCCGTTAATCTTTGATGTATTGATTATGTTTGTACTTTCAAGAATGAATGTAGAAGATGCAAATAAAAAACTGAAAGCAGAAAAAGGAATTGCTACAGATGAAGTAACAGATGCATCAGACATAAATTAGAATTGACAGGAGAAAGCGTTGTCTGGTCGTTGCTCGATGAGACAGTGCTTTTTTCTATATATAAAGTGATTGAACTGTATTTTGAAAATAAAAAAGGACCACTTCATTTTTGTGAAATGGCCTTAAGAAAATATTCAGTTTTCACAAAATAGTCCTTTTAGTATTTATGCATGGTAAGGATGCTCAAAATATTCAGTGTAGAATACTAAAAGGTCATTCAGATATTTTTTTAGGTTGCTCATTTGCAATTCCTCCTTTCCTTATTTACAAGTTGATTATAAGATAGGTGTAAAAGGATTGCTTGCCAAATCGAAAGAAGATATAGACAAATGTTGCAAAGGGGAGTATTTCATGCAGTTAAAATATGTTGACACAAAAGAGGAGATCATAGCAATAAATAGGAAGTCAAAACATATTGAACCACATCTTCATAATGCACTGGAGATCGTTTGTGTAACAAGTGGAGCATTAGAACTTGGTGTCGGACAGGAACTATACCATATGGAAAAAGGAGATATAGGCTTTGTATTTCCAGATGTTATTCATCACTATCAGGTACTGATACCCGGTGTAAATAAAGCGACTTATCTGATTGCATCGCCATTTACGATAGCCAAATTTGCAGATATCATGCAATCCATGGCTCCTGAATATCCAATCATCAAAGCGGAAAAGGTTGAACCGGAGGTATATAGGGTTATAAATGCAATTTTAGAGACAGAACAGTCGGATATTACTGTTGCACAGGCATATCTTCAAATTGTGTTGGCACGTTGCATAGGAAAATTAAATTTGGTAGAAAAGAGTAATGTGGGGAGCAACGATCTTATTTACCAGACAGTTTCCTATATATCAGCAAATTTTAAGAAGAAATTTTCGCTGGAAGAGATGGCAAAAGATCTGGGGGTGAGCAAATATGTTTTATCCAGACTCTTTTCCAAAACATTCCATAGAAACTTTAATCAATATCTTAACGATGTAAGGCTGAACTATGCATGCCAGCGTTTGGAAAATACGAGTGATTCTATTACAAACATTTGTCTGGATAGTGGATTTGAAAGTCAGAGAACATTTAACCGAGTATTTAAAGAAAGATATAAAATATCACCGAGTGACTACCGGAGTACATGTCTGAAAGATATGTTGTCATAACATATAGATTAATAAATTCAATAAAAATCTGATTATCAGTCTGAAATAAGTATCTCTGGGTGGTATTTATAATATGGGGTAGTGGTTAATTATTATGTCATATGCTTCTAAATGTAATGTTTTGAGGGGAGACATGAGCAATAGGAGAAGTGGTATTTGCATCAATGGGTCCAGCAAAAAGAATTAAACAATAAGAATGAACAAAGTGTTGTAATCATCATACTGGTTGCAACACTTTTTTTCGACATTTTTTGAGAATTGTGGGATATCACATATCCGGTCACCGCCATGCTCCGATTTGATTTCTATACCAAAAATCAGATCGGATGAAAGATAATGGCTTATAACAAAACAAGTGAAGAACGAAAACGGCAAGCGAAAAAATTATATTTTTTATTCATATGATCCGATGATTTATGTTTCGGATGTTCATCCGATAGAAGATTATAAAAAGATTGACAAGTTACCAATTGGTTACTACAATATAAGTAACCGATTGGTAACTGCTAAGGGGCATGGACAATTTTTGCATTCATATTACTTTTTAATATATGGATTTTATTTTAAAAGATAAATCCAACATATGTTGCAGCATTTAAGGAAAAATGAAAATATAAGGAGAAGATATGGAATCAGATATCATTAAAATCAGCCACCTGAATAAAAGCTTTGGCGAAGTAAAAGCGGTAAATGATTTGAGCTTTCGTGTGAAAAAAGGAGAATTGTTTGCATTTCTAGGAGTAAACGGTGCAGGGAAAAGTACAACCATTTCTATTCTTTGTGGACTGCTGAAAAAAGACAGTGGAACGGTTCAGGTAAACGGAATAGAAACTGACAAAGCCGGCGCACAGACAAAAAGGATGCTTGGTGTTGTATTTCAGGATAGCGTACTTGATAAACCACTTACGGTGAAAGAGAACCTAATGAGCAGAGCTGCTTTGTACGGCATTACAGGGAATGCCTTTGATAAGAGATTACAGGAGCTGGTCGAGATTTTGGATTTTGACGAGTTTTTAAACAGACCTGTAGGTAAGCTGTCGGGAGGTCAGAGAAGGAGGAGTGATATTGCCCGTGCATTATTGCACAGACCGGAAATTTTGATTCTTGACGAGCCTACAACAGGGCTTGATCCACAGACAAGGCAATTAATCTGGAATGTTATCGAGAAGCTTCAGAAAAATGAAAATATGACAGTATTTCTAACCACCCATTATATGGAAGAGGCTGCTAATGCCGGGTATGTTGTGATTCTCGACAAAGGAAGTATCGCAGCGGAAGGTACACCGTTTGAACTTAAAAATGATTATGTACAGGATATAGTGTCTGTTTACGGTATTTCCGAAGATGAAATAAAGTCATTGAACAGAGAATATAAAAAAATACGTGACGGATATCAGATAAAAGTAAGAAATACGAAAGAAGCTACGGAGCTTATTGTAGAGCATCAGGACCTATTCAGGGATTATGAAGTAGTAAAAGGCGGAATGGATGATGTATTTCTTGCAGTCACAGGGAAAAAGCTAGGAGGTGAGCATTGATGAGAACAGTATTGGCATTGATGAACAGGAACAGGAAACTGTTTTTTAAAGATAAAGGGATGTTGTTTACATCAATGATTACCCCCGTCATTCTGATTGTTCTGTATGCTACGTTTCTTGCAAAAGTTTTCAGAGATTCTTTTACAGCAGCGATTCCGTATATGATCACGATTTCAGATAAGCTCATTAATGGAACCGTGGCAGCACAACTGACAGCATCACTTATGGCAGTAAGCTGTATTACTGTAACATTCTGCGTGAATCTGACTATGGTGCAGGACAAGGCAAATGGAACATGGAAGGATTTTAATGTTTCGCCGGTCAGCAAGGGAAAAATATATTTAGGATATTTTCTGTCAACAGTAGCTAATTCATTGATGGTCAATGCACTTGCGTTTGTATTATGTCTGGGATATCTGCTTAAAATGGGATGGTATCTGAATGTAGTAGATGTATTATGGGTTTTATTTGATATGATATTGCTCGTCCTGTTTGGAAGTACGCTTTCAAGTATCATTAGCTTTCCGTTGACAACACAGGGACAGCTTTCGGCTGTAGGTACAATTGTCAGCGCAGGATATGGTTTTATATGTGGTGCTTATATGCCGATTTCAAATTTTGGATCAGGTCTTCAGAAGGCACTGTCTTATCTCCCGAGTACATATGCCACTTCATTGATTAAGAATCATATGCTTCACGGAGTATTCATGGAGATGGAGAGAAAACATTATCCGGATGAAATGGTTGAAGCGATAAGAGCCACTCTTGATTGCAATCCGGTATTTCATGGAAATGTGGTAGGTGTAAATCAGATGATCGGTATTATGATGGGAAGTATAGCTGTATTCGGAATTATTTATTATTTTGTTACATTGCTGCCAGATGGTGAAGGCGGACGATAGAAAATATTATTTTCGGCAGATAGACAAAGCCTTTTTCATTTCACAAATCATTGATATGGAAAAAAACACTAATTTATAATTTACTTGACAAGTTACCAAAAGATAACTTAATAACAGATTTAAATTAGGAGATAGACATGGAAAGCAAAGAAAAGAACACAAAGGAAAAAATATTGGAAGAAGCTTTGAAGTTATTTGCACAGAGTGGATATATAGGAACATCCATGAATGATATTGCTTCAAAACTTGGAGTAACCAAGGCTGCATTGTATAAGCATTATAAAAGCAAGCAGGAGATATTGGACAGTATTATTGAAAAAATGAATGAATTGGATATTGAGAGAGTAAAGCAGTATGAAATGTCGGAGGGTGAGCTGGAAAAGGTTACAGCCGAGTATAAAGAAACGGCATTTGATAAGATTAAGCAGTTCACAAAGGTGCAGTTTCTTCATTGGACGGAGGAAGAATTTTCAAGCTGTTTTCGTAAGATGTTGGCATTGGAACAGTACAGGGAGCCACAGATGGCACAGCTATATCAGAATTATCTTGCAAGCGGACCATTAACTTATATGGAAGCTTTGTTTTCAGGAATGCTGGGCGATGAAGGAAAAGCCAGACAGACAGCACTTGATTTTTATGGACCTATTTTTTTGCTTTATAGCATATATGATGGAGAAGAAGACAAAAGTCAAGTGATAAAGTTACTGGAAGAGCATATGGATCATTTCTTACAGGAAATGCAGATAAGTTGAAAGGATGAAACGATTTGAACGATGAATCAGAGCATCAGGAATGGAGTAATAATCATGAGAATTGAACATGTTGCACTTTATGTAAATGATTTGGAAAATACAAAAAAATTCTTTATGAAATATTTGGGAGCAAAATCAAATGCTGGATATCATAATCAGAAAACAGGCTTTTATTCGTATTTTCTCACATTTGAGGATGGTGCACGTATTGAAATAATGAATTTACCGGAAATGGCTGATTTACCGAAGAAAATAGTTCGTACGGGATATTCACATATAGCTTTTAGCGTAGGAAGTATAGAAATAGTGGATGCGTTGACGGCAGAATTAAAAGCGGATGGTTATGAGGTTATCAGTGGACCACGGACTACGGGTGATGGATATTACGAAAGCTGCATTGTTGCGGTTGAAGATAATCAAATTGAGATTACAGTATAATTTGAAAATGCAGGTATTTGAAAGGACAAAAACATGGCCTCAAGCAAAGAATATTTACAATTTATATTAGAGCAGTTATCTGATTTAGAAGAAATTAATTATCGTGCAATGATGGAAGAATATATCATATATTATCGTGGCAGGATTGTCGGAGGCATATATGATGACAGGTTACTTGTGAAACCGACAAAATCTGCAGTTTCTTATATGGCAACTGCGATTTATGAATTACCGTATGAAGAGGCAAAGGAGATGCTGTTAGTAGAAGATGTTGACAGTAAGGAATATTTGGCTGGACTTTTTAAAGCAATGTATGACGAATTGCCGGTTCATAAATCAAACAACAAAATAAGGAAATTTTGATAAGGCATTCACCCGGAATGGGTGAGTATTTTTGGGTTTTCAGGTATTCAAATAACCGAAAAAAATTTTCATCAAAAACGATCTGTCATTGGCGGCAGGCGCAACAAATATCTTAGAGAAAATTAAGTTTTACAAATAAGGTCGCTTACAAGTGTAAAGAAAACAGAAACTTAAATATTCACAAAGAGAAAAGGCTATGGTATAATACAGAGTACTGAATTTAGATAATTATACTGAAAATCAAAGGATTTATAGGAGGAAATATACAAAATGAAATTAGGAATCGTTATTACGAGACCGATTTCATAAATGTCCATATAAGTTGTTAAATGCCTTTAAATGCTGATAGCTAGAGCATTTAACGGATTTCCGACTTGGATAAAACTCTATATAAATTCATGTAAGTTTTTGAAAAATGGCCCACTTTGTGGCCCATTAACTTTTGATTGAAGTCCTAATATGGTAAGGAGAAGTGCTTGTATGAGCGCTTCTTTTTTGCAAGTATTATAATAAAAATAACTGGTGATTAGGTTCCAATATGAATATGTAACTGGAATTTTAAAGGCATAGTATGTTGTACCATCTAATAAATTTTGCTTTCATTTTTGCTCATGACCATGAGACTTTTTTCACTCAAACTGCATGCTGATGATATATTTCTAGTATCGAACAGAACGTTGTTGTATTATGATTTGCTTTTAATTGTCACGGCAGTGTTTAATGGATGCTGTGAAAGCCTAGGCTTTAAAGGATTTTTTGATGATTGACGAATAATTTACACCTTATTTATACCTTTGGAAGACCGGATCGGAATAATAGAGAAATAAAGAAATAGATAAATATAACAGGAAGCAATTTTGTCATATTGGAAATAATTAAAATTTGCTGAACCGTGTTGATTTTATTGATTGAGTATAATAAAAGTAAGAACAGAAACTTCCATGTTTGAAGCGGTTACCAGAATTGACAAAGAAATGCAAGTTAGCCAATCCGGTAGTCCAGCATATTTTTTCATTGTCACCCGACGTTTATACAAAACATATACTTATTCCGCTTGATGCGTCATTCTTGTTCTGAAAACAGGAACAGAATCCTTACAGCGACTGTAAGTGTTATTTATTGTGCTTCTGTGCTATCATTTACCCAGAAATGGATAGGAGGCATTCACATGAAACCAATTTTGAATATTGAAAATCTTACCAAAGTCTATGGGACGTTGCCAAACCAGACGAGAGCACTGAACGGAATCACTTTTCAGGTCATGCCGGGAGAGTTTCTCGGTATTATGGGAAGCAGTGGTTCCGGCAAATCCACGCTTCTCAACTGTATTGCAACTGTGATTCAGCCTACAGGTGGAAGCATTCAGGTGGAGGGAGATACTCTGCAATCCCTCAAGGAAAAGGCTCTTGCCGAGTACCGTGGCAAAAAAGTTGGTTATCTATTCCAGAACTTTGAATTGCTGGACAACCTGACTGGCAGGGAAAATATCCTGCTCCCGACTTCCTTGCATGGGGTAGCCGAAACAGAAAGCAGCCAGCGGCTGAAGCAGTTGGCTGACTATCTGGAAATTTCTGATGTTCTGGATAAGTTTCCGTCCAAGATGTCCGGTGGCCAGCGTCAGCGTGTTGCGGCAGCAAGGGCTCTGATCTTACATCCCCAAATGATCCTTGCCGATGAACCGACGGGTGCGCTGGATTCTAAGAACGCAAGAAGTCTTATGGAGAAGCTGTCCGGCCTGAATCGTGACGAACAAGCTACGATCCTGATGGTAACCCATGATTCCAATGCCGCCAGTTTCTGTAAGCGCATCCTGTTCATCCAGGATGGCGTGATCTTTCATGAGCTTCGGCGTGGAGACGAAAGCCAGCAGGAGTTCTACGGGCGCATCCTGAAGGTGATGGCGCAACTGGGAGGGGGCAGCGCAAATGTTCTCTAATCTCATTCTTCGGAACAGTCGCCGCAGCCGAAAGGAAAACGGTCTGTTTTTCAGCTCCCTGGTGATTTCTATTGTTGCATTTTACATGATTCTTTCCATCTCCACTCAAGATGTGATGCTCTTTTTGCAGAAAATGGAGAGTGACGCAGTTGACAAACTCCTGCTTCTGATTCCTGCGTTTTATGGGATGACCCTCGGTATTCTGTTCTTTTTGATCTATTTTGCCTGCAAGTATCAGTTCGAGCGCAGACGGCATGAGTTTGGTGTTTATCTAATGTTGGGGATGCGTAGAAGTAAACTGTTTGGTATGCTTCTGGCGGAAGATTTCCTGACCAGTATTCTTGCCATGCTCATAGGATTACCTGTGGCTGTGGTGCTTTCAGAAATTGTCAGTCTTGTCACCGCCAAACTGGTAGGCATGGGGATCATCGGTCATCAGTTTTCTTTATCCTGGTCTGCGATTGAATGGACGCTGGCAGGATTTCTGGCAATTAAGCTGACGGCACTTCTGATTTTGAGTGGACGAATCAGCCGCCAAGAGATCGGTACTTTGCTATCCCAGCCAACGAACCACCCCAAAAAGCAAATGCCATCTGTTATCTATGGACTGGCTGCTATATGCGGAAGTGTGATGTTGGCAGTGGCTTACTACATGGCGATTCAGAGAATTGCATGGACAAAGGTAAGTATGATGGGACTGACTTTGCTGTTGGGCATAGTTGGTACGATGCTGCTTTTCTATGGGATGCGTGCGCTGATTGCTTTGATTGTTAAGAAAGGAAAAGGAAATAAGCAGCTGCATGTATTTACCTTCCGGCAGATTCAGGAGAATGTCATTCATCAGTCAAACTCCATTGCCATCAGCTCCCTGCTGATTCTGGCAGCGCTGTGTTGTTTTGGTGCGGGCGTAGGAATTGCAGGAACGAATAGCCTGTCTTCTGACCATGTAATCGACTATACTTTTGAAGATCATACTGCAGAAGATTCATCGCAGGTTCTTCCGAATATAAAGGCAGCCCTGAAAGAAAACGGTTTGGAAAATCAATTTTCAGAGCTTTTTGAAATGAGGGTTGGGAGTATTCACACCACAGAAGATTATGATAATGCCTACAGCATGGACGTTGTTATGGACTCTCTTCGAAGCCTGCCCCAGTCGGAAGACCGGGATGTCCTTTTGAACAATCTTGATTATGCCACATACCCATATTTGATTTGTTTATCGGACTATAATCGTTTGTTGGAATTGTCCGGCAATCCGGCTCTCCAATTAGGCGAAAAGGAGGCCGCTGTCTATATTGATACAGAGTTTACTACGGTAAGCCGTACCGCAATGCTGAACCAAGTATTGGCCGGGCATCCCAAGGTGGAACTGGATGGTAGTCCGATTCATCTTACAGGAGAGGTTCAGTCTGTGAATTTGGTCACGGACCGTTCTATAACCTTGTCCTTTGCATTGATTCTTCCGGATGAAGCATTCCTATATTATAGCCAGGGGATGTATGATACCTATGTCAATGCGGTGCTCAGTGAACAGGCTCTGGATGGAAATAGCCTTATGACTGCATATTTGGATTTGAACGAGAAGCTGGACGAAACTGGCATTGAATATGAAAGCTATCTTCAGAATATGGGTCGTCAGCTTTTCTACACCATAGCATCCAGTTATATTACCCTATATCTAGCAATTGTTTTCCTGGTAGTTGCCAACACCATCGTGGGTGTTCAGTTCCTGATGAGTCAGCAGAAAACCGGGCGCAGATACCAGACTCTGATCCGCCTGGGAGCTACTTACGAAACCCTTTGCCAGTCTGCTGGAAAGCAAATTACCTGGTTTATGGGACTTCCTGTATTGGTTGCGGCTGTCAGCAGTCTGTTTGGAGTCAGGGCGTTATTTACAGGGATACTCTCGTCTCGAACCCGTGGGACAGTGTCTGAAATGCTGCTTGTATCTGCTACTATGATTTTGCTGCTTTGCGTGATAGAATATATTTATATGAGAGTGGTCAAGCGCTCCAGTGATCGGTATTTGCTGACACTGATGCAGCCACAGAGAGAAGAATAATTTGGAAGGAGGTGCTGCCGTGAAAAGAATTGCTGTTGTGGAAGATGAAGTCTATATGCGGGAAGAACTCTGCAATATGCTTCAAAAAGACGGGTATCTTGCGGAGGCAATCACCGAGTTGGAAGATGCCGTTCGGCTCCTGGCAGCCCTTCGTCCTGACCTTGTGATCTTAGACCTGAATTTGCCGGAGATCAGTGGCTTTCAAATCTGCCAGGAACTAAAGAATAAAACCGCTATCCCCGTCCTGGTACTGACTTCCAGAGATCAGGTAAAGGATGAACTGCAAGCGTTCCACTTGGGTGCTGATGAATATTTGACGAAGCCGTGCAGAAAAGATCGACTTCTTGCCAGGGTATCCAATATTCTCAAAAGGTATGAAGGCCGTACCAATCTCATAGAGGGACCAGATTTCCTGTTAGACCAGCAGACCTACACGCTTTATATTCATAATACCTCTGTCGTGCTTCCAAAAAATCAGGGAAAACTGTTGGTTGCTCTTTTGTCCGGCGGCGATGCTCTGGTCACGACGGAGCAACTTTGCATAGCACTATGGGGAACCACGGAATACATAGACGAAAATGCCTTGCAGGTTAATCTGACCAGGCTGAAAAAGACGATGTCCGGTCTTGAGATGAAGCAGCGAATCGTTGCGGTTCGTGGGATGGGCTATCGTCTGGAAACGGGGGTGGCTCCATGAAGCGGCTTTGGCGCATGATAGAACGGTACTACCCCTGGCTGCTGTTGCTGTTGGGCGTGGATTGCTTTTGTGCTATCATTCTTTGGATTTCTGACATTCAGGCATTTCAAACCTTGAGTGGGTTAGTAGTTCTGACAAGCCTCCTTTTGTTTTCAGCAATTCTGTTTGTACTAAACAAGCGGGAGACCACCCGCCGAGAGCTGTTCCGGGATTTCCTCAGTGATCCTACCATCTGCAACGAGGAACGGCTGCTCAGTGCCATCAGCCGGGAAGAAGGAGAATCTATCCGGCTTCTGGCATCAGTTTTACAGGAACACAAAACTGAGAGTAACAGTATGGCAGATGCCCTACAGGACTATGAAGAATATGTGGAGGGCTGGGCACATGAAGCGAAAACGCCCTTATCGTTGTTGACCATGCTCCTGGATAATCGGAGCAACGAAATGTCTCCTCCCCTGCAAGCAAAACTGGATTATGTCCGCAGTCAGCTTCAGGAGGATGTCACTCAGATGTTATACTATGCCCGGTTAAAGAGCAGTACAAAGGATTATCAGTTTAAGGATATCAATTTGAATGACTGCTTGGGGGAAGTTCTGGAGGACTATGCCCCACTTCTGGAAGAAAAGCAGTTTGTAATTATCAATAAACTGCAATCTGAAACAGTCTATACAGACCGTAGAGGGCTTCAGTTTATGTTGGGACAGATCGTGAGCAATGCCATAAAATATAGCAGCGATAGTCCCATGCTAACAATCTCTATGATACATTCGGAGATCGCAGATGTCCTTTCAGTTGAGGATAATGGCATCGGTGTAAAAAAATATGATCTGCCGTATATTTTTCAAAAGGGCTTTACCGGGGATTCTACTGACAGCAGAAAGAAAGCTACCGGTATAGGGCTTTACCTGGTTAAGAAGATGGCTGACGATCTAAACCTTCGTCTGGAAGCTGCTTCCCCGTGGGAAAAGGGCTTTAAGATAGTCATCTTCTTTCCAAAATTGAGATCCAACGGAGGAAAATAATATAAGCAAAAAACGGGGCTGTAAAATAAGTCTCTGCTAAAGAAACGCTAGTTCCGACAAATGCTGGTTCTGGCGTTTCTTTACATTAATATATGTTTTTTGAAAATCGTCACTGTTTTATGTAAAAAGGGTACACTTAATAAGCTTGGATAGATTTCTTCTGTACGTCCATATTTTTTATATCTTACATGTTGTTTTCGTTTGAAAAGAAATTTACGTCCAATAGGGCATATAGGATTTCCGTTCTCATCTCTTATATAGTTTACAGCACGATAAGGATTCGTGTGATGTTTTTTATCTGCCGTTTCTTTTTTGTACATGGTAAATATCATTAAATTTTTCCATTAAAGGTACAAAGCATTCCATGCCTTGTCTTCCATAAAATCAATTCTACGTTAAAAACATACCGTCTAGACAGCTATTTTTTAAGCTATCATTTGAAAGACATATATAATATATAGGCTCAAATGGTGAAAGTGCCCATTTGGGCCTATTATTGTATGAATTCATACGTTACAACCAGAGCAAGATCCACCCGTGTATTACAGTATTGTCATTTTGACAATTTTGTATTACTTACGAGTAGTAGACTTGATGGGGATTACATCCCCATGCCCACGTGAAAATATAATTGCTGGCAATTACATTTTAGCAGACACGCAAGTGTTTCTGAGTAAGCATCACAGACAACAAAATAAGAAAATTTTGATAAGGCATTCACCTGGATAGGTGAGTGTTTTTTTATTTTCAAATATTTAATTAATCGTAAAAATAAAAAAGTTTTCCTCAGGGGGCTGTAAAAATGTCTCTCAGCGTTTCGTTTTATGTAAGGGTATTTTGGACAGGAAAAATATAAAAATTTTCATCAAGAACCTGTATTTATGCCCTTCATCTTTTGAATATATGTAAGGACATTTTTGAGCCGGCATAAAAATGTTTTTTACAACACTTAGAAATAGAAACGAGGCGAGAAAAGAATGAAATATGAATACATGAAGGAGTCAGAGCAGATGCTTCAGTACTTCCGGTTTCCGAAGTTTTTGCTAAAGCTTCGAATTTCTCAAAATGCAAAATTTCTTTATATGATTTTGTATGACCGGGCGCGGATATCGAGAAAGAATAGCTGGATAGACAAGTATGGAAATGTTTATTTGATATTTCCAATTGATGAATTGTCTGTTCAAATCGGCAAATGCAAATCTTCTGTAAAAACAGCATTGAAGGAATTGGATGATGTGGGACTATTGGTTCGCAGATCCGGTGGATTTTCAAAACCCAATCATTTATATGTAAAAATTCCATCTGATGAGATAGGTTTACAGACGGTTGATGATAAGGCGGTTGAAAAGATGGCTGCAACAGAGTCGGGAAAGCACCCATCATCTGGTTGCAAAAATGGCTGTGCAGGAGTCGGAAATGTGGCACCTAGTAAAGTAACTGAGAAATATAAAAGAAATAAATATCATGAAGTAAATTATTGCTATGGGGAAGGAGAGAGTTTGTGATGAGAGAAGAAGATACTGTATGTGTAGGCAGTGATGGTTTGAAATACTGCAAAGTCTGTGGGGAAGCGAAAGAAGCATTTTTCCCCAAGGGGGGCTTTATGGGAATGAAGAAACATTCCAGGCAATGTGTCTGTGACAGAAAAGCGTATGAAGAAGAACAAAAATATTTTAAAGACAAAGAGCACCGGGAATTAGTCAGCAGAAATACAAGCATCTGTTTTGACGAGAGCAGAATGGAAGAGTGGACATTTGAGAATGCAGATATGTCAGATGCGGTAATGCATAAGGCAAAAAATTATGTTGATAACTGGGAGAAAATGAAAAGAAATCATATAGGCTGTTTGTTCTGGGGACCGGTTGGTACCGGGAAAAGTTATGTTGCCGGATGTATTGCCAATGAACTTCTTAAGCGGGAAGTAACGGTAAAGATGACAAATTTCAATACCATTATTGATGATATATTTCCACTGGCAGACAAAACGGAATATATCAATGCATTGGCTTCTTACCAGCTTTTGATTATTGATGATCTTGGAGTGGAACGAAATTCAGAATATGCGTTAGGAATTGTTTTTAGCGTCATAGACCGCAGGATCCGTTCGGGACGACCTTTGATCATCACAACCAATCTTCCGCTGAAAGAAATAAAAAGCGAGACCATGTTGGACAAAAGGCGTATCTATGATCGTATTTTAGAAATGTGTACACCAATGTATGTTGGAGGTACAAGTAAACGAGAAGCGATTGCAAGTATGAAAATGGAGAAAGCGAAAACGTTGTTGAATACAAAGAATGATCGTGTGTATTGCGGATAGAAGTGTATGCTACGCACGTTAAATAATAAGGGAAGGATTTTATGAGCAAACAACATGTTGCGATATGTGAAAAAGTGGCTCTTACAATTGAAGAGGCAGCAGAATACAGTAATATTGGACAAAACAGAATAAGTGGTCTTTTGAAAGAACCGAGATGTCCGTTTGTGCTTTACGTAGGCACGAAAAAACTTGTAAAGAGAAAAGAATTTGAAAAATTCATTTCGGAAAGTGTGGAAATATAAATGATTGACAGGAGATGGGGCAGGAGATGAGATGAAAATGAATATTCACAAAAATAAGATGCTATGGTATAATACAAGGTACTGTATTAGGGCTTCTTATGAGAGGAGCTGAAATATGGGAAAAGATTTAAAAGGCAAAGAACTTGGCAAGGGAATATCCCAGGAAAGTACGGGATTATACTCAGCCAGATTTGTAGATCGGTTTGGAAAGAGAAAACATAAACGATTCAAAAAGCTGCAAGAGTGCAGAGCATGGATTGCTGATGCGACTTATGTGGATGAACACAGTGATATTTCAATGCCATCAGATATGCTGGTCGATCAATGGTTTGATTATTGGATTGGGATAAAAAAGAAAACAGTCCGTTCAAATACTGTTCGCAATTATACGGAGAGATATATTAAAAATATTAAACCGGTAATTGGGAAGATGACACTATCAGACGTGAAACCACTTCAATGTCAGAAAATATTTTATGATATGGCAGATCAGGGGTATCGCACATCTACAATTTATCAGGCAAGAATTGCATTATACAATATGTTTGAGTATGCAAAAGAGAATGAAGTCTTGCGTAGCAATCCCTGTAAAAAATCTGTGAAAAGTGATATGGGAAAGCCTTCTGAGAAGAAGGTTGCTTTAACAAGAGACATACAAAAAACATTTTTACAATATGCAGAAAATCAAAGCTATGAAAATCAGTATCGTTTTATACTACAAACCGGATTGCGAACAGGCGAATTGGTAGGATTGAAATGGGGAGATGTCGATTTTAAATCCAAAACAATTCAGATTCGCAGAAGTATGGAATATCGTTACAGTGCAAAGGAGTGGCGTATCGGAGAACCAAAGAGTAAATCAGGTTACCGTACGATACCCTTAACAGAAGAAGCGGTTTCTATACTAAAAAAACAAAAAGAAAAGAATAAGAGGATTTCAGAAATTTCAACAGAATGGGAAGAATTTGTGTTTCTGTGTCGAAAAGGAACACCTGTCAAGAACAGTACATATGATACAGCGCTGTTTAAAATCTGTGACAAAGCAAAAATTCCAAGATTTTCGATGCATATCTTGAGACATACTTTTGCTACCAGATGTATTGAAGCAGGAATGAAACCGAAAACACTTCAGATGTTACTGGGCCATTCGAATATTGGAATTACAATGAACTTATATGTTCATACTACCGAGGAAGAAAAGAAAAAAGAAATGGACTTGGTAGCAGAAGCACTTATGGCAATGTAATGGCCCACTAAATGGCCCACTTGCAAAAATAAGTATGCTGAAATCCCTTGAAATCAAAGGATTTATAGGAGGAAATAGAAAAAATGAAATTAGGAATCGTAGGATTACCGAATGTAGGAAAAAGTACTTTATTTAATTCACTGACAAAAGCAGGAGCAGAATCAGCTAACTACCCATTCTGTACCATTGATCCAAATGTGGGTGTTGTTACTGTACCGGATGAACGTCTGAATGTGCTTGGTGAGATGTATCACACCAAAAAGATCATCCCGGCAGCGATTGAGTTTGTAGATATCGCAGGTCTTGTAAAAGGTGCATCCAAAGGAGAAGGTCTTGGAAACCAGTTTCTTGCAAATATCCGTGAGGTTGATGCAATTGTTCATGTAGTACGTTGTTTCGAGGATAGCAATATTGTCCATGTAGACGGAAGTATCGATCCGCTGCGTGACATTGAGACGATCAACCTGGAGCTGATCTTTTCAGACCTTGAGATCCTGGAAAGAAGAATTTCCAAAGCAGTCAGAGCAGCAAGAAATGACAAGACGATTGCAAAAGAACTGGCACTGATGGAAAGAATTAAAGCACATCTGGAAGATGGAAAGATGGCAAAGAGCTTTGACGATATCAATGACGAAGATGAGCAGCAGTGGCTGGAAAGCTACAATCTTCTGACCTACAAACCGGTTATTTTTGCTGCAAATGTGGCAGAAGATGATCTTGCCGATGACGGTGCAAGTAATGCAGGAGTACAGGCAGTCCGTGAGTATGCAAAAAGAGAGGACTGCGAAGTATTCGTTGTATGTGCAGAGATTGAGCAGGAGATCGCGGAACTTGATGATGATGAAAAGAGCATGTTCCTGGAAGAACTGGGACTTAAGGAATCTGGTCTTGAAAAGCTGATCAAGGCAAGTTACAGCCTTCTTGGACTGATTAGTTACCTGACAGCAGGAGAACCGGAAGTCCGTGCATGGACAATCAAAAAAGGAACGAAAGCACCACAGGCAGCAGGAAAGATCCATTCTGATTTTGAAAGAGGATTCATCCGCGCTGAAATCGTATCCTATGATGACTTGATGGCATGTGGCACTTATAACGCTGCAAAAGAAAAAGGTCTGGTAAGACTGGAAGGTAAGGATTATGTTGTACAGGACGGAGATATTATCCTGTTTAGATTCAACGTATAATATTTGTTAAAAAAGTAATTGATAATGTATGGTGAGAGACGGACAGATGTCCGTCTCTTTTATGATATAAGATAGTATAAGCTTACTATAGTTTGCATAAAACAACCTCTTGAAATGCAGGGGTTGTACGTCAAAAGGAACAATCAGAACAGTAAAATGACTGGACTTTTCATATATGAACAGCTATAATAATATCGAACGAAAGTGTAGAAAAATTTTAACACAAGTAAAAGTTTTGACACAATCTAAGGAGGAACAAAGAAAATGGCAAGATCAATGAAGACCATGGATGGTAACCATGCAGCTGCTCATGCTTCTTATGCTTATACAGAAGTTGCTGCTATTTACCCGATCACACCTTCATCTGTAATGGCTGAAGCCACAGACGAATGGGCAACACAAGGAAGAAAGAATATTTTTGGTCAGACTGTTCAGGTAACAGAAATGCAGTCTGAAGCAGGTGCAGCAGGTACTGTACACGGCTCACTGTCAGCAGGTGCGCTTACTACTACTTACACAGCTTCCCAGGGCTTACTTCTTATGATTCCTAACTTATATAAAATTGCTGGTGAACAGCTTCCGGGTGTATTCAACGTATCTGCCCGTGCAGTAGCTTCACACGCTCTTAATATTTTTGGTGATCATTCAGATGTTTACGCCTGTCGTCAGACTGGATGCGCAATGCTCTGTGAATCCAGCGTACAGGAAGTTATGGACCTGACACCGGTTGCACACTGTGCAGCACTGAAAGGTAAGATTCCATTCATTAACTTCTTCGATGGTTTCCGTACATCACACGAAATCCAGAAGATCGAAACATGGGATTACGAAGATCTGGAAGATCTCGTAGACAAGGATGCAATCAAGGAATTCCGTGCACATGCACTGAACCCGAACCATCCATGTGAAAGAGGATCAGCTCAGAACCCGGATACATTCTTCCAGGCTCGTGAAGCATGTAACCCATACTACGATGCTATGCCGGCAATCGTACAGGAATACATGGACAAAGTTAACGCTAAGATCGGAACAAACTACAAACTGTTCAACTACCATGGTGCAGAGGACGCTGAAAGCGTAATCATCGCTATGGGATCTGTTTGCGACACAATCGATGAAACAATCGATTACTTACTTGCTCAGGGCAAGAAGGTTGGTGTTGTTAAAGTTCGCCTTTACAGACCATTCTGTGCACAGGCACTTGTAGATGCAATTCCGGATTCCGTTAAGTACATTAACGTTCTTGACAGAACAAAAGAACCAGGATCTCTTGGAGAACCTCTGTACCTTGACGTTGTTGCAGCTCTTAAAGGAACAAAATTCGATGCTGTTAAGATCAACTCAGGACGTTACGGACTTGGTTCTAAAGATACAACACCGGCTCAGGTTGTTGCTGTATTTGAAAATGAAGCAAAAGCTAAATTCACAATCGGTATCGTTGATGATGTAACAGGACTTTCTCTTGAAGTAGGTGCTCCACTGGTTACAACACCGGAAGGAACAATCAACTGTAAGTTCTGGGGACTTGGAGCTGACGGAACAGTCGGAGCTAACAAGAACTCTATCAAGATCATCGGTGATAACACAGATATGTATGCACAGGCTTACTTTGATTATGACTCAAAGAAATCCGGTGGTGTTACAATGTCTCACCTCCGTTTCGGTAAGAAACCAATTAAATCTACTTACCTGATTCACAAAGCAAACTTTGTTGCATGCCATAACCCGTCATATATCAACAAATACAACATGGTTCAGGAACTTGTAGATGGTGGTACATTCCTTCTTAACTGCCCATGGACAGTAGAAGAACTGGACAAACATCTTCCAGGACAGGTAAAAGCATTCATCGCTAACCATGACATCAAATTCTACACAATCGATGGTATCAAGATTGGTAAAGAAATCGGACTTGGCGGACGTATCAATACAGTTCTTCAGTCTGCATTCTTCAAACTGGCTAACATCATTCCGGAAGAAGAAGCTATCGACCTTATGAAGAAAGCTGCAAAAGCTACATACGGCAAGAAGGGTGATAAGATCGTACAGATGAACTACGATGCTATCGATGCCGGAGCTAAACAGGTTAACGCTGTTGAAGTACCGGAAAGCTGGAAGAACTGCGAAGACGAAGGTCTGTTCACACCAGAAGTTAAGGGTGGAAGAGAAGATGCAGTAGCATTCGTTAAGAACATTCAGGCTAAGGTTAATGCTCAGGAAGGTAACACACTGCCTGTATCTGCATTCAAAGACTATGTAGATGGATCTACACCGTCAGGAACAGCTGCATACGAAAAACGTGGTATCGCAGTAGATATCCCGATCTGGCAGTCAGAGACATGTATCCAGTGTAACCGTTGTGCATATGTATGTCCGCACGCTGCAATCCGTCCGGTAGCTCTTACAGAAGAAGAACTTGCAAAAGCACCAGAAGGACTGAAAGCAATCGACATGATCGGTATGCCGGGAATGAAGTTCACAATGACTGTATCAGCTTATGACTGTACAGGATGTGGTTCTTGTGCAAATGTCTGCCCAGGTAAGAAGGGTGAAAAAGCTCTTGTTATGGGTAACATGGAAGAGAACGCAGGAGAACAGGTATACTTTGACTTTGGTACAGAAATCGAAGTAAAACCGGAAGTTGTTGCTAAATTTAAAGAAAATACAGTAAAAGGATCTCAGTTCAAACAGCCACTGCTTGAGTTCTCAGGAGCTTGTGCTGGATGTGGAGAGACTCCATACGCTAAACTTATCACACAGTTATTCGGTGACAGAATGTACATCGCTAATGCAACAGGATGCTCATCTATCTGGGGTAACTCATCACCGTCTACACCTTACACAGTAAACTCTAAGGGACAGGGACCGGCTTGGTCTAACTCACTGTTCGAAGATGCTGCTGAGTTCGGTTATGGTATGTTACTTGCTCAGAAAGCAATCAGAGAAGGTCTGAAAGCGAAAGTAGAAGAAGTTGCTGCATCAGATAAAGCCAGCGAAGAAGCAAAAGCTGCTTGCAACGAATGGCTTGAAACATACGGATGCGGAGCTACTAACGGAACAGCTACAGACAAACTTGTTGCTGCATTAGAAGGATGCGAGTGCCCGACATGCAAAGATATCGTAGAAAAGAAAGACTTCCTTGCTAAGAAATCCCAGTGGATCTTCGGTGGTGACGGATGGGCTTACGATATCGGATTCGGTGGTGTTGACCACGTACTTGCAAGTGGAAAAGACATCAACGTAATGGTATTCGATACAGAAGTTTACTCTAATACAGGTGGACAGTCTTCTAAGTCTACTAAGACTGGTGCTATCGCTCAGTTCGCGGCAGGCGGAAAAGAAACTAAGAAGAAAGACCTTGCTTCTATCGCAATGAGCTACGGTTACGTATACGTTGCACAGATCGCTATGGGTGCTGACTTCAACCAGACTGTAAAAGCTATCGCAGAAGCTGAAGCATATCCGGGACCATCCCTGATCATCGCTTACGCTCCATGTATCAACCATGGTATCAAGAAGGGTATGAGCAAAGCTCAGACAGAAGAACAGCTTGCAGTTGAATGTGGATACTGGAACAACTTCCGTTTCAATCCAGAAGCAGAAGGATCTAAGTTCACTCTTGACAGCAAGGCACCAGATCTTGCCGGATACGAAGAATTCCTTAACGGTGAAGTTCGTTACAACGCTCTTGCCAGATTCAATCCTGAAAAGGCTAAAGTTCTGTTTGCTAAGAACGAAGAAGAAGCAAAAGCTAGATATGCATATCTGCAGAAACTCGTTACACTGTACGGTTCTGAAGAATAAGATTGACTTTAATGAGGAGTCAGGGACGAAAGTCTCTGACTCCTTTTTGGTTTGGGGGGATTCAAAAGGGGACGCGTACACAAAAGAACTTGCGCTGCACACTGCCTGCAAATGTGTTGTAGGTCCACAGAATGTCAAAGACTATCTTGCATTTGACAAGGTACTCGCATGTGACGGAACCTGGATGGTAAAGGATGCTCTGATAAATGGCGGAGAATTTGAAAAGATCAAAGAAATGACAAAAGAAGCGGTAGATATTGTAAAATAGCAATTATCTCTTGCAAAAATGAAAATTTTGTAGTATGGTTGATAAAGAAAATGATGAATATTCAGCTTGATAGAGGCGCGGGATTTATCAGTATCTTCTGAAAGATGCGGCAGGGAAGCCGACAGAAGAGAAAGGAAATACCGCCGAAGGAGCCGGAACCCCAACCCCGGTTTCTGGGACGATGCAGAAGATGCAGCGTACTGTCACACACGTGGAGCGCTATCGGAAGAACATTTAAGGAAGACTTTACATGCCATGAATGCGTTTTGCCGGTGCAAGCGTTATTCATGGCATTTTTATGTTTTAAAACAGGAGGTATTTTAATTGAGAGAAAAAATGAGAAAGTTAAGCAGTCTGCTCGCAGCTGTAATGATCTGCGTAATGGCAAGTCCCCTTGTCACCTTTGCAGCAGACGCGGAGGAGTATGTACCGAAGATGTACGCCAGCATCTGGTCACTGGTTCCACCGGTGGTTGCGATCGCACTGGCACTGATCACAAAAGAAGTGTACAGCTCGTTATTTGTAGGAATTTTAGTAGGTGGAATATTCTATTCCGGATTTTCCTTTGAAGGAACCATCACCCATATTTTTCAGGAAGGGATCGTAGCTGTTCTTTCTGACAGCTATAATGTGGGAATCCTGATCTTCCTGGTTATCTTAGGAACCATGGTCTGCCTGATGAATAAGGCAGGAGGATCTGCCGCATTCGGTGAATGGGCAAGTACCCATATCAAGAGCCGTGTAGGTGCACAGCTGGCAACAATCATTCTTGGTGTACTGATCTTTATCGATGACTATTTTAACTGTCTGACAGTCGGAAGCGTGATGCGTCCGGTAACGGATGCGCAGAATGTTTCCAGAGCAAAGCTTGCGTATCTGATCGATGCGACAGCAGCTCCGGTATGTATCATTGCACCGATTTCATCCTGGGCAGCAGCCGTTACGGGTTTTGTAGAAGGTGAAGATGGATTTTCAATATTTATCCGTGCAATTCCATATAACTTCTATGCAATCCTTACTATCCTGATGATGATCGCAATGGTTGTGATGAAGGTTGAGTATGGTCCGATGAAGGTTCATGAAGATAATGCAAAAAAAGGTGATATTTACACCACACCGGACAGACCGTATGCAAATACGGAGGAAGAGGCAGTGGATAACTGTAAAGGAAAAGTAATGGATCTTCTGATCCCGATCATTTCACTGATCATCTGCTGTGTGATCGGAATGATCTACACCGGTGGGTTCTTTGACGGAGTCGGTTTTGTAGAAGCATTTTCTGGAAGTGATGCTTCCCAGGGACTGGTGTATGGAAGTTTCTTTGCTTTTGTGATCACAATCGTGCTGTATCTGGTAAGACGTGTGCTGAAATTCGATGAGTGTATGGCATGTCTCCCTGACGGATTTAAGGCGATGGTTCCGGCAATCCTGATTCTTGTTTTTGCATGGACACTGAAATCTATGACTGACAGTCTTGGAGCGGCAGAATATGTAGCAGGCATTGTAGCCGGAAGTGCGGAAGGTATGGTAAATCTTCTTCCGGCAATCATCTTCCTTGTGGGATGCTTTCTTGCATTTGCAACCGGTACAAGCTGGGGAACATTCGGAATCCTGATCCCGATCGTGGTACATGCATTTGAAGGAAAGAATGAGACGATGATGATCATTGCTATCTCCGCATGTATGGCCGGAGCAGTTTGTGGTGACCACTGTTCACCGATTTCGGATACAACGATCATGGCATCTGCTGGTGCACAGTGCAATCATATTAATCATGTCAATACACAGCTTCCATATGCGGCAAGCTGCGCGGTGATCTCGTTTATCACTTATATTATTGCCGGATTCGTACAGAGTGCATGGATCGCACTTCCGGCAGGAATCATCATGATGCTTGCCTTTGTGACATTCATGAAATTTTCACAGAAAAAGCAGACAGCAGCTTTTTCACAGAAGAAAGAAGCATAATAGAGAAAATGAGGAATGGCTTTCGTAGCTGTTCCTTATTTTATTTACGCGAGTAATGAATCAAAGTCCGTGCTTGCACGAGACCTTGGTGACTGACGCGATAACTTGAGAAACTCGCGGAGCGTGTTTCTCATAGTTGACGGAAAAATCATGAAGAACTGGGAAGATACATCGGATTATGGAAAACATATGGAAAACATTTCCCACCAAGACCTTGTATCAAATCAAAGAAATGTGTACAATGTTATTTATGAGACTAACTACAGAACTTGGAGGAAATCATATATGGATTTAACAAAGCTTACAGCATATGAGATCATTGAGCACAGACCTCTTCCGGATCTGAAATCGGAAGGAGCACTTTTAAGACATAAAAAGAGCGGTGCGAGGGTGCTTCTGATCTCCAATGATGATGAAAATAAAGTATTTAATATCGGATTCCGCACACCGACCACGAACAGTACCGGAGTGCCACATATCATGGAACATACTGTTCTGTGTGGCTCGGAAAAGTTTCCGACCAAGGATCCGTTTGTGGAACTGGTAAAAGGATCTTTGAACACCTTTTTGAATGCGATGACTTATCCGGACAAGACCGTATATCCGGTTGCAAGCTGTAATGAAAAGGATTTTCAGAATCTGATGGACGTGTATATGGACGCAGTCCTGCATCCGAATATTTACAAACACGAAGAGATCTTCCGGCAGGAGGGCTGGAACTATCACCTGGAGGAAGCAGATGGGGAGCTTTCTTATAACGGAGTTGTTTATAATGAGATGAAGGGAGCTTTTTCTTCACCGGATGGTGTTCTGGACCGTATGATCCTGAATTCTCTGTTTCCAGATACGACTTATGCAAATGAGTCCGGCGGAGATCCGGATGTGATTCCGGAACTGACTTATGAAGAATATCTGAATTTCCACAGAACTTATTATCATCCGTCCAACAGTTATATTTACCTCTATGGCAATATGGATATGGAAGAGAAATTAAACTGGCTGGATCAGGAATATCTGTCTGCTTACGATAGAAAAGAAGTAGATTCTGAGATCCATCTGCAGGAGCCGTTTGAAAAAATGCATGATATCACAAAGCCGTATTCGATCGCAAGTAATGAATCGACAGAAGATAATACCTATCTTTCCTACAATAAGGTCATTGGGACTTCTCTGGATGAAAAGCTGTATCTGGCATTCCAGATCCTGGATTATGCACTGCTTTCTGCTCCGGGAGCACCGATCACAAAAGCACTTCTGGAAGCAGGAATCGGAAAAGATATCAGCGGATCTTATGACAGCAGCACCTATCAGCCGATTTTCTCGATCGTGGCAAAGAATGCGAATGAAGAGCAGAAGGCAGAATTTGTAAAAGTGATCGAAGATACATTAAAAGGTATTGTAGAAAACGGAATGGACAAAAAGGCACTGGAAGCGGGAATCAATTACCATGAATTCCGTTACCGTGAAGCAGACTTCGGAGGCTATCCGAAGGGACTGATGTACGGTCTGCAGATATTTGACAGCTGGCTTTATGATGAAACAAAGCCGTTTATCCATGTGGAGGCGCTGGGCACCTTTGCATTCTTAAAAGAGCAGATCAGTACCGGGTATTTTGAAAAGCTGATTCAGACATACCTTCTGGATAATCAGCATGGAGCACTGGTTACGATCGTGCCGGAACCGGGACGTACAGCCAGACTGGATGCAGAATTAAAAGAAAAACTGCAGGCATACAAAGAAAGCCTTAGCAGGGAAGAAATCGAAAAGCTGGTTACAGATACGAAGCATTTACAGGAGTATCAGGAAGAACCGTCAAGTCAGGAGGATTTGGAGAAGATTCCGATGCTGACAAGGGAGGATATTTCCAGAGAGATCGCACCGATTTACAATGAAGAGATGAAGATTGCAGATATCCCGACTGTCTTCCATGAGATTGAAACGAACGGAATCGGTTATCTGGATCTGATGTTTGACCTTTCCGATGTGCCGGAGAAAGATCTCCCGATGGTAGGACTTCTGCAGGCAGTTCTCGGAATCATTGACACCGAGCATTATGAATATGGAGAACTTTTCAACGAGATCAACAGACATACCGGAGGAATCGGAACTTCACTGGAGCTTTATCCGGATGTGACGAAGGTCAAAGAAAAAGAATTCAGGGCAACTTTTGAAATCAAAGGGAAAGCACTTTATGGACAGATTCCATTTGCCATCCGTATGATGAAAGAGATTCTGACAGCATCGAAACTGGATGATGAAAAACGTCTGAAAGAGATTCTTTCTATGACAAAGACCAGATTGCAGGATCGTTTCCTGTCTGCAGGACATTCCGCAGCAGCACTCCGGGCAATGTCTTATAAGTCACCGATTTCAAAATTCAAAGATACGACGAATGGAATAGAATATTACCAGAATATCCGTGAGATGGAAGAACATTTTGATGAGAAAAAAGAAGAAATCATCAGCGGATTGAAGGCTTTGTCGGAATTGCTTTTCAGAAAAGGCAATGTGATGATCAGTTACACAGCCTCAAGAGAGGGACTTGCCGTTTTAGAAGAGGAGATCGGAAGCTTAAAAGAAGTCCTTTATCCGGAGAGGATGCCACAGAGCCGATGCATCCTGCACTGTGAGAAGAAGAATGAAGGCTTTAAGACTTCTTCAAAAGTACAGTTTGCGGCAAAGGCAGGCAACTTTATTGATGCAGGAGAAGAATATAACGGGGCACTGCAGATCCTGAAAGTGATCATGAGTTATGAGTATCTCTGGATCAATATCCGTGTAAAAGGAGGAGCTTATGGATGCATGAGCAACTTTAACCGCATTGGTGAGGGGTATTTTGTATCTTACCGTGATCCGAATCTGGGAAGAACTTTGGAAATCTATGACGGAGTTCCGGAATATCTGGAGAACTTCACGGTTAGTGAGCGTGATATGACAAAATATATTATCGGAACGATCAGCAACATTGATCAGCCGATGACACCGGCAACCAAGGGAGACCGTTCTATGAACCTTTATATGAATCATGTCAGTGCAGAGATGATCAGAAAAGAAAGAGAAGAGATCCTTACGGCCAACCAGGATGATATCCGTGCACTTGCAGGTGTGGCACGTGCGGTGCTTGCAAATGATCAGATCTGTGTGATCGGAAACGAAGCAAAGATAGAAGAAGAAAAAGAACTGTTTATGACAGTTGAGAATTTATTTTAGAAGGAGAATGCATGAGAGCAGATTTTAAATCAGGATTTGTAACGTTGATCGGCAGGCCGAATGTGGGGAAGTCCACACTTATGAATTATCTGATCGGTCAGAAGATCGCTATTACATCGAATAAACCACAGACCACCAGAAACCGGATCCAGACGGTACTTACGACCGATGAAGGACAGATTGTATTTGTTGATACACCGGGAATCCATAAGGCGAAAAACAAGCTTGGGACCTACATGGTAAATGTGGCAGAGCGCACCTTAAATGAAGTGGATGTGGTACTGTGGCTGGTTGAACCAAGTACCTTTATCGGAGCCGGAGAGCAGCACATTGTGCAGCAGCTTGGGAAGGTGACGACACCGGTCGTGCTGGTCATCAACAAGGCAGATACCGTGAAGAAGGAAGACATTCTTCCGTGTATTGCAAAATACAACGAAGTATACCAGTTTGCAGATATCGTTCCGGTATCTGCAAGAACCGGTGAAAATACAGATGAGCTTTTAAAGGTCATCATGAAATATCTTCCGTATGGACCGCAGTTTTATGATGAAGATACCATTACCGACCAGCCGGAAAGGCAGATCGTGGCAGAGCTGATCCGTGAGAAAGCACTACACTGCCTGAATGAGGAGATTCCACATGGAATTGCGGTATCGATCGAGAAGATGAAAGCACGCAAAAAAGTGATGGATATTGAGGCAACGATCATCTGTGAACGTGATTCACATAAAGGAATCATCATTGGCAAGCAGGGATCCATGCTGAAAAAGATCGGCAGTACGGCGCGATATGAGATCGAGCAGATGCTCGAATGTAAGGTAAATCTCCAGCTTTGGGTAAAAGTAAAGAAAGACTGGAGAGACAGCGATTTCCTGATCAAGAACTTCGGATACCGAGAAGACGAGTAAAAAATGTCAAGGTGTTTCTCGGAAAAACAGCTGGCAGATATTACGCAGTATAGCATCTGAAAATATGGGAGAACCTAATCTTAAAAGGCATAAGAAAAAGATGAGGTGACCGAAGGATGAATCAGGAATACTGGGATCAGTTTGCAAGGACAGGACGGGTGGAGGATTATCTCTCCTACCGGGAAAAGGAAGTCTGTAAAGCGAAAACGGAGAAATACGGGGACAAATGCAGTGAATCAGTTAACAATAATGACAGGGATGATTCTGTCGGCAGCACCGATCGGTGAATATGATAAAAGAGTCGTGATCCTGACAAAAGAAAAAGGGAAAATATCAGCGTTTGCAAAAGGGGCGAGACGACCGAACAGTCCGCTTGCAGGGGCTTGTACACCTTGTAATTTCGGAAAATTCATGCTGTATGAAGGAAGAAATTCCAACACTCTTCAGTCGGCAGAGATCGAAAATTATTTTGCAGAGCTCCGCACGGATGTGGAAGCGGCATACTATGCATTTTATTTTCTCGAATTTGCAGATTTTTATACAAGGGAAGCCAATGACGAGCGGGAAATGTTGAAGCTTCTTTATCAGACGATGCGCGTGCTGACGAAAAAGATCATTCCATTTGAGCTGGTACGCTACATATTTGAACTGAAGGCACTCAGTGTCAGTGGGGAAGGACCGCAGGTATTTCAGTGTGTCAGATGCGGAAACAGGGAACGTCCCTGTGTGTTCAGTGTAAAGGAGGGGGGTTTGGTCTGCAGTGAATGCGGTCAGAATGTCTATGACGGAATGCGGCTGAATACGTCTACCCTTTATGCCATGCAGTTCATTGTCGGGACACCGGTGGAAAAGCTCTATACCTTTACCTTAAGCGATGAAGTTTTAAAGGAACTGGGAAAGCTAATGGGGCGTTATCTGGATGTATACGTGGCTCACAGATTCAAGTCGCTTGAGATTCTGGAGCAGCTCACAGGGCTGAAATAACCGGAAAATTGTATATTAGATTAGAAAATAAAGACAAATTTGGCGAAAATTAGCAGGATAAGCTTGCAAAACCTATATGCAATAGGTATAATAGGTGAATCAGAGAGGAATAAATGTTATCGCGATAAGTGGCGTTGTTCTTCTAACGAAAAATAAAAAGAATGCGAGGATTAGTGTTATGGTAGAAAAGACAATGGACAAAATTGTAGCTTTGGCAAAATCAAGAGGCTTTGTATATCCGGGGTCTGAAATCTACGGTGGGCTTGCAAATACATGGGATTATGGTAACCTGGGTGTTGAACTTAAGAACAACGTAAAGAGAGCATGGTGGAAGAAATTTGTACAGGAGAACCCGTACAACGTAGGTGTTGACTGTGCAATCCTGATGAATCCGCAGACATGGATCGCTTCCGGACATCTGGGAGGATTCAGTGATCCGCTGATGGACTGTAAGGAATGTCACGAACGTTTCCGTGCAGATAAGATCATTGAAGATTATGCACATGAACATGGAATTGATATTCCGGACAGCATTGACGGATGGTCACATGAAGAGATGGAAGGATTTATTAAAGAACATGAAGTTCCGTGCCCGACTTGTGGAAAACATAATTTCACAGAGATCCGTGAATTTAACCTGATGTTCAAAACTTTCCAGGGTGTAACAGAAGATGCAAAGAACGTTGTTTACCTTCGTCCTGAGACTGCACAGGGAATCTTCGTAAACTTTAAGAATGTACAGAGAACTTCAAGAAAGAAACTTCCATTTGGTATTGGTCAGATCGGTAAATCATTCCGTAACGAGATTACACCGGGTAACTTTACATTCCGTACCCGTGAGTTCGAACAGATGGAACTTGAATTCTTCTGCAAACCGGATACAGACCTTGAATGGTTTGCTTACTGGAAGAACTTCTGCCTGAATTGGCTGTATTCACTTGGACTGAAGGAAGATGAAGTCCGCTACAGAGATCACGATAAAGAAGAGCTTTCTTTCTACAGCAAGGCTACAACAGACGTAGAATTCCTCTTCCCATTCGGATGGGGCGAGCTGTGGGGAATCGCAGACAGAACCGATTATGACCTGACACAGCATCAGAATGTATCCGGACAGGATCTGACTTACTTTGATGATGAGACCAATGAAAAATATATCCCATACGTAATCGAACCATCACTTGGAGCTGACCGTGTGGTACTTGCGTTCCTTTGCGCAGCATATGATGAGGAAGAACTGGAAGACGGTTCTACACGTACTGTGATGCATTTCCATCCGGAACTTGCACCGGTTAAGATTGGTGTGCTTCCGCTTTCCAAGAAGCTGAACGAAGGCGCTGAGAAGGTTTATGCTATGCTTAGCAAATACTACAACTGCGAATTTGATGACAGAGGAAATATCGGTAAGAGATATCGTCGTCAGGATGAGATCGGAACACCGTTCTGCGTAACTTATGACTTTGATTCAGAAGAAGACGGAGCAGTTACTGTTCGTGACCGTGATACAATGCAGCAGGAAAGAATTAAAATTGAAGATCTCAAAGCATACTTTGAGAAGAAATTTGAGTGGTAGAGATTTGAAAAGATCCGGATTTCCCATGTTTGGGAAGTCCGGATCTTTTTGTGCAAAAAAGTTTGTTGGGGAAGTTGTGAGACAAATGGGACAAATATAAGTGTTCAAATTCCGTTGTGCCAACCATTCTGAGGAGCCTCTGAAAGCGAAAATTATGTCAGCAGAGGCTTCCATAATTTCTGAGTCTCCTCGCCATGGCACAACAATCGAATTTGAACACTTATATTTGTCCCATTTGTCATTCAACTTTACTGGTGGAAACTTTTTTTCGGCAGGGGAAATGCTGGCAAGTGTGAAAATAGACAAAGAAAATCGATGATATAGTTAAAAAATAGTCAATAAAAACAATGCTTATAGGGAAAAACTATTAAATATTCTGACAAATAATAAACAATAAAGAAAATTATTTAACGCTTGACTAATTGTAACGACAATTATATAATGGGATTAACGTTAAGGTTGGAAGATGAATATGTGAGATACTTGTTGTACAGACGGCGCGCACCGTTATTTAATGTGCAGCATGAGCCGAAGGGGCAGGCAGAAACTCTCAGGCAAAAGGAACATATTCGGACAACACTCTGGAGAACAATATATATGTATTGTACCGAAGAAGTAGTCTGGACTGTATAGCGCAAAAGCCCAGGTGATCTTTCAGGTGAACGGACAGAGGCAGACAAAAAAGATTTCAATGACGAAAACTTTTTTGCCTGTTTTTTTTGTACCCTAAAAAGCAGAATATTCAGAAAAACATAGATATAAATGATAAAATTCTGAATTTAACACACCGAAAAGGGAGCAAAAAAGACCAGGTAGTTGGTTCTAAGGAGGTAAAAGAGAATGAACAGAATTGAAGATGTAACAAATTACATTACTGAATGTGATGAAGAAGTAGGGAAAGCGCTGCAGTTAGAACTTGGCCGTCAGCGTAGAAACCTTGAACTGATCGCATCAGAGAATATCGTAAGCCCGGCAGTTATGCTTGCGATGGGAACTGTACCGACAAACAAGTATGCAGAAGGTTATCCGGGAAAACGTTATTATGGCGGATGCGAGGATGTAGATATTCTTGAAAATCTTGCAATTGAACGTGCAAAGAAATTATTCGGATGTGACCATGTATGTGTACAGCCGCATTCAGGAGCAAATGCGAATACAGCTGTATATCAGGCGCTGATCAAACCAGGCGATACAGTTATGGGACTGAACCTGGCACACGGCGGACATCTTACACATGGTTCACCGGTAAACCTTTCCGGTATCCTTTACAATTTCGTACCTTACAATGTCAATGATGACGGTGTTCTGGATTACGATGAGATCAGAAAGCTTGCACATGAATGCAAACCGAAGATGATCGTAGCAGGAGCTTCGGCTTATCCGAGAGAGATCCGTTTTGATATTTTTGCAGATATCGCAAAAGAAGTTGGAGCTTATCTTTTCGTAGATATGGCACATATTGCAGGTCTTGTTGCAGCAGGACTTCACCAGAGCCCGGTTCCTTATGCTGATGTAGTTACAACAACAACACATAAGACACTCAGAGGACCTCGTGGTGGAATGATCATGTGCAAAGAAGAATATGCAAAAGCGATCAACAAAGCAATCTTCCCGGGAACACAGGGCGGACCTCTGATGCACATTATCGCAGCAAAAGCTGTATGCTTTGGAGAAGCATTAAAACCGGAATTCAAAATCTATCAGGAACAGGTTGTCAAGAATGCAAAAGCACTTGCAGAAGCCATGGTTGAAGAAGGATTCAACCTTGTCAGTGGTGGAACAGACAACCATCTGATTCTGGTAGATCTTCAGAACATGAACATCACAGGAAAAGAACTTCAGAACAGACTGGATGAAGTTTACATCACAGTTAATAAGAATGCAGTTCCGAATGATCCTGCAAGCCCGTTTGTGACCAGTGGAGTTCGTATTGGAACACCGGCTGTTACAACAAGAGGTCTGAAAGAAGAAGATATGAAGGCCATCGCAAAACTGATCAAGATGACGATTACAGACTTTGATACCAAAGCAGATGAAATCCGTGCCGAAGTTACAAAGATCTGCGATAAATATCCACTTTATGAATAACAGGAGGAAAAAATAATGGAATTAAAAACACCCCTTTATGACGCTCATGTAAAAGCAGGTGGAAAGATCGTGCCGTTTGCCGGATACCTTCTTCCGGTTCAGTATGAGACAGGCGTGATCAAAGAGCATATGGCAGTACGTACACAGGCAGGACTTTTTGATGTATCTCATATGGGCGAAATCCTTTGTGAAGGAAAAGATGCTCTTGTCAATCTGCAGCACATCCTTACAAACGATTTTACAAATATGGTTGACGGACAGGCAAGATACAGCCCGATGTGTAACGAGAACGGTGGAACTGTAGATGACCTGATCGTATACAAAAGATCAGATGATCACTATTTTATCGTAGTAAATGCAGCAAACAAGGATAAGGATTATCAGTGGATGCTCGCACATCAGTCAGGAGAGGTTACATTTACAGATGTATCCGACCAGTATGGACAGATCGCTCTTCAGGGACCGAAGGCGATGGAAATTTTAAGAAAACTTACAACAGAAGAAAATATTCCAAAGAAATATTATCATGCAGTATTTGGCGCAGAAGTTGCCGGAATGCCTTGCATCGTATCCAAGACAGGATATACCGGTGAAGATGGTGTAGAGATCTACCTGGCAAGTGATCTGGCAGAAAAGATGTGGGAGACACTTCTTGAAGCAGGAAAAGAAGAGGGACTGATCCCTTGTGGACTTGGTGCTCGTGATACACTTCGTATGGAAGCAGCAATGCCTCTTTACGGACATGAGATGGATGATGAAGTATCACCTCTTGAAACAGGTCTGAACTTCGGTGTTAAGATGAAGAAAGACGAATTCATCGGAAAGAAAGCCATGGAAGACAGAGGAACACCAAAGATCGAAAGAATTGGTCTTAAAGTAACAGGAAGAGGAATCATCCGTGAACATCAGGATCTGTATGCTGGAGATCAGAAGATCGGACATACAACATCCGGAACGCATTGCCCTTATCTTGGATATCCGATCGCCATGGCACTTGTTGATGCCGGAAGCGTAGCAATTGGCGACAAAGTAGAAGCAGATGTACGTGGAAGAAGAGTGGAAGCAGAAGTTGTGCAGCTTCCGTTCTATAAGAGAGCAAAATAAAAGAAAATAATAACGAAAATAGATTAACAGTCCGGTCGCAGAAAAAAGCGATAGAGAGTGTTTGGAAAAGGCGACCGGCAGTTGAAAAGAAAAGGAGATTAAAATCATGGAAGTAAGAGCAGAATTAAAATATACAAAATCACACGAATGGGTAAAAGAAGAAGGTGGAGTCTGGACAATTGGTCTTACGGATTATGCACAGTCAGCACTCGGTGATCTCGTATTTGTAAATCTTCCGGAAGCCGGAGACAGTGTAGAGGCAGGAGAAGTATTTGGAGATGTTGAATCTGTAAAAGCGGTATCAGATGTATACTCACCGGTAACAGGAGAAGTTGAAGAAATCAACGAAGAACTTCTTGACGCACCAGAAAAGATCAATGGCGCTCCGTATGATGCATGGTTCATCAAAGTAAAAGATGTATCGGGAACAGAGGAACTTCTTTCAGCAGAAGAATATGAGGCATTTGTAGCAAGCGAAGAATAATCAGGGAAAGGCGGTGGACCATTTATGGGAAGCTATGTACCGAATACAAAAGAACAGCGTCAGGAAATGCTGAAAGAAATCGGGTTTCAGACAATTGATGATCTGTTCGCACACATTCCGGCAGAAGTAAAGATCCAGGGCGGTCTTAATATTCCGGAAGGAAAAACAGAATTAGAAGTACGTCGTGATATGGAAAATATTGCTGCAAAGAATCAGGTCTTTAAGACGATTTTCCGCGGCGCAGGCGCTTACCGGCATTTTATTCCGGCAACAGTAAAGAGCGTGATTTCAAAAGAAAATTTATTAACTGCATATACTCCTTATCAGGCAGAGATCAGCCAGGGAATCCTGCAGTCGATCTTTGAATATCAGACCATGATCTGTGATCTGACAGGAATGGATATTTCCAATGCCTGCGTATATGATGGTGCAGAAGCATCCGCAGAAGGTGTGGCAATGTGCCGTGACAGAAAACGCAGCAAAGCACTTGTTTCAGCTACCGTGAATCCATATGTTCTTGAAACAATCAAAACATACTGCTTCGGTAATGAAATGGAAATAGAAGTAATTCCGGAAAAAGACGGACTTACAGATATGGAATATCTGAAAGAACATGTAGATGCACAGACAGCATGTGTACTGATCCAACATCCGAACTATTACGGTAATCTGGAAGAAGCAGCCGAGATTGGTGAGATCACACATGGAGCTGGTGCGAAATATGTGATGAATGTCAATCCGATTTCTCTCGGTGTAGTAAAGACACCGGCAGAATATGGAGCTGATGTGGCAGTTGGCGAAGGACAGCCACTTGGACTTTCTATTGCATTCGGCGGACCATATCTTGGATTTATGGCTGCAACACAGAAGATGATGAGAAATCTTCCGGGACGTATCGTTGGACAGACAGAAGACCACAATGGAAAGAAAGGTTATGTACTTACTCTTCAGGCAAGAGAACAGCATATCCGTCGTGAAAAAGCATCCAGCAATATCTGCTCAAACCAGGCACTCTGCGCACTTGCAGTAGGCGTTTATCTGGCAACAATGGGCAATGAAGGGATTAAGAAAGCAGCAACACTTTCAACTTCAAAAGCACATTATCTTTCAGCAGAACTTGCAAAAGTTGGATATCAGACCGAGAACAAAGGAGAATTTTTCCATGAATTCGTAACTGTATCCGATGTTCCGGCCGCAAAAGCACTTGCAGCACTTGAGGAAAAAGGAATCCTTGGAGGATTTCCGCTTGACGAACACAGAATCCTGTGGTGCTGTACAGAAGTGAATACCAAAGAAGAGATGGACGCAGTTGTTCAGATTCTGAAGGAGGTACAGTAATGTTAATATTTGAAAAAAGCAGACCTGGAAGAGGTTGCGATTTACTGCCAGAATGCGATGTAGAAGTAACACTTCCACAGGAAAAAGATAAAAGAGAGAAAAAACTTCATCTGCCAGAGCTTTCTGAAATTGAACTGAGCAGACATTATACAGAACTTGCAAAGAAATCACATGGTGTGAATGATGGTTTTTATCCACTCGGATCTTGTACAATGAAATATAATCCAAAGATCAATGAAGATATGGCAGCACTTCCGGGATTCACAGAGATTCATCCACTGCAGCCGACACATACGGTACAGGGATGCCTGGAAGTCATCAAAGAATCTGAAAATCTTCTCTGCGAGATCACAGGTATGGATCGTATGACATTCCAGCCGGCAGCCGGTGCTCACGGAGAGTTTACAGGGCTCCTTTTGATCAAAGCATATCATAAGAGCCGTGGAGACGAAAAGAGAAAGAAAATCATCGTTCCGGACTCTGCACATGGAACCAACCCGGCAAGTGCGGCAATGGCAGGATTCCAGGTAGTCAGCATTGAATCTGCACCGGATGGTGGTGTTGATCTTGAAAAATTACAGGAAGTATGCGGAGAGGATACAGCAGGACTTATGCTTACCAATCCAAATACGGTAGGACTTTTCGATAAGAATATCCTGAAGATCACGGAGATCGTTCATAACTGTGGCGGACTTTGCTACTATGACGGAGCAAACTTAAATGCAGTTATGGGAACTGTTCGCCCTGGAGATATGGGATTTGATGTGATCCATCTGAATCTTCACAAAACCTTCTCAACTCCGCACGGTGGCGGTGGTCCTGGAAGCGGACCTGTTGGATGCAAGAGCATGCTGGTTCCGTTCCTTCCGTCTTATGTAGTAGATGGAGAAGAAGAATTGAAATTTGTAAAAGAACCACAGAGCATCGGTGAGATGAAGAGCTTCTATGGAAACTTTACAGTCATCGTAAAAGCACTTACCTATGTGAAGACACTGGGACGCGAAGGTATTCCGGAAGCGAGCCAGAATGCAGTTCTGAATGCAAATTACATGATGAACAAACTGAAAGACCTTTATACAATGGCGTATGACGAGGTATGTATGCATGAATTCGTAATGAGTCTTGCAGATCTGAAAAAGAAAACAGGAATTTCTGCAATGGATATTGCAAAAGGACTTCTTGATAACGGTATACATCCACCGACAATGTACTTCCCGCTGATCGTTGAGGAAGCACTGATGGTAGAGCCGACAGAGACAGAGTCCAAAGAAACTCTGGATGAAGCAGTAGAAGTATTACGCAAACTGTATGAAATTGCAGAAACAGATGCCGAACAGCTTCATCAGGCTCCTGTTACAACACCGGTTACAAGAATGGATGAGGTTGGAGCAGCAAGACATCCATATCTGCGATACGAATGGCAGGACTAATAAGTTATAGCTTAAAGCGAGGGAAAAACTATGATTGAAAAGATTACTTATATTGAAAGCAATCAGTTCAGTCCATATAGAAATCTTGCAGGGGGCTGTCGCTTTAACGAATGAATTTTCGTGAAGCGGCAG
>NZ_JAQEUJ010000009.1:0-101638 GCF_027695515.1 Coprococcus sp. LG101-27
AACTCCTTTCAATAATATTCTAGTCTAATATCTTATAAAACCCAATATCTACTTATATGATTTTGTAATTTATCTTTAACTGTTAATGACCTCCTCATGTTCTCTCATTTATGTCAATTTTAGCATATTCTGATTTTTTTTCAAGGACACAGTGTCAGTCACAATATAAGTTTTTCTTATATCGATATTCATATTATGTATTTCCCATTTACTCCCATTTCTCCTAAATTAAAGATATCGACTTATGGAGGTACTGTCCAATGAATCTTACTGAAAAAAGAAAAGAACAGATCGCTTCTGTTCTCATCATCTGTCTGGGAAATATTCTCAACGCTTTCTCTGCAAGAGTTTTTCTTCTACCCGCCGACCTTGTTGCCGGAGGCACAACCGGAATCGGACTGATCCTGCAACGCATAACCGGTATCCCGCTTTCCTCGCTGGTACTCGCTTTTAACATTATCATGCTGGTGCTTGCCTATATTTTTCTCGGGAAAAAATATACTTTTTCTGCAATTTTAAGTTCTTTTATGTATCCGATCGCACTGGAATTTTTCAATCAGATCCTTGGAGATTATGTTCTGACGGACAACCTGATCCTCTGCACACTCTTTGCAGGAATCGGAATCGGAATCTCTCTTGGGATGATCATTCGTACCGGCGCTTCTACCGGTGGCGTTGATGTTCCTCCGCTGATCCTGAATAAATATTTCCGTTTCCCGGTTTCAGTCGGTCTGTATATTATCGACTTCTTTGTCATCCTGGGACAGGCGCTTTATCAACCGGTTGACAAAGTACTCTATGCGATTTTGTATGTGATCATTTATACACTTGTCATGAATAAGCTGATCGTCAGCGGTACTTCAAGGATTGCCGTCCAAATCATCAGCAAACATTCGGATGAAATCCGCAATTTTGTACTCAGACAGATCGACCGTGGTGCAACCATCATTCCGGTTCAGGGTGGCTATCTGAACCAGCAGCTGAATATGGTGCTCACTGTCATATCTAACCGTGAGCTTGTCCAGCTTGAGAAAAATGTCCACCTGATCGATCCGGAAAGCTTTATCATCGTTTCTCAGGTACAGGAAGTCCAGGGACGTGGATTTAATCTGGACAAGCACTGGAAACCAGAGTAGTCAGGTATCTTTGAAAATCCCTTATTTCCGGTTCTTTTTTCTTTGATTTCAGGCAGGCAAAATACAGGCTGTCCTGCCTGGCAGGAACCAGCGGCACTGCCATGACACCATAGTATTCCGCAAATGACTGTGGTCCAATGGCGATCCCGCTTCCGCTTTTCACCATCTTCATCACTGTATCAATACTATCCGATCGGATGACTCTCTTCCATGTAATATTCTGCTCTCCATATGTTTTTCTGAGCAGACGGTCTTCCACAGAATGCTCCAGCCCTGTGAGCATGGTATATTCCCTGCAGTCCAGAATCGAAGCCTTTCCTTTTTTACTCAGCGGATGATCCGGTGCTGTCAGTACACACTGTTTCTCACGGATCAGTTCTTTTGCAAAACAGATACATTTCTCCATGCCGATTTCATTTTCCGGCATCCGGTCCAGTGCCATATCAAGAGATCCATCCTTGATCGCCGCATATGCATCCAGTCCGGCTTCCGTATAAAATGTCACCTCGAGCTCCGGATGCCTTTCAAAATATCCGGCAATCTTTGGAAATAGTCTGTTGGAATAGACTCTGGCTCCAAGTCCGATCTTTAATTTTTTTAGTTCTGTTCCCGAAATCACTTCTTCTTTAAAACGATTCCAGTCTTCCAGCATTTCTTGCGCTTTTTCGTAAAAAAGATTCCCTTTTTCGGTAAGCTCCAGTCCTTTGCTTGTCCTGCGAAATACGCGGTATCCCAGTTCCTTTTCCAGATTCCGGATCTGCTGAGACAGAGCGGGCTGCGAGACGAAAAGGTACTCTGCTGCGCGGGAAATGCTTTTGCGATTTGCGATTTCTACAATGTAAGTTAATTGTTGTATGTTCATTCAACGCCTCTGTTTTGTTTTTCGGTATATAAAAATCCCCCATACGGGACATTTCTGTTTTCTTGACCTGTATGAGGGGATCCTATTACTATTTTTTAGCAGGAGTGCGTCCTGCAAGCCATCCTCTGACGGTTTCAATATTTACTTTTATAATTTCAGAAATATCCTCAACACTCATTTTCCTGTCAGCGAGAGAATATTCTACATCTTTCTTCTCGTCCATTCTTGCTTCATCGCAAAGCTCTTCCATTTTCTTTTATTGTCCGATCAATATGGGCGATCGGGCATGTTCTTGAAATCCATCTGCACTTCGTTGTCAATAACTGTGAGTTCTTCATCATCCATAATAATTCGAAGAACATACTCACAGGCTTTCCTGTCTTTATACACTTTTGCCTGCTTCTATTATACTGCCTCATTCATCGATGCCAGCTTCGCTGCCTGGTCTGCTGCGATCAGGCTGTCAATGATTTCATCCAGATCTCCGTTCATAATGCTGTCCAGCTTATGAAGCGTAAGCTTGATTCTGTGATCGGTCACACGTCCCTGTGGGAAGTTGTAAGTACGGATCTTCTCAGAACGGTCTCCGGTACCGATCTGGCTTCTTCTTGCCTCAGCCTCTGCAGACTGCTTCTTCTCCAGTTCCAGTTCATATAACTTGGAACGCAGAAGACGGAATGCCTTTTCCTTGTTCTGCAGCTGTGATTTTTCAGTCTGGCTGTAGATCACGATTCCTGTCGGATAATGAGTCAGTCGTACAGCAGAGTCTGTGGTATTGACACACTGGCCACCGTTACCAGATGCACGCATAACATCGATACGGATATCTTTTTCATCGATCACAACGTCAACTTCTTCTGCTTCCGGCATCACTGCTACGGTAATGGTTGAAGTATGGATACGTCCGCCGCTTTCTGTCTCCGGCACACGCTGTACACGATGTACACCACTTTCATACTTCATACGGGAATATGCTCCCTGTCCTGTGATCATAAATACAACTTCCTTGAATCCGCCAATTCCGTTTTCATTGAGGGAGATCATCTCTGTCTTCCAGCGTCTGCTGTCTGCATAATGTACATACATACGGTAGATCTCAGCCGCAAAAAGGGCAGCTTCATCTCCACCTGCACCTGCACGGATCTCCACGATAACGTTCTTGTCATCGTTCGGGTCTTTTGGAAGAAGAAGGATCTTGAGCTCCTGTTCCAGCTCTTCGACTCTCTTCTTAGACTCACTGAGTTCTTCTTTTGCCAGCTCTTTCATCTCTTCATCGGATTCTTCCTCCAGAAGAGAAAGACTGTCTTCAATGTTCTGTTTACAATTTTTATATTCTTTATATGCCTCAACAATCGGGGTCAGATCATTCTGTTCTTTCATCAGCTTGCGGAAACGTGACTGGTCATTCACCACGTCCGGTTCCTGAAGCTCACCCATAATCTCCTCATAACGAATGAGCAGATCTTCTAATTTATCAAACATTTCTTTTCCTCCTGTTATTTGCTATGCCTATTGTACACGCCACATACCACACGGTCAAGACCTGCCAGATCCTTTTGCGTTGAAACCTGTTCAAATCCAGTCTCTTTCAGCAATTTTTCCACATCTGTACTCTGGTCATATCCAATCTCCATCACAAGCCAGCCGCCGTCTGTCAGATATTCCGGAACCTTTTCTGCCAGGATCCGGTAAAAATAAAGACCGTCCTCTTTTCCGTCCAATGCCTCATACGGGTCATGAAGACGTACCTCTGCTTCCAGCTCTTCGATCACTTTTGTCGGGATATAAGGTGGATTCGATGTGATCATGTCAAATGTTCCTGTAATATTTTCAAACATATCAGTCTGGATCCACTTACCGCTCACTCCCAGCTTTTTGGCATTTTTTTCAGCCACTTTCAGAGCTTCTTCTGAAATATCTGCACCTTCTATGGCAATCTGCGGATTTCTCAGTTTCAGGCTGATTGGGATACAGCCTGAACCGGTACACATATCCAACACTTTTACCGGATTTTCCTTTTTCATAAGAAGCAGTCTTTTTTCTGCTTCCTCTACAAGAATCTCAGTATCCTGTCTTGGCACAAGTACATGTTCATTGACTGCAAATTCATATCCCATAAATTCCTGAACCCCGGTCAGATGCTGCACCGGAATCCGGGTTTTTCTGCAGCTTACCAGCTCAAAGAACCGGTCTTCTTCATTTTTCGGCATTCTTTCAAAACCATCCACATAATATCTGGTCCTTGTCATGCCGGTCACATGCTCCAGCAGGATCCAGGAATCACTTTCCGGCTCCGGGATCCCCGCCGCTTTCAATTCACCTGTGGCTTTCTGATATGCTTCCTGATAGGTCACAGCTTTTACTCCTCTTCCTTATATCCGAAATTCTCTCTCAAATACGCTTTCCAGTCAAACACCGCTTCTACAGACGCAATCCCGACCTCGATCATCTCATCGTCCGGTTCCTTTGTCGTAAGCCCCTGCAGCCAAAGTCCCGGCTTACTTAAGATACACACGATCGGATTCTCACTGCTTCCTGCCCATTTGATCAACTCATAAGAAATACCAGCAATCAACGGAAGAAGTGCAATTCTCACAATCACTCTCATCAGCGGAGATTCTACCCTTACAAAAAATAAGAGAACGATTCCCACGATCATGACAAACAGCATGAAGCTGGTTCCGCATCTTTTGTGTTCTTTAGAGCTCTTTCTAACATTTTCAACAGTCAGTGGAAGTCCATGTTCAATACAGTTGATACACTTATGCTCCGCGCCATGATAACGATACAGACGCTTAATATCGTTCATTACCGAAATTCCGCCCACATAGGCAACAAAAATCGCAATGCGGATGATTCCCTCAATGATAATCCGAACTGTATAGGAAGAAATCCATTTCTTCAGCAGATCTGACAAAAAATACGGAAGTACCATAAAAATACCGATCGCAAGTGCAAAAGATACAACCATCGTCAGCGTCATCAAAAGCTTTTCCGTACGCTCCTGCTTCTTTTCTTCGACTTCGGTCATCTCTTTTTCTTCCTCTTCCTCATAGAAGCTTGCTGACCAGGTCAAAGTCTTCATCCCCAGCACCAGAGAATCAACAAAATTAAAGATTCCTCTGACAAAAGGTAGCTTCGTAAGTGCCGTATATTTTCCAACTACACTTTTATATGTATCTGTTGTAACTTCTATCTCTCCGTCAGGCTTTCTCACCGCAACCGCATAACGGTCTTTATTCTTCATCATCACGCCTTCGATGACAGCCTGACCACCAATATTCGAAGATTTCATATTCTGTTATGTCCTTTTTAATTCATCGTATACACAAAATAGGCTGAGATTTCACAATCCCAGCCTGTTGAATTCTCTTATTACTGAATTCCGTATTTCTTGTTAAACTTGTCAACACGACCTCTGGCCTGAGTTGCTTTCTGCTGTCCTGTGTAGAACGGATGACATTTAGAGCAGATTTCTACGTGGATTTCTTTGCTTGTAGAACCTGTTACGAATGTATTCCCACAGTTGCAAGTTACAGTTGCCTGATAGTAATCTGGATGGATTCCTTCTTTCATGATTTTCACCTCTTCTTGTTTTATTCGTTTTACGCGCTTTCACGCGGCTAATATCTTTAAACAGCTATGTTAGCATAACATAGTTTTTTTCTAAATGCAAGTAATTTTCTAAATAAACTTTGTTTTTTTGACCATCTGGACAAATTCTACGTTATTTTTCGTGCGGTCAAACATATTCAGAATGCTGTCTACCGCTTCATCTGACTTCATTCCGTTTAATGCACGGCGCATAATATCCACTGCTTCCTGCTCCTCTTTCGTAAGAAGCAGATCCTCTCTTCTTGTTCCGGATTTCGGGATATCGATTGCAGGAAAGATTCTCTTTTCAGAAAGCTTCCGGTCAAGCACCAGTTCCATATTACCGGTTCCCTTAAATTCTTCGTAGATGACATCATCCATCTTGCTTCCGGTATCTACAAGTGCGGTTGCGAGGATAGTAAGGCTTCCGCCCTCACGCATATTTCTCGCTGCCCCAAAGAAACGTTTCGGCATATGAAGTGCTGCCGGATCAAGACCACCGGACAGGGTTCGTCCGCTCGGTGGAACAACCAGGTTGTATGCTCTTGCCAGACGGGTAATGCTGTCCAAAAGGATCACAACGTCCTTTTTGTGCTCAACCAGACGTTTTGCACGCTCGATCACCATCTCTGACACACGTTTATGATGCTCCGGAAGCTCATCAAAGGTCGAATAAATAACTTCCACATTATCCCCTTCAATGGCTTCTTTGATGTCGGTTACTTCTTCCGGACGTTCATCGATCAGAAGGATCAGAAGATGGATCTCCGGATTATTCTTCCTCATAGAAAGCGCCACCTGCTTCAACAGGGTTGTCTTACCTGCTTTCGGCGGTGATACGATCATGCCTCGCTGTCCCTTACCAATTGGAGAGATCAGATCCATAACACGCATTGCAGTGCTGCTCTTTCCCGCTTCCAGTCTGAGACGTTCATTTGGGAAAATCGGTGTCATATTTTCAAAGTTCATTCTGCGTCCTGCTTCTGCCGGAGACATTCCATTGATCTTGGTCAGATACAGAAGCGCACTGAATTTTTCAGACTGTGTCTTTACTCTTGTATTTCCTGTCAGGATATCCCCTGTCTTCAGGCTGAATCTGCGGATCTGCGATGGTGATACATATACATCTTCCTCGCCCGGCAGATAGTTCTGGGAACGGATAAATCCGTATCCATCCATGACTTCCAGAATTCCATTCACCGTACGTCCACTGTCGAGCTGTTCAATATCTGCGGTTCCGGCTTTTTCGGATTTTACTTCCTCCTTCGCCTCTTTTATTGAAACTTTGTCATCTTCTTCCAGCATAAGATCGATCAGATCTGCTTTTTTCATCGTTGAAATTCCGCGAAGTCCGCGCGTTTTTGCCACCTCTTTTAATGTAGAAAGAGGCAGGGACTCATATTTTTCTCTCGTCATATGTTCTATATTCCTCCTTTATTCCAATTACTTTTCTTATCCAAAAAAATATTAAACTTTTAACATTGGGAAATCTTGTCTGAACTGACTAATCTGCTTTTGATAAACCCAAGTATACAACATTTTGCACAAAATGGAAAGAAGTTTTTTGATTTGCTTTCATATCAGAAGAATGTTATCATAAAAGAGCAGCAAAACTGTAATCAAAGGAGGACGTATGAAAATGTCAGCAATTGAGCAAGCACTTGAAATGCATGAAAAATGGAATGGAAAAATTGAAACTACTGCAAAGTCACACGTAAACTCTCGTGAAGACCTCGCAATCGCATATACACCAGGCGTTGCCGAGCCATGCAAGGTCATTGCAAAGGACCCGGATGCAGCCTACAAATACACGATGAAAGCCAACACAATCGCTGTAGTATCCGACGGTAGTGCCGTTCTCGGACTTGGTAACATCGGAGCCAAAGCCGCCATGCCTGTTATGGAAGGAAAAGCAGTTCTTTTTAAAGAATTCGGCGGAGTCAACGCTGTTCCAATCTGCCTGGATACCCAGGATACAGAAGAAATTATTAAGACCGTTGTCAATATTGCACCTGCTTTCGGTGGAATCAACCTGGAAGATATCTCTGCCCCACGCTGTTTTGAGATTGAGAGCCGTTTAAAAGAACTTCTTGATATTCCTGTATTCCACGATGACCAACATGGAACCGCCATCGTCGTTCTGGCAGGTATCATCAACGCCCTTAAAGTAACCGGCAAGAAAAAAGAAAACTGTAAGATCGTTGTAAATGGAGCCGGAAGCGCCGGAGTTGCAATCACAAAGCTTCTTCTCACCTACGGCTTCCCGAAGATCACTATGTGTGATATCAACGGAATCATCTCTGCTGATTCACCGAATCTGAACTGGATGCAGAAAGAGATGACCAAAGTGACCAACCTTGACCATGAGACCGGTACACTTGCTGATGCACTCAAGGGCGCAGATATCTTCGTCGGTGTATCTGCCCCGAACATTGTTTCCCAGGAAATGGTTGCTTCTATGAATAAGGATGCAATCCTTTTCGCAATGGCAAACCCGGTACCGGAGATCATGCCGGATCTTGCAAAAGCTGCTGGCGCAAAAGTTGTCGGAACCGGACGTTCTGACTTCCCGAACCAGGTCAACAACGTTGTCGCTTTCCCTGGGATCTTTAAAGGTGCATTAGAGGGACGTGCGTCACAGATCACCGAAGAGATGAAGCTTGCCACAGCAAAAGCAATCGCCGGACTTGTTCCAGATGAAGAGCTGAACGAGAACAATATTCTTCCGGAAGCTTTTGACCCACGCGTATCACAGATCGTAAGCGAAGCTGTCAAAGCTCTGATTTAATCTTATGAATACAAGGACTCATGATAGCAATCGCCCGCAGGAAATATCCTGCGGGCTTACTTACAAAAAAGGAACTCCTCAGCGCTGGGGAGAACGGCGCTACTATGCACTGGACTACTATCTGAAACAGAATTTCGGTGAAAAACTGTACAAGATTTCTTTAAACGGAGGCTGTTCCTGTCCGAACCGGGACGGAACCTGCGGCACACGCGGTTGTATCTTCTGTAGCGAAGGCGGATCCGGCGATTTTGCCGCTTCTTCTTCTCTTTCTGTTGCCGATCAGCTTGCCTATGGAAAAGGCCTTGTCCGCCCCAAATACAACGGACACAGCTATATCGCCTATTTTCAGGCATATACCAATACCTATGCACCAGCCTGTCATCTGCGCCGGATCTTTACCGAAGCGATTTCTGATCCAGAAGTACGCATTTTATCTATCGCAACGCGTCCGGATTGCCTTTCACCTGAAATCCTTACACTGCTTGCCGAACTAAATGCCATTAAACCGGTCTGGGTAGAGCTTGGACTTCAAACGATCCACGAACGCACTGCCAACTGGATGCGCCGTGGTTATCCACTTTCCGTCTTTGAGCAGGCGGTCCATTCCCTTCACGCGATTGGGGTACAGATCATCACCCACGTAATTTTATTTCTTCCGGGAGAATCTGAAGCAGATATGCTCGCAACCATCCATTATCTGAACGCTCTTCCGATTGACGGAATCAAGCTGCAGCTTCTCCACGTTCTGAAGCATACCGATCTGGCAGATTTTTACAGGCAAGAACCTTTTTATATTCCAGATATGAACTCTTATTTTCATCTGCTCGGAAAATGTATCGCTTCGCTCCGTCCGGATATTATCATTCACCGTCTGACCGGTGACGGACCAAAATCTCTTCTTATTGCACCGCTCTGGACCGGCAATAAACGGTTAGTACTCAATCAGATGCAGCGCTATTTAAAAGAGCAGAATCTCTGGCAGGGAAAAGAATATACTACATTTTAAGGAGGCAGCCCTATGGCAGAAGCATTTACACTTTATAAACTCATCATTCTATACATGCTGGACAAAGTTGATTTTCCTCTGACCAACTCCCAGATTTCTGAATTTGTCCTGGACAAAGGATATACCGATTATTTCAAACTCCAGCAGGCTCTTTCTGAACTTGCGGACGGTGGTCTCATTCTGAAAGAATCCACTCACAACCGCACTCTTTTCCATCTGACGGAAGATGGGAAAGGGACGATTCATCTTTTCCAGGATAAAATCTCAAAGCCAATCCAGGACGATATTGACCACTTTTTACAGACAAAACAGTATGATCTGAAAAATGAAGTTTCCGTAAAAGCGGATTATATGAAAAATGCAGGAGAGGAATATTCCGTGCGCTGTCAGGTCTTTGAAAATCACGAACCCCTGATCGATCTGACCCTTTCTGTACCGACTGAAAAAGAAGCGTCGGCAATTGCACTCAACTGGCAGAAAAAAAATCAAGTCGTCTATGCGTGGCTGATGTCTCAGTTATTGTGATGGATGTGAATGATACGGTTCGCAAATTAAGGCTGTGATTGGACAATGATACACTTGAATCTCACGACATGAAAACTCTACGTTGTTCTTTGGGCAGATCTCAGCTACGTTCTTGAAAGCTTGCAAGCCTCATGCCTGCTCCAAAAGAGCTGAATCCCGGGCGCGGACAGAAAACAAATGGATAAGGATTCCATGTTTGTGCTATGGAGATGAGACACAAAAATTGTGGAAGCCCTTGCTGACACAATTTTCGCCTTAAGTGGCTCATCGGAATGGTCAGCACAAAGGAATCTGCTCTATTTGTTTTCTGTCCGCGTCCGACCACAACCTACAAAAAAGCAGACCGTCCCATATTCCGATCTGCCTAAATAACCACCACAAAACTGATGTATTTCCTTTCTTCTATTCCCACCGTAATTTCTCCGTGGTAACGGTTCACAAGCATCTTTGCATTATAAAGTCCCAGTCCATGCTTTTTCCCATCTTCTTTCGTAGAAAATCCTTTTTCAAAGAAATGACTGATCTCGCCAAGTCCTATATTTTCGACCTGATTCTTTATCGTGAAGATAAGCTTATCATTCTGGGAATCAATTTCGATCAGTACCTGATTTTTTTCTTCGGTACAGGCTTCGTATGCATTGTCGATCAGGGTTCCAACAATCTCGATCAGGTGGTGTTCGGAAATGCCGGAAACGATTTCTTTGTTCCACACGCGGATATCGGTCCGGACATATTCCGGCGCACGGACAATTTTACTGTAGATAAATCCTGCCAGGATTTTATCGCTGATCTTCAGAAGGGGGAGATACTTCCTGCTGTCATCTTCTCTGGCAATTTCCGTAATATATTCAGACTGCTTTGCTACCAGTTCTTCATAATTGTCGATGGTCAGATGCATATTCAGGATTGCATTCAGATGATTGTCAAATTCATGCTGTTTGGCACGGATTTCTTTGACCAGTTCTTCCAGCGGAATCAGATAGTTCTGATAAAGCCGCAGTTCATTTTCCTTCTGGCGTATCAGTACATAATTACTTCTCCAGTCCACAATTCCCCAGATCACAACGATTACCATCAGAACAAACATGATAAACACCCTGTAATCAAAGGTACCGCTGATCAGGAAATCCACGATCAGATAGACTGATACCATAAGTGCCATTACGCAGAAAATACGATATAGAAATTTGCGTACCCAATCAGCCATTTAACAGTCCTCCGATCACCGATTTGTAAGTCACACCGATTTCTACCGTATCCGGACAATTTTTGATCCGGATGATCCGGTTGACGGTATCGTAATATTCAACTTCATTTTTATTGACCGCATACATCCGATGGCACTGCGCAAACATCCCTTTTGGCATCTTAAGCATCATCTGTCTGAGAGTCACATACGGGACATCCCAGTTTTCCGTCACAAGATGCAGTCTTGTTCCTCTCGGTATCGCTTCCAGATAACGGATATCCTCGCATTTCAGCTGATAATTGATCCCGTCTTTTTTCACAACGATCACCGGTGGTTTCTCCCTGCTCTCTTTTTCCAGCACCTTCTGAACAACCTCTTCCACCTGCTCCCTGCGAAATGGCTTCATAATGTACTGGTAACAGTGCAGCTCCCGGTAAGCCTGCATTTCCATATTGCCAATGGCAGTCACCATCACGATTGGGGTAAAAGTATATTCAAACCTCTCCCGTATCTCTCTTGCGAACAAAATCCCACCGATATCCTCCCGGTCCTCGCCACTTAGATTTACATCCAAAAGGAAAAGACCATACCGGATTTCCTGATCCAGCAGGTCTTTTGCTTCTTTCAGGGAAGATGCCTTGTGGACACGGATATCATCTGAATATGTGGTAAGAATCTCTGACAATGCCTGCAGCGAAGTCAGTTCATCTTCCAGGATCAATACATCCGTCATCTATTTGTCACCTTTCCTCTCTCTTTTTTTTATCTAATCTTCCTTGATCACTTCTTTAGCGCTCTTTACAAGCCCCGCAAGTGACTGCAGTTCTGACGGAATGATGATTTTCGTTGCCTTGCCGTCTGCAGCCTTTTCAAATGCCTCCAGACTCTTGATCGTAAGCACTGCCTGGTCTGCACCCGCTTCACGGATGAAACGGATACCGTCTGCATTTGCCTGCTGTACTTTAAGAATGGCTTCCGCTTCACCTTCAGCCTCTTTGATCCTCTTTTCTTTTTCTGCTTCTGCCTGGAGGATCGCTGCCTGTTTTTCAGCTTCCGCTTTCAGGATCACAGATTCTTTTTCACCTTCTGCAACAAGGACAGTAGATTTCTTTTCACCTTCTGCACGGAGAATAGCTTCACGTCTTTCACGTTCTGCTTTCATCTGTTTCTCCATTGCATCCTGGATTGCTGCCGGAGGAATGATATTTTTCAGTTCCACACGATTAACTTTGATTCCCCATGGATCCGTTGCCACATCCAGAGATGCGCGCATCTTCGTATTGATCGTCTCTCTTGATGTCAGTGTCTGGTCAAGTTCCAGATCACCGATAATGTTACGAAGGGTGGTCGCTGTCAGATTCTCGATTGCCATGATCGGGTTCGCTACTCCGTAGCAGAACATCTTCGGATCTGTAATCTGGTAGAATACAACGGTATCGATCCGCATGGTTACGTTATCCTTTGTGATAACCGGCTGCGGTGCAAAATCAACTACCTGCTCTTTTAAGTCTACTCTTCTTGCCACACGTTCAATGATCGGCAGTTTAAAATGAAGTCCTACACTCCATGTTGCCTGATATGCACCAAGACGTTCGATAACCAGTGCCTTTGCCTGCGGCACGATCTTAATGCAGGAAGTCAGAAGCAGTAATGCGATCACAATAATAATTACTAAAATAATAAGTCCCGTCATCTTTTAGTCCTCCTCATATTTTTTTACAATTAACTTTACTCCGGATATATTAACCACCTTCGCCAGTGTTCCGGGGTCCAGGATCACGTCATCCTGTTCGGATCTTACCGTCCACTCTGTACCATTTACCACCGCCATACCAGTCTGCCCGATGTTATCTACTTTCTGGCTGATCCGGATCGTCTTTCCGATGATTCCTTCATAGTTCGTCTTCAGACGGCGGGTGTTGATAAAACGCATTGCAAATGGTCTTGTAAATACAAGCAGTAAAATTGTCACAATAAAAAATGCAACCACCTGTCCGACAAACGGTACATCCAGAATATTCAGGATCAGTGCCGCCAGCGCACCTCCTGCTCCCCAGATCGTTGTAAGTCCCACCGTTATGATCTCGATCACCAGAAGTACTACCAGAAGAACCAGCCATGCAACAGTTATATAGCTGTCCTGAACTGCTCCCATATTCTTCACTCCTTTCTGCTTACAGATATGGTAGCAGAGTGTCTGTGTCAAATCAATCCCTTCTGCGTGAATGCAGTGATTTCCTGTGCGAATAGGTTACGCTTCATCCTTAATCCGCTTCATATGCGCTTTGATCGTTTGTTCGTAGCCGTTATCGCTCGCTTCATAGAATACGGCATCTTTGATCTCATCCGGAAGATACTGCTGTTTTACATAATGATTCGGATAATCATGTGCGTATTTGTAACCAATTCCATGCCCCAGCTTTGCAGAACCTTTATAATGTGCATCCTGCAAATGCACCGGAACAGTCGTTTTATATTTTTTCACATTGTCCATCGCAGCAAAGACAGCATTACATGCTGAATTACTCTTCGGCGCTGTTGCCACATAAAGAACTGCCTGTGATAAAATGATCTGTGCCTCCGGCATTCCGATCCGCTCCACTGCCTGTGCTGCACTGACTGCAACATTCAGTGCCATCGGATCCGCATTTCCCACATCTTCCGATGCACAGATCATAATCCTACGGGCAATAAACTTAATGTCTTCTCCGGCATACAGCATCTTTGCCAGATAATATACGGCTGCATCCGGATCAGAACCGCGCATACTTTTAATAAATGCGGATATGGTATCATAATGATTATCTCCTGTCTTATCATATCGCACAACCCGCTTCTGTATACATTCGGATGCAACATCCAGCGTGATATGGATCATTCCATCCTCACTTCTTGGTGTGGTGAGGATACCCAGTTCCACCGCATTAAGCGCAGATCTGGCATCTCCACCGGCAAGGTCTGCCAGGAAATGCAGGGCATCCTCATCGATCACCGCATGATAGCTTCCCATTCCTTTTTTTTCATCCTGCACCGCTCTCAGAATCAGGGTCTCTACTTCTTCCTGTGAAAGCGGACGGAGTTCAAATACACTGGATCTGGAAAGAAGCGCACCGTTCACCTCAAAGTAAGGATTTTCTGTCGTCGCACCGATCAGAATGATCGTGCCGTCCTCCACAAACGGGAGCAGATAATCCTGCTGTCCTTTATTAAACCGGTGAATCTCATCGATGAAAAGGATTGTCCTTTTCTGGTACATCCCTTTCAGTTCTTTCGCCTTATTCACCACTTCTTCCATATCTTTCTTCCCGGCAACCGTAGCATTGATCTGTGTAAATTCTGCACTTGTAGTATTGGCGATCACCTTTGCAAGCGTAGTCTTTCCGGTTCCCGGAGGTCCGTAAAAAATAACAGAACTCAGTTTATCCGCCTTGATCGCACGGTATAAAAGCTTGTCCTTTCCGATAATGTGCTGCTGTCCAACCACTTCATCCAGAGTCGTCGGACGCAGTCTGGAGGCAAGGGGCGATTCTTTCTCCTTTGTCGTCTCCCGCATATAATCAAATAAATCCATCAAAACCTCTCCTTTAATCCAGCAGCAATTCATCGACTGTCACAAATTCATATCCCTTCGCCTGCATGATATCGATAATGCGAAGTGCCGCCTTTACTGAAGACAGATAACAGTCATGTAATAAAATAATATCATTTTCCTCCGTTTCCGTCACTACTTTATTGACAATTTCTGTCTCGTTATCCGTATTCCAGTCAAGCGGATCCACATTCCATAGCACCGCAATCATGCCGGTATTCTCTTCCATCTCCTTCTTCCAGGCTCCATAAGGCGGTCGCATATATTCCGTCTTTTTTCCGGTAATTTCTTCAATCGCGGTATTGGTCTTTCCGAGTTCGCACTCTGTCATTTCCTGAGACATTTTTGTGAGATCTACATGACTGTAAGTATGATTTCCAATAATATGCCCTTCTTCAGCCTCTCTGCTCACAACTTTCGGATATTTTACTACATTTTCCCCGATCACAAAAAAAGTAACCTTCACATTCCGCCCGGCAAGCCCGTCAAGGAGCACTGGCGTACTGGAAGGATTTGGGCCATCATCAAAGGTGAGGGCGATCTTGGGTTTTTCCTGATACTGCTCGTTTGTTCCACCTGCCTCATAGGATGCTTCTACCGTTTCATCATTCATTCTTATCAGTTTGATCTTTCCGTTATCGATCACTCCCCAGGTAAACAGAAGCCATGTAAAGCATAAAAAACTGATTGTTCCATAAAGCAGTCGGTACCACATACGGATATCCCTCTTTTCCCATTCTCTTTTTACTATATGCGGGAGATTCTTTACCTATGTACTCACATTTATGCTTTCTTTCCTCCGGTACTCTTGCATTAAAAAAATCTATACAGAACACCAATCTCTTCCTGTTTTCTATACTCAGATCAAAAAAGGGGATATCAACCAGCTTCTGCTGACTCATATCCCCTGAATGATCTACATTGCTTTTTTATAAAGTTCAATGATATCCCTGATCGTAGACTGTCTCGGATTTGCCATGATATTTCCGCTCTTCATGGCATCAGCAGCCATCAGTTCAATCTTATCTTCCGTTACACCAACATCGGCAAGATGCTGCGGAATACCAAGATCACGAAGCAGATCTCTCGCTTCATCTACCAGCATTTCCGGAACAAAATCGATCACCGGGTCTTTTTCTTTGCTGATATAATTGTAGATCTTCTCATAACGTCCATGATCTGCAAGTGCATTATATTCCACAATCGTTGGAAGAAGAATCGCATTTGCCACACCGTGTGCCACATGGAAATAGGCGCTTACCGGATGGCTCATAGCATGGATATTTCCAAGTCTTGCCCATGCAAATGCGATACCTGCGAACATGCTTCCGGAGAGCATGGCTGCCGCCGCCTCTTCGTCCTGACGGTTTGCTACGAATCTGCGCAGATTTGCACCGATCAGTTCCATTGCCTTTTCTGCCATTGCATCAGAAAATGGAGATGCATCTCTTGAAGTGTAAGCCTCCCATGCATGGATCAGTGCATCTACGCCACATGCTGCGGCTACCGATGCCGGAGAAGTCATAACAAGCTCCGGATCCAGAAGTGCATAGCTTGGGATCAGTTCATAGCTGAACACAGTCAGCTTATAATTTCTTGCTTCATCGGTAATAACAGAAAATGCCGTCACTTCACTTCCTGTACCTGCAGTTGTCGGGATCGCAATGATCGGAACGATCGGTCCCGGTACCTTGTGTGCACCCTCATAATCTCCGATCTCTCCGCCGTATTTTGCAAGAACACCAACTGCCTTTGCCACATCCATCGGACTTCCGCCACCGAAAGCTACAATACTGGTTGCTCCTGCTTTTTTGTATGCTTCTGTTGCTTTATCTACCGTTGCAACAGATGGATTTGCTTCTACATCAGTAAATACTTCCACTTCGATACCGGAAGCCTTCACGATCTCTTCGACTTTCTCGACCATTCCGATCTTCTTCAAAACCGGTCCGGAGATCAGAAGCATCTTCTTGGAACCACTTTTTTCAAGAAGCTCCGGAAGTCTTTTTAAACTGCCTTTTCCAAAAATAATATCCTGTGGTACATTGAATGTAAAATCTTTCATCATCTACTACTCCTTTTAAATAAGAATGTGCCTCGGCACATTCTCGCGCCGAGTGCGTTGCTGAGCGCCAGTGGCGCTCGTTAAGCAACGACCGAAGCAGAGCGTAGACCGCTTGCGACATTCTTCATCTTCGTGCGAGTGCGCCTCTCCGGCACGCAGTGCCTTTTTTTCATAGGAAGTTCCTTCGGAATTTCCTATAAAAAAAGACGAGACCGCACCTTAGCAGTCTCGCCCTTGAGTTTCTACTTACACAGCATATACCCTCTGTCATTTTCTTGTCAAGAGGATTTTCTGTTTTTATTTCTTCTTTTTCTTTCCATTCTTCTTTGTCGGCTTTTTCACGCTATAGCCAAATGTTCCGAGCAACTTACCCAGACTATAATACTGTCCGTGCACATATACGATCGGATCGGTCTTTTCCAATGCAAATCGCCCTTTCTGATCCATATAGGCATCATCTACATGAACCGCTTTTACTTCGGCAAGGAAAATATGATGCGACCCCGGCGTTTCTTTTTTGACCACCTTGCACTCGATGTTGACCGGACTCTCCGCGATCAGTGGTGCGCTCACATATTCTGCCTTTTCCGGTGTCAGATGCAGCTCTTTGAATTTGTCCACATCTTTTCCCGAACGCACACCGCAATAATCCGTTGCATACGCAAGTTTTTCCGTCGTCAGATTGATTACAAATTCTCCGGTCTCATCGATCATGTGATAAGAATACCGCTCTGGTCTCACGGAAATCGAAACCATCGGCGGGTTTGTGCAGACCGTTCCCGCCCACGCCACGGTAATGATATTCGGATTGCCTTCTTTATCTGCCACACTGACCATAACTGCTGGCAGTGGATACAGCATATTTCCCGGCTTCCAGATCTGTTTTGCCATAAGTCATCTCTCCTATAGAGTCATCTGTTTTTATTTTTGCTGCAGATAAGTTACCAGAACAGGGATCATCTGTTTCTTTCTTGATACTACACCTTTCAGGAGAATTTTTTCCGTATCTCCCGGCAGTTCAAACGCTTCAAGAACCTGTTCCTTTGCATTTTCACCACAGCAAAGGAGTTCTGTAGACTCTTCCAGAATATTAGTCATCATCAGATACAACATATGCAGTCCCTGGGTCTTTCTCGCCTCTTCCAGATATGGGATCAGACGTCCTTTCACCTCATCCAGTTCATCCTGATTCATGGATGTGATCTGTCCGACTCCAAACATGATATCTTTTACATTGAACACCTTAAAGTCCTGGAAACAGATCTCTTCTACGGATTTGCCACGCAGATTGCTTCCCGCATTGAACATCTCTTTTGCATGTTCTTCCATATCAATCCCGGCAATCCGCGCCAGTGCCTCTGCTGCCGCCTGATCAACCATCGTACAGGTTGGTGAACGGAACAGTAACGTATCCGAAATAATTGCAGAGCACAGAAGTCCCGCCATCTGTGGCCCTACCTCTACACCGCTTTCCTGATACATCTGGTAAATGATCGTAGCGGTACATCCAACCGGCTGATTCCGGAAATATACCGGTCCGATTGTCTCCAGACCGCCCAGTCTGTGATGATCAATGATCTCCTGCACCTCTGCCTCTTCAATTCCATTCACAGCCTGTGATTTTTCATTATGATCCACAAGAATCACCTGTTTTTTACGGGATGTCATAAGTCTTCGTCTGGAGAGGAAACCACAGAACTTTCCTTTATTATCCAGAATTGGAAAATCTCTGTACTTCGTCTTTGACATAACTTCTTTCACATGTTCCACATAATCATTCAAATGAAAAATCTCCAGATTATCACGGCTCATAAAATACTTGACCGGAATACTCTGGTTGATCAGCCTTGCAGCAGTAAAGGTATCATGTGGTGTCTGAATAATCACGATATCTCTCTCCTCTGCCATCTTCTTGATCGTTTTGGAAATATTGGCTCCCTGGCAGATGACCAGACAGCTTGCATCCATCTCGATCGCGCACAGCTGTGACTCATAACGGTTTCCAAGAATGACAAGATCATCCTTCTCAATAAAATTCTCCATCAGATCCGGACTGGATGCGGCAATGACAACTTTTCCATTCAGGAAATAGCCATGCTCATTCCCGGAGATCAGTGTTCCGTCCAGTGTTTTGACGATATTACGGTACTGGGTTCTCGCTGTTGCAAGGATATTATTATCGTACACTTCCATATATGACGTAGCAATATCTCCGATAGTGATCAGCCCTTCCAGCTTCTCACCTCTTGTTACCGGCAGTGTCTTAATATTCTCATCTTTCATTCTTGCCCATGCGTCTTTAATGGACATGTGACCAGATACACCCTCAATATGACGGATATCCATATCTTTTACCTGAAGGTGTACATTGTCCAGAAGAGACGGCACACTTACCTGGAATTTATCCAGAACATATGCTGTCTCACCATTTACCTCGCCCGCTCTTTTCGCTATGTATTTTTCTCCTGTGATTTTATTTTTCAGATTTGCATATGCAATTGCCGAACAGATAGAATCTGTATCTGGATTTTTATGTCCGATCACATATACTTTCTTTGGTTTTTTCTGATCCATTTTATATTACTCCATTACTATCTCTTGTTCCTTTATTTTTCAGAATGCCATTTTTTTTACTGTTCGTCAACCCTTGTTCGGATAAAAGACCACTTACACTAAATTTTAAACAATATCTCTACCAGTGCCTTCGGTCTGCCACCCGCTGCCGCTGTCTTCTTTGCATACACTTTTCCATAACCGGCTTCCATGATCTTATTCATGATCCGGCGCGCACTTCTGACCGTAATCCCCAGACACTCCGCCAACTGATGTGCATCGAAAATATAACTTTTTCTTACATCTGCAATGGCAATGATCTTCAGAATTGACGTTGTGCTGAGCCCGGTTTTTTCTGAAATTTCCTGTAGCTTCGGATCGGAAGAAATGAGCTGATATTCCAGCTGGATCTCCTTTCCAAGCGGTCCGTGCTGTGTCTGACCGGCATCAATCCAGAAAATCTCCTGCTTTGCATTTTTCAGGGAAAAATCCAGTGCACGTCTTGCGTTCATTTCCGCGTCATTCATCGTGCCTCCGGTTCCGATCCCTACATTCAGGCTGATTTTCTTCTCCTCCTGCACTTTTTTTTGCAGATTCAGAAGCTTCCGCTGGTTAAATTCTTCTTGTACAGCCCCGGAATTGGAAAATACAATATATTCTCTTCTTCCTGATGCAAAAATTGCACCTTGAATCCCTTCTGTATATTTGATGATTTCTTTTTCAATATCTGCTTTTGCAAGCATACTTGAATAATAATTCTCTTCTCTGCTCTTATAATCCGTCAGCTGAAAAATCTCAACTGCTGCCTGCGCATATTCTGCTTCCTGAAGCGCACATTCATTTTTTAATTTCTCCAGTGCCACTCTCACTTTTGCCCTGGTCGGAGGCAGATAAATTGCATGGTATCCCTTTTCCTGCAGTATCTTATACACCCACCGAAGAGAAGTCAGTGCCACATTGACCTTTCCTTCATCCAGAAGCTTCATGTGCCACTCCACATACTGTTCTTCTTCCACTCCTGCCTGAAACGGACAGGAATAAATGTTTCTTGCCAGGATGTCAAATGCATCCAGCAAATCCTCAATGACCTGTTTTTCTACAATATCAATACTAAATGCATCCAGTTCAATATTACTTTTCTGCATCTGCAGAAATGCTCCCGCAATGCTGACTACCGATTTTTCCACCGACACATGTGGCCTGGTGAAATGATAGTTTCTCCCCACAAAACTTTCGATCGCACAGCCCGTAAACAGTACCGCATCACACTCCTGTTCACATTCCTCAATCAGCCGGTCACTTCGGTTAACCTGTTCCTCTTCATAAGAAGCTACTTCTACTGAACTGTCGATTTCTTTTATACTCTTCTTAACAACCTCACAAGATGATTTTGATCCGATAACTCCAACTTTCACAAATTTGTCCCCCGTATTGCGATCTTCTATCCAGAGAACCTGCCGTTGGCAGCTTCTCTCTCTATATCTGAATAATTGCTTTAAAAAAGGAACCCCTTAAACGGGATTCCTTTTTATTATAACTCAGAGCCATCAAAAACCACAAGCTTAGAATGCTCTTTTTTTAATTCCAGATAACTTTCTTTTGTCAGCGTCGGTTTGAAATTGTCAAGAATCTGTTTTGCCTTTTTTGCGTTATCATAAAGAAGATCAATGATCGTAAGCGCCATCATCTTTGCCGGAACGATATAAGCAAGTTCCGGGTCCGCAAGACGGTAATCCTTGGAGTGAAGTCCTCCGGTTATTCCCTCTGTCCAGATGTGCATACACGGCATGATCTGAGAAAGATCCCCCAGATCTGTAGAACCTGCTGTCTCATAAAGCTCTACAAATGAATCTTTTTCCGCCCCTGTATATTCGATCATATTTTCTTTATATAATGCTGAAAGCTCACGGTTGGTATTCATCGGAAGATATCCGATCTTATCGTCAATCTCGACTTTTCCTCCGATTGCAAGTGCTCCGGCTTTTAACGCACGGTTCACTTTTTTACTGGCATCCAGCATTCCATCAATTGTGAAAGCACGTACCATGATCTGCATCTTCACAACAGCAGGAACTACATTTACCAGATCTCCGCCTTCTGTAATGATTGCACTTACACGAACCTTTTCTTTCTCCTGAAAAGTCTCACGGAGTGCATGAATGTTGTTCAGTGCCAACTCTGCCATATTTAACGCATTGATTCCTTCATGTGGTGCGAAACCTGCATGCGCAGCTTCTCCGATAAATGTTACCGTCTTTGTCACAAATCCGTTGCAGTCGGTATCAATCGTGCAATGTCTGCCATTTCCAATTTCCATCATGTGACACTGCAATGCCATATCCACATCATCAAAGCCACCACGTTTTAAATATTCCTGCTTGCCGCCGTAAAAACTGATCTTATTTTCACGGATCAGACTGTCACGATAATCATAATCTACGCATTCTTCCGCAGGGATCGCAATAAAATCAACCGCTCCACCCAGTTCCTTCATCACTCCGGATCTTAAAAGACCAATCGCACATCCATACAGATCTGCAAGCTGTGCATGATGACCGCAGGCATGAACATTTCCTTCTGGCGTACTGTCCGGATGTTCTTTGCACTGGATACAGTCCAGCTCTCCGATCACGGCAATTCTTGTATTCCCTTTTTTCGGAGTTGAAACCTTACAGCCAGTATATGCAATTTCCGTCTCCGGCTCTTCTCCAATCTCCTGAAATGCCTTTATCATTCTTTCTGTAGTCTTAAATTCTTTGTAGCCAAGTTCAGGCGTTTTATATACATCATCACCAAGCTGAATGATCAGATCTCTGTTCTCGTCAATCGCGTCCAGACATCTCTGCTTCAGTTCTTCTTTTTCCATCTATGTCGTCCATCTCCTATTCTGCACCCATCAGTCTTCTCAGTACTTTTGTCACTTTCCAGGTCTCATCTGTATCAAGCGCTTCTTCTACTGTGTGTACATTGATCATTCCACATCCCAAAATGACGCTCTTATATCCGTGTCCCGCAAGCACATTTGCATCACTTCCGCCACCGATGATCATTTTATTTGCTGTAATTCTTTCTTCTGCCATTGCATTTACAGTATCCTGGATCAATTCACAGTCTTCTTCCAGCGACAGGACCGGGTAAGCCATCTCATGCTTCATCTCATAACAGGCTCCCATTTCCTCTACAGCTTCCTTGCAGCACTGTTCCATATGTGCAACCTCTGCAGCCAGCTTTTCCATACTGTGTGAACGGATCTCTGCGGTAAATGTAACCTCATCTGTTACGATGTTGGTTGCAGATCCACCTTCAATATGTCCGATATTAGAGGTTGTCTCATAATCAATACGTCCGATGTGCATCTTACTGATTGCCTTTGATGCCACAACAATTGCATTGATTCCTTTTTCCGGTTCAATTCCGGCATGCGCTTTCTTTCCTTTGAAAGTAATCTCAATCGCTTCCATTGCCGGTGCTTTGTATGCGAGAGTCTCTGCTCCACCGGTTGCATCTACAACAACCAATTCCTTGCATGGCAGCATAGACATATCCATGTGCTTTGTTCCCATCATACTAATCTCTTCGGAGCAGGTAAATACAAGATAAATATCTCTGTGCGGTACACCGCTTTCAATGATATCTTCTACCGCTTCCATGATTGCTGAAATTCCAGCTTTGTCATCTCCGCCAAGTGTTGTTGTCTTGTCGGTACTGATGATGTTTCCATTGATCACCGGATTTACATTTCTGCAAGGCTCAATCTGATCCATATGTGCTGCAAATCCAAATGGACGTTCCTTCGTATTTCCTTTTACAAATGCAACGATATTTCTGCCGTTTCCACCATAAGCTTCCCCGGCATGATCTGACTGGAACGGAATGTTCCGTTCTCTCAGCCAGTTTTCTATCCAGTCCGCCATCTCTTTCTCCCCTTTTGACGGGCTGTAGATCTTGATCATCTCAATAAATCTTTCCTGTAATCTTTCTCTCGATAACATCGTTTTTCCTTTCCGGACTTAGTCCTCAAGCTCTTTCTTGTAGATAATCTTTCCTGCGAAAATAGATCCAAATACGGCTACCAGGATAACAACGTATGACGGTGTTCCAGGGAAGAAGGATAAGAATCCGTTTTTCATCAGCCAGTTCATTGCAAATGCAATAACTACTGCAACTACACCAAGCTTCGGTCTTGTGATTGCGAACTGTCCGAATACAGCTCCGTAAAGTGCCGGAAGAAGGAAGTTGAGGGCCTGCTTGAATCCTTCTGGCATCATACCGATAATTGCGTTTCCTGCAATTGCTCCGATTGTCAGAATCACAATATTTACAATGATCGATACAGCAATACCGATGGTTGATACAACAGAACCTTTGTCACTCCCCATTTCAACGCCTGCTGCTTCCTGTGCAACAGAAGAACACGGAACACGCATGTTGGATGTATTTCCTGAAAGGAATGTCAGATAAGTTCCCGGGATTCCAAGAATCGGGAAATAGGAAATCGGTTCTACAATATAAAATGCTCCACTTACACTGATCTGTGCGATTGTACCTGCAATGATTGCGGATACCGGTGGCATACATCCGTATACAACTGAGATAACAAGTGCCGGTCCAAAACATGTAATGATACCTAATAACATGGTGATTTTTCCCCATTTAACAATATCAGGTATATAGACTTTGTTGTAGTATTCTTTATTCATATCTTTATCCTCTCATTCCTATTAAAATACAGTGTTCCAGATGTAACCAATGAGCATGCCTGAGAACATGGAAATTGCAAAGGCCCATTCTCTGAGCCATCCAATATTCTTTTCTTTCGCTAACTTTGTCAGGATCATCATAAGAATGCATCCTACGATTGTTGCGATTGCCGGTGCTCCGCCAAATGCAAACTGATTCTTTTCGTTGAAGAAGTTTCCTGATGCAAGGTTTGCAAATGCACCAAGCATCGCTCCTGCTGAAATGATCGGAACCATTTTGGAATTTCCTTTTGACATCAGATGGTTTACTTTATCCATCTTATCTGTGAAAAGGAGTGTGAAGATCAGCCATCCAAGTGAACCACAGATCATGGTCCATACACCGCAGGCAAATGCAACCGGTGTCAGGTTCTCCAGTGTAGCGCCCATTGCCTGTGCGCCAAATCCGGCTGCCATTGCTTCATAGTTAACGGATCCGATGAAAGAAAGTCTCATCCATGAAACAGGTGCTCCCATTGATACGATCAGAGAGATCATTGTTACCAGGATTACAATAGATGGTCCAATTGAGGAAATGGCACTACTCTTAATTGCCATATTGATCTTTTCCTGTTCAATTCCAATCTCTTTTGCTGCTTTGAGCGACTTCCTGAAAAACAGTACGGACTGAAAAACTACGATTCCTACTGCTATTGCGGCACTCACCCACATCAGAGGGCTGTTTGCCAGTTCCAGATAATTCACGTTTCCCTTCATTTTAAATTCTCCTTTGCCTTTTAGTTTAGGACACTGTCCTTAATATGTCCTTATGTTGGTAATATACAATTTATTTTTTCTTTTGTCAACTTTTTTCATAAATTTTACTATTCAAAATATACACAAATTTTTACCACAATTTTCGTACATAATAACGATTTTTTCTCATTAAGCACAATTTAACCGTCTAACCATCTGGAATCCATACTTTTTATCTATACAAAAATGTGTTATACTAATAAACATATTGAGCATACGTTCAGAAAAATAAACTAACAGAGGTGTTAAGATGGAAAACGAAAAATTACAGGAACAGACAGAAAGCATGGCAGACTACGAAGATCATTTCGATGATGCCAATCCATGGAATGTGGTCGCACGTTATCAGGAAGAGGGAACCAATCTTCACGTAAAAGTAGAAGGAATCGTAAATGGTGGTGTCATCGCCATGGTCGAAGGACTTCGAGGATTCATCCCGGCATCCCGCCTTTCTCTTTCTTATATCGAAGATCTGGAGACTTATCTTCTAAAAGAAATTGATGTCCGCGTGATCGAAGCAAACCAGGCAGAAGGACGCCTGATCTTATCTGCACGTGAGATTTTAAGAGAACAGAAAAAAGCAGAAGATGCAAAAAAACTTGCATCTGTACAGGTTGGAAGTGTTGTAAAAGGTACCGTTGAATCGCTTCAGTCCTACGGTGCTTTTGTACGTCTCGAGAACGGTCTTTCCGGTCTGGTTCACATTTCCCAGATCAGTACCCAGAGAATCAAATCAGCAGACCAGGTACTTCACGTTGGGGACGAAGTAGATGTCAAAGTCATCGGTATCAAAGACGGTAAGATCAGCCTCAGTATCAAGGCTCTTGCCGAAGATGCTGAAAAAGAACAGGAGGAAGAGCTGGAACACGTAGAAATTCCGAAAGCAGAAGCAATCGGAACCAGCCTTGGAGATCTGTTTAAAAATATCAAGCTTTAAAAATTATAATTTAAAAAAGGGAAGCCTGCACTTTCGCAGACTTCCCTTTATCATTGCCTGATAAGTGTCACTGACACTTTATGCGAGAATGTACCCCCCTGTACATTCTTTTCTATTTCTCCAGTGCTTCCAGATCCTGCATCCAGACTGCCGCACACGCATCGCTCGGCATTCTCCAGTCTCCTCTCGGAGAAAGTGCCACCGTACCGATCTTCGGTCCGTCCGGCAGGCAGGAGCGCTTAAACTGCTGCGCAAAAAATCTTCGGTAAAAGGTCTTCAGCCATTTCATGATCGTCACGCTGTCATAAGTTCCTTCAAATGCAAGCTTTGCGAGCCGATAGATCTTTGACGGTTCAAAGCCAAATCTCAGAACATAATACAGATAAAAATCATGCAGTTCATACGGACCTACAAGGTCTTCCGTCTTCTGGGCGATCTCGCCATCCTTCGGTGGAAGAAGCTCCGGACTTACCGGTGTGTCAAGAACATCCAGAAGTACCTCTTTCAGCTCCTGATCCTCACAGGTATCCGCATAATACTGAACCAGATGGCGTACCAGTGTCTTCGGAACAGATGCATTGACCCCGTACATAGACATATGATCTCCATTATAAGTCGCCCACCCAAGAGCCAGCTCCGACATATCTCCGGTTCCGATGACCATGCCCCATTCCTGGTTAGCAATATCCATCAGCACCTGGGTACGCTCTCTTGCCTGTGAATTCTCATAGGTCACATCATGTACCTCTTCATCATGTCCGATATCACGGAAATGCACATGGACCGCATCCGCGATCGGCACCTCTTTCAAAGTGGCTCCCAGCTTCTTCGACATCAGGCAGGCATTCTGATAGGTTCTGTCTGTTGTACCAAAGCAAGGCATCGTAACTGCAATGATATCCTTGCAGTCTTTTCCTGCCATGTCAAACGCTTTCGCCGTCACAAGCAGTGCCAGCGTTGAATCCAAACCGCCGGAAATTCCAACGACTGCTGTTCTCGAGTGAGTATGCACCAGACGCTTCTTCAGTCCCATTGCCTGAATCATCAGAATCTCCTCACAGCGCTTTTCCCTCTCTGCCATATTCTGTGGAACAAAAGGGGTCTGTGCAAAGCTTCTGGTAAGTGCTGTCTCTTCCACACTTATGTGGAACAGTACTTTTGGAAGATGACGTTCTTCCGTTGTCTGGAAAGTTGTATTTTTTCTCCGTTCACTTAAAAGACGGAAAATGTCAATCTCACTGACGATCATCTCGTTGGCAAACCGCTTTGCTTCTTTCAGGATCGTCCCATTCTCTGCAATAATATTGTGTCCGCCAAATACCACATCCGTTGTAGACTCTCCGTCCCCGGCATTTGCATAGACATAACCTGCAATCAGTCTTGCAGACTGTCCCTTGATTAGTTCCTCCCGGTAACTATCCTTTCCGATCGTCTCATCACTTGCTGAACAGTTGACCAGGATGATCGCGCCTTCTCTTGCCGCCTCAATGCTCGGCGGGATTGGTGACCAGACATCCTCACAGATCTCTGCCGATACGACCAGATCATCCATCTCTGCCGCCTGATACAGGATCTGCGGCCCAAACAGGATTTCTTCCCCTTCATAAGAAATCACTCTTGCTTTTTTCGGTCCCTGACGGAATTGACGCATCTCATAAAATTCCCCATAATTCGGAAGAAATGTCTTGGTTGTAAAGCCAAGGATCTTTCCGTCATTTAATGCGGCCGCAACATTATAAAGCTCTCCATCAATTGCAAGTGGAAGCCCAACAAATACAAGTGCTTCTGTATGCCTGGTCTCTTCTGCAACTTTTGCAAGTGCTCTGCGCACCTCTTTTAACAGTATATCCTGTGTAAAAAGATCGCTGCAAGTATACCCGGTCAGGCAAAGCTCCGGAAAAACAATGATCTTTGCGCCAGCCTTCTCAGCTTCTTTCATACGTTTGCAGATTTCCTTACAGTTGTGCCAGACATCCGCCACACGAATATCAACTGTGACCGCTGCAACTTTGATAAATCCCTGTTTCATGTGTTTACCTCTTTATCTTTTTGCCTGTTTTAAAATCCGTTTCAGTTCTTCTACACTAAATGTATACGCCGTATTGCAGAAATGGCATTTTACTTCTACTTCTTTTCCGTCATCGATCATTTCCTGGATATCTTTCTTTCCGATGCTGATGATGGCTTTCTCGATTCTCTCATGCGAACAATTACATTTAAACTGTGTATCCATTGTATCTGTAAATTCCACATTCAGACCATCCAGTACCTGCTCCAGCATCTGCTCCGGTGTATGTCCGTTATCCAGCATACTGGTAACGGAAGAGATCTTCTTGATATTCTCTTCCAGCTTATCCAGCACCTCATCCGATACAAACGGCATTACCTGCACGATAAACCCACCTGCACAGTGTACAGTGTTGTCCTTGTTCATCAATACTCCAAGGCCCACAGAAGACGGAACCTGTTCGCTGGTTGCAAAATAATACGTCAGATCTTCTGCGATCTCACTTGTCTGCAGAATAGTCTGTCCAACATATGGTTCTTTCAGTCCCATATCTTTAATAACATTTAAAAGACCGATTCCAACAGCTCCTCCAACATCCAGTTTGCCATTCTTAGGCGGCATCATTGCTTCCGGATGATCGACGTATCCTTTCACATCACCTTTTGCATCTGCAGTCACCGTAATTCCGCCAAGTGGTCCATCACCTTTGATCTGAAGCGTCAGCACATCTGTCTCATTCTTCATCATGCCTCCCATCATTGCTCCTGCTGTCAGAAGTCTTCCAAGTGCCGCTGTTGCTACCGGACTTGTGTCATGTCTCTTTCTTGCCTCTTCCACCAGATTTCCGGTTGTTGCGGCAAATGCACGGATCTGTCCGTCTCCCGCAGTTGCTCTTACAATATAATCTTTCATATAACAATTCTCTCCTGTTCTATTTTCCCTGTTCTCTTGCGATCACATAAATGCGCTCGCTTGTGTCCATCGGCGCATTCTTTGAAAATGCATCGTATGCTGTCACAAATTCCAGCCCCGACTTCCGAATCAGTTCCTTCATCTCCTCCAGCGTATACGCTCTCTGATAATGCGTCTCCTCATATTTGCGATAAAGCCCACTGTCCTTATCTGTCTCAATAAAAAGACTCAGATCATATTCATTGATCTTCTCATCTTCGTAATAATAGTTGTCCCAGATAAAACTGCATTCCTCCCGGTTCTCTGCAATTGTGCGATCCCCAAGAATCTCTTCATACTTGTAACGTGTATTAAAATCAAAAATAAAAACACCTTTCGGATCCAGATAATTGTTGACCAGGCGGAATACTTCCTGAAGTTCTTCCGGCTCTGTAATATAATTGACTGAATCGCAGACACTGATGACAGCTCTTACCGTACCATACAGTTCGAATTCTCTCATATCCTGCAGAAGATACAGAATATCATAACCGGATTTGTCTCGTTTCTCCATTGCGATCTCCAGCATCTCTTCCGCATTGTCCGCACCAATCATATCATATCCTGCCTTTGCAAGCAATTCTGTCATGTTCCCGGTACCGCACCCCAGATCCAGTACCAGTCCATCCCTGACGCCATATTCTCTCATAAGACCGGTGAGATATTCACACCATTCTTCGTAGGGAATATTATCCATGAAGGTATCATATACACGTGCAAAGCTTGTATACGCTTCCATACTCTGTTGTTCCTCTCTTTCGATTCGCCATCAATGCCCATAAGCAGCACTGACCGATGTCCACGGACCACTCCGCTGCGCATCCTGACATCCAGATTATTTTATAGTATAACACAGGATTTTCCTCTAGGAAAGTCATATTCTGATGAGAACTTTTCCCTTTTGGAATTTTCTTTACTGTTCACAGTACCTGTGACCAGTAACGCATTTTCTTTTTCAGACACAAAAAGAACCAGGGGAAATTCCCTGATTCTCTTCGTATTTTTTAGAATCCCAGTTCTTCATTCACCAAAATCACTTTTATTCTGTTTGGAACATGGCTGAATCTTGTAATCAGTGTCTGACAGCAGATACTTTTCGGAGATTTACAGTTGGAACAGACACCTATCTTCGCACACGGAAGCCCTTCAAAACGCTGTCCGTTAATCGGAGCTGCCACATACTTTGCACGGGCATATGCATCCTCTGCACTTCTTACAATTTTATTCATACCAACAATCATCAGAACATTTTCCGGTCCGTAAGAAATAGCTGCCACACGGTTTGCATTTCCATCTATATTGACCAGTATCCCATCTTCCGAGATTGCATTACAGCTTGCAAGAAAATAATCACAGTTAAATGCCTGATGCATCATCTCTGCTTTTTCCTCCGGTGTCGCGCACAGATCTCTGTCCAGCACTTTATAATTTCCTTTATGAAGTGCTTCTGGAAGTCCAATTGCCTTAATGCTCATAGACCCTCCCCAGCTGATGCTGCTTCCTTCCGGAATCAGCTCCAGTGCAAGGGCAAGTGCCTCTTCTTTGGTCTGTACATAATGTCCCTCCATCTGACGGGACTTCAGACTCTTTATCACCTGCTCAGCGAGCAGATCATTTCGCTTTGTAACAAATTTATCCATTATTCAACCACCTGGATCCATCCTTCCGGAGCTTCGATGTGTCCCATCTGGATTCCGGTAAGTGTTTCATATAATTTCTTGATAACAGGTCCCATCTCATCCATTCCGCTTGGGAAGCAGATTTCTTTACCATGATCTACAATCTTTCCAACCGGTGAGATAACTGCTGCTGTTCCGCAAAGTCCGCATTCTGCAAAGTCTTTTACTTCATCAAGATATACTTCTCTTTCTTCTGTCTCAAGTCCAAGATAATGTTCTGCCACATAAAGAATAGAACGTCTTGTAATAGATGGAAGGATACTGTTTGATTTCGGAGTAACTACTTTACCATCTTTTGTGACGAAGATGAAGTTTGCTCCACCTGTCTCTTCTACTTTTGTTCTTGTTGCTGCATCCAGATACATATTCTCTGCATAGCCTTCTTCATGTGCTGTTACAATTGCATGTAAGCTCATTGCATAGTTAAGACCAGCTTTGATATGTCCTGTTCCATGCGGTGCTGCACGGTCAAAGTCTGAGACTTTAATTGTGATCGGCTTTGCGCCACCCTTGAAATATGGTCCTACTGGTGTTACAAATGCACGGAACTGATATTCGTCAGCAGGTTTAACTCCGATAACCGGATTGCTTCCGAACATATATGGACGGATATAAAGGGACGCTCCTGATCCGTAAGGTGGTACATAAGCCGCATTAGCTTTTACTACCTGTACGATCGCATCTACAAAACGGTCTTCCGGAAATACAGGCATCTCAAGTCTTCTTGCGGAATCAGCAAATCTCTTTGCGTTCATATCCGGGCGGAATACAACGATGCGTCCGTCTTCTGTTGTGTATGCCTTCATACCTTCAAATACTGACTGGGAATACTGCAGAACACCTGCACACTCATTCAATACAATGTTGGCATCTTCTGTCAGGCATCCATCATCCCACTTTCCATCTTTGTAATTTGAAACATATCTCTTTTCGGTCGGGATATAACCAAATCCTATGCTTGACCAGTCAATCTGTTTCTTTTCCATTGTAATTCCTCCATTCCCTTGTTGCTTCTTACAGTAACATATATCTAAATTATAATTTTTGTTTCCCGTATTTTAAATCCTACGGATTACATATCGCTATTATATTACTTCTGTTTTTCAAATTCAAGAGTGCGCTCTGTTTTTTTTGATTTTTTTATCTTTTTGGCATTGTGATCGCTTCAATCCCCACACTTCCGCCTCTTACAACTTCAATTGAATTGAATTCAGAACGTAGAAACTGGATGATCGCTGTATTTTTATGTGCCGTGTGTACAAATTCAAGAAGCACACTGTCTTTTCCATAATCACGTACCTTTGCCTGATAGGTCTGCGCGATCTGGAAAAGCTCTGTCTTATCTTCCGGTGTACAGTTTTTTACCTTGATAAACATCAGCTCCTGCATAACAACAGATACTTCTGTAAAATCAATGACTCTGATGACTTCAACCATACGGTTCAGCTGTTTTTTGATCTGCTCATAAGTCTCTTCATCACTGTTCGTCTCAATCGTCATTCTGGAGATAGTCGGATCTTCTGTTCTACCTACCGTCAGACTCTCCAGATTATAGGATTTACCGGAAAAGAGTCCGGAAATCTTTGAAAGTACACCAACCTGATTTTCCACATATAAGGAAATCCATCTTTTTTTCATTGTATTATCCATCTTCACCTCTCCTCTCCATTAATCCATCAAAAGATCTTCCAGGGTTCCGCCCGGACGTACCATCGGATAAACCTGCACTTCCGGATCCAACATGAATTCGATCAGAGTCGGCACCTTCAGTGCACGGTTTGCTTTTGCCTGTTCAAATGCTGCTTTCATCTCGGATTTTTCGGTTACACGGATTCCCTTTGCCCCATAGCTTTCTGCAAGTTTTACAAAGTCCGGCGTATATTTCGGTGGATGCTCTTCTCCACGTCTTGTCGCTGCGCCTGCACGAAGATCCGTCATAGAATAGCGTTTTCCATAGAAAAGTTTCTGCCACTGGCGAACCATTCCAAGATAGGTATTGTTAAATACACAGAGGATCAAAGGAAGTTCTTCCAGCACTGCTGTTGCAAATTCCTGAATATTCATCTGCATACCGCCATCACCGGAAATTGCAATTACCGTACTGTCCGGATTGCCAATCTGCGCTCCGACTGCTCCCGGGAATCCATATCCCATGGTTCCAAGTCCGCCGGACATATAAAGTCTGGTCTTTTCATTCACTTCCAGATACTGGGATGTGAACATCTGATGCTGTCCTACATCTGTCACAACAATCTTGTCATCCTCTTTAAACACTTCATTGATCGTCTCCAGAATATCCTGAGCCTGCATCTGGTCTCCCTTTGGTTTCATCCTAAGCGGATGCTCCTCTTTCCAGCCTTCGATCTGTTCCATCCAGCTTTCTTTTTTCTCCATTGGTTCTACATATTCCAATAATTTTTCAATTGCTTCTTTTGCATCCGCAACGATCGGAATATCTACCTGAATGTTACGTGAGATGGAGGAAGTATCAATGTCGATATGTACGATCGTAGCCTTCGGTGCAAATGCATGCAGTTTTCCGGTGATACGATCGTTAAATCTGGTCCCGATCGAGAACAGCAGATCACATTCTTCCACTGCCATATTGGATGCATATGCACCGTGCATCCCCAGATTACCGATAAAAAGCGGATGCGTTGTCGGAATCGCACCACGTCCCATGATCGTTGTCACAACCGGGATCTGGGTACGTTCTACAAGTTCGGTAAACGCCTTATTCGCTCCTGCAATATTTACCCCACCACCGGCAAGGAACAACGGTTTCTTTGCTTTTCCAAGCATCTTGACTGCTCTCTTAAGCTGTCCGATGTGAACACCGGTACTCGGCTTATATCCGCGGATATTGACTGTCTCCGGATAATTCGGGCTTCCAAGCTCTGCCATTACATCTTTCGGGAGATCCACAAGAACCGGACCCGGACGTCCGCTGCGCGCAATATAGAATGCCTCTTTGATGATTCTTCCAAGATCTTCTCTCTTTCTTACTGTCACACCGTATTTTGTGATACTTCTTGTAATACCTACAATATCAACTTCCTGGAATGCATCATTTCCGATCAGATGTCTCGCAACCTGTCCGGTAAAACATACCAGCGGTACACTGTCATAATTTGCCGTTGCAATTCCTGTCACCAGATTGGTTGCACCCGGTCCGCTTGTTACCAGACATACCCCGACTTTTCCTGTTGATCTGGCGTAAGCATCTGCAGCATGGACAAGTGCCTGTTCATGACGCGGAAGTACAACTTTTGTGTAATCCTGTTTGTAAATTTCATCACTGATATCAATTGTACAGGCTCCCGGATATCCAAAAAGGATATCTACCCCCTCCTCTTTTAATGCTTTTACAAGTAATTTGTTCCCTGATATTTTTTTCATAAATCTACCTCCATGAATTTTCTATACAGATGATCGCCAAATTTTTATCATAGTCATATAGAATAACAAACGCCCTAAACGGCTGACCGTTCAGGGCGAATATAAAATCCGTGTTACCACCTGTCTTCAGAGAAGCTGCTTCTCTGCTCTCACGCAAGTACAGAACCATAGAAATGTTCGATACTATTCCCCTGTAACGTAGGGTCTACGTCGAAGTCTACTTGAGAAATTCCCGTTCGGTCCGCTGCTCAAAGGCTACTTCTACAATCCCTTCATGAAGGCTTACACCGTCCGCCTTCTCTCTTTGCTTCCGAAGATCATATACTCCTCCTTGTCATAGCATTTCTTCTATTGTCTCATCGATTACATTTATTATAAAGAGTGGTATATTGATTTGTCAATGATACATTTCGCAAATTTTATTGATCTATTTTATTCTTTCATATTTTGCAAATACATACTCAAGATCGAAATATGTCTGTTCATCCGTCTCAGCTGTTTTTTGCCAATCCGGATTTTTGTCCAGATCCGGGAACCAGGTATCTGCCTCATATACATGATCTGTCCGCGTAACATACGCTGTATTACAGTACGGAAGCATGGCACGGTAAATACTTTCTCCGCCGATCACAAATACTTCTCCTTCATGCTTTTTAGATTCCTGCATTGCCTCTTCCACGCTGTGTACCACGATCGCATCCTTCACCTGATAATCCGGATTATGGGAAATTACAATATTAACCCGGTTGGCAAGCGGACGCCCCTGCGGAAAGCTTTCCAGTGTCTTTCTTCCCATCACGACAATATTGCCTTCTGTCATCTGGCGGAAGTATTTCATATCTGCCGGGATTCGTACAAGCAGACTGTTATTCTTTCCTATTGCCCAGTTTTTATCTGCATTTACAATAATGTTCATCGTATCTGTCTCCTTTTCTAAACCGCGATCGGAATATTTTTGATCTGCGGTCCTGTCACATAATCGTCTAATCTTACGTCATCCGGTGTAAACTGATAGAAATCTTTCACTTCCGGATTCAGCCAGAATTTCGGTGCCGGGTGCGTCTCTCTTGAAATCAGTTCCTCGATCAGCGAAATATGCCTGTCGTAAATATGTGCATCTGCGATCACATGTACAAATTCGCCCACCTGCATATCGCATACCTGCGCGAGCATATGAAGTAGCACAGCATACTGGCATACATTCCAGTTATTTGCCGCCAACACATCCTGGGAACGCTGGTTCAGGATTCCGTTCAGTGTCAGCTTGTCGCTGCCTTTTTCTTTTGTCACATTGAACGTCATGCTGTATGCACACGGATACAGATTCATCTCATGAAGATCTTGATGTACATAGATATTCGTCATGATCCGGCGGCTGTAAGGATTATTCTTCAGATCATAGAGTACACGATCTACCTGATCCATCATTCCCTCTTTGTAGACATGCTTTACGCCCATCTGATAGCCGTATGCCTTCCCGATCGATCCATCTTCATCTGCCCAGCTGTCCCAGATGTGACTGTTCAGATCGTGGATATTATTGGATTTTTTCTGCCAGATCCACAAAAGCTCGTCCGTACAGCTTTTGATCCCGGTTCTTCTGAGTGTCAGTGCCGGGAATTCTTTTCGCAGATCATACCGGTTCACCACACCAAATTTTTTTACAGTATACGCCGGAGTCCCGTCTTCCCATCTCGGACGTACCTTTTCTCCTTCTGTGCTGGTTCCATTATCAATGATGTCCCTGCACATCTCTATAAAAATTTTGTCTGCATAACTCATGCCTGATTACTCCTTTTTCCAATGCTGTGCCTTTTAATATTCTCTGATAATGCTGCTGATCTCACTTACGATCGGCATTTCTTTTAATTCCTCCAGTGCATCCTGAAGATGGTATTCCTTGACTGCGGATGTTCCGATGACAAGTTCTGCCTTTGCCGCTTTTGCCTGTTCCTGGATCACACGTTCGATACTTACCTTATGATCTCCGAATACTTTCGCGATTGCTGCCAGTACTCCCGGTTCATTACTCACCTGCATACGGATAAAGAAACGATTCTTGACGTCCGCAAATTCCTTGATCGGAAGCTCTTTGTATGCGCTCCATCCGATTCTTCCGGTACAGTTCCATACAATATTTCTTGTAACATCCATCACATCTCCGACAACTGCACTTGCGGTCGGCAGTTCTCCTGCTCCTCTTCCATAGAACATGGTATCCCCAACTGCATCTCCGTGTACAAAAACAGCATTAAAGGAATCTCTTACGGTAGCGAGCGGATGTTTCTTATCGATCATCATCGGATAAACACCTGCTTCAATTCCATTAGATGTATTTCTCGCAATACCGATCAGTTTGATCACATTTCCCATCTCTTTTGCGTAATTTACATCTGCTGCTGTGATCTTTGTGATTCCCTCCGTATAGACATCCGAAAATTTCACCTGTGAATGGAATGCTGACGTAGCCATGATTGCCACCTTACGTCCTGCGTCCAGGCCTTCCACATCTGCCGTCGGATCCGCTTCTGCATAGCCAAGCTCTGTCGCCTTTGCGAGTGCTTCTGTGAAATCCATTCCATCTTCAAACATCTTTGTCAGGATATAGTTAGTCGTACCGTTGACAATTCCCATGATCTCATCGATCTGGTTGCCTTCCAGGCACTGCTTAAGCGGACGGATGATCGGGATTCCTCCTGCTACCGCTGCTTCAAACAGGAAATCCGCGCCTCCTTCTTTTGCTGCCTCGTATAGTTCCTTTCCATATTCTGCAATCAGATCCTTATTTGCACTTACTACATTTTTTCCTGCTTTCAGCGCTTCTGTGATCATCGTTTTCGCAGGCTCAATTCCACCCATCACCTCGATCACGATCTGGATTTCATCATCTTCTATAATCTCTTTCCACTGATCTGTCAGCAGATTCTGATCTACACCCTGTCTTACTTTTTTCATGTTGTGCACCAGAATTTTCTTTATTTCAAGAGTGGCGCCGGTCTTCTGCTGCATCTCTTCACTGCGACGTCCAATCAATTTATAAACACCTGTTCCGACTGTTCCAAGTCCAAGTAATCCTACTTTGATTGTCTTTGTATCTGCCATATCTTCGCGTCCTCCTAATCTATAGTAAATCCATTTTATTCTAGCACTTTTTTGTAAATATTCAAAGAACTTTCTTGACATCTTTTGGGGACGTGATAACATTATAAATGTATGATTCTATGTATTTAAGGATGTGAATGTTAAACATAATTTTTAACATTTACATCATTTAATAAGGGAGTAGATACATATTAAAAAACCAAAGAGGAGAGATAAATCATGCAGTGCCCGATTTGTAAAAAGGATCTTGAGATCAAGAACAAAAAAATAGGCGAAAATGAAGCCGGTGAAGCAATCTACAATGAATTCGCAATCTGCCGCGATTGTAAAAAGCAGTGGAATTTAGATAAACAGCGTGAAAAGAAAAAAAAGCTTGCAAAAGAAGCATTGGCTGAAAAAACAGTTGAAGCCGGTAAGGCTGCAGAAAAGCCACACAAAAAGCGCCCGGCTGCCGAAGGAGAAAAAACTTCTGCCGAACGTCCTGCCCAGCCAAAGAAAAAGAAAAAACGTCCGGTATCTCCGGAAAACGCCGAAAAGCGGACCGCTTCTTCTGCTAATCCAGAAGTACCGGCTCATCCGAAGAAAAAACGTCCTAACCCGGCTGCCGAAAGCGAAAGACCGGTAAGAAAACCTCGTCCGAAGACAGAAGGTTCTTCCGAAGAACAGCCATCCAGACCGCATCCAAAGAAACGCCCTGCTACTTCAGACCGTCCACTTCTCAAATATGCAGAAGGTCAGGAAGAAAGCCGGGAAAAAGTTCGTCCACGTCCGAAAAAGAAACGTCCGGAAGAAGCCAAACCGGTACATGCAATTGACAATTCCAGCACACGTATCATTTCTGATGAAGCGGATGAACTTAAAATTACTGCACCTGATCTTTCCACTCCAGAGGGAGAAAAAGAACAGACCTATTCTAATATCCCACCAAAGCATGTCCGTGAAAAACGTGAACAGGAGATGCGTGAGAACTATCAGAATATGTTAGACGAAGAAGATGACGATGATGAGCGACATTTTCCTGTTGTGCTTGTTGTAATCCTTATCTTCCTGATCATCGCAGCTGCTGCATTTGCAGGATACTGGTTCTTCCTGAAATAAAAAAAAGAATAGTTATGATGAAAGACTGGCTCGATGCCAGTCTTTTTTACGTTAGTAATGAGCCAGGGTTTCGTGTAAACACGAACCCCCGGCGAACGTACACCATCTCGCTTAGCAGCTCGATGATGTACATTCGCCAAATACAGATTTTTACACCCATGCAGATCCTTGTGCAAGCACAAATCTGCATGGGTGCCAATGGGTATTTTACGTTAGTAATGAGCCAGGGTTTCGTGTGACCACGAAACCCTGGCGAACATACACCATCTCGCTTAGCAGCTCGATGATGTACATTCGCCAAATACAGATTTTCACATCCATGCAGATCCTTGTGCAAGCACAAATCTGCATGGATGTGAAAATCTGTATTTGGCTCATTGTATGCACAAAAAAAGAACCACACGCAACATGTAGTTCTTAATTCAAGAGCGACAGACGGGACTCGAACCCGCGACCTCCACCTTGGCAAGGTGGCGTACTACCAACTGTACTACTATCGCATTCATTATTTGTTGTTCATCAGAACAATAAATACTATACAATATATCTATCAATTGGTCAAGTATATTTTCAATTTTATATGTCGGACTTTTCTACTTTTCTTCGCCTATTATTCTGTTAAAATCATTTTTTGTCTGATTAACAGAAAACTTATTGAATCTACGCAAAAAGTAGAACAGAATTTCTTCATTTTTTCGTTGACAATTCCTTCTTTGTACGGTATAGTAGATATTGTTCTGATGAACACAATTTAATAGATGCGATAGTAGTACAGTTGGTAGTACGCCACCTTGCCAAGGTGGAGGTCGCGGGTTCGAGTCCCGTCTGTCGCTCTTTGTGAGACTTATGATTTTCATAAGTCTCTTTTTTCATTCATGTAAATTTCTGATTAAACTTTTAATTAAATCAAAAGCCCCCATTTGTCAGAGTTGTGCCAGATACACGAAAAGGGATCCGCTTTCACTTTTTTTAAAAGCCTGATCCCTTCTTTTTATTTATTCTAACCTTATAGATCTACTCTTCTATTTTGCCAGCCAGTCCATTGCAATCTTCGCATACATGGCTACGCCAAGCGGTAATGCTTTTTCATTAAACAGAATCTTTGGATTATGCTGTCCTTTCCATTTACTCTGATCTTCCACTCCGGCTCCGACTACAAAATAACTTGCCGGTATTTTTGCTGAAATCACGGCAAAGTCTTCGGATCCCATGACATGAAATCCACCGTTAATCGTTGTTCCCGGATTCTCAAGAGACTCAACACTTTTAATATACTCTGCATTCAGTTCTTCATTGCAAGTTACACTCGGAACATTGCTGAGTTCTTCGATTTCACATGTAGTACGATAAGCTGCTGCAACAGCCGGAACAATTTCATTAATCCTCCGGATCAGCATCGTCCTCACTTCTTCATTAAATGTCCTTAGTGTTCCCTGAAGCACGCAGCGCTCCGGAATTACATTTGCTGCATTACCAGCTGTAAACTGTCCAATCGTAAGTGCTGCCTCTGCTGATGGTGGACATTCCCTGGCGATCAGTGCCTGAAGAGCATGATAAACTTCTACACCAGCGTTGATCGGGTCAATACAGCCCTCCGGTGCAGAACCATGTCCGCCACGTCCTGTAAGGGTGATTTTAAAGCCATATACAGATGCCATGGCTTCCACACCATATCCAATCGTTCCACATGGAATTGCCGCAAATACATGCGCTGCAAAGGCAGCATCTACATGCGGATTCTCCAGGACTCCTGCTTCCACTGCTGCTTTCGCTCCGCGGAAGGTCTCCTCACCTGGCTGGAACAATAATTTGACCACGCCCGGCAGTTCTTCTTCATGTGCCTTTAAAATTTTTGCCGCTCCAAGAAGGATCGTAGCGTGCAGATCATGTCCGCATCCATGCATACAGCCATTCTTTGATGCAAATTCAAGTCCCGTTTCCTCTTCTACCGGAAGCGCATCCATATCACTTCTCAGAAGAAAACATTTATCCCCTTTTCCAATCTGAGCGATAATCACTGAAACCTCAGGAAATACCTTGTATTCTACATTCATCTCATCCAGACGTTTACTGATATATTCCACAGTCTTTGGAAGCTCCAGATCCGTCTCAGGAATTTGATGAAGATCTCTTCTCCATTTTATAAGTAGATCATTCATTTCCTGCGCTTCTTCTAAAATTTTATGTGCCATATATCCCATCCTCCTTTTATTTCAACTATCATTATTATAGAATTTCGCTATAAAAAAAGAAATGAACATTTCTTCACTTTGACAGCCAATTCTGTTTTATGTGAAAAAATGTTCATTTTTAAAAATTGAATTATAAAATTTATTCAGCGTCCGCTGTATGCTCTTCCAGCTCCAGTCCAAGCTCTTCCAGCTGCTTCGGATCGACTCTCTCCGGTGCTTCTGTCATCAGGTCGGATGCATCTTTTACCTTCGGGAACGCGATCACGTCACGGATGCTGTCCTGTTTTGCCATCAGCATAACCAGACGGTCAAGACCGTAAGCAAGTCCTGCGTGTGGCGGCACACCGTATTTAAATGCATTCAGAAGGAATCCGAACTGCTCCTGTGCCTGTTCCGGTGTGAATCCAAGTACTTCAAACATTTTACTCTGGATCTCCTGGTTGAAGATACGGACACTTCCGCCTCCGATCTCGTTACCATTCAGAACGATGTCATATGCTTTTGCACGGACTCTTCCCGGATCACTGTCGATGTACTGAAGGTCTTCTTCCATCGGCATGGTAAACGGATGATGCATTGCTGTGAAACGGTTCTGTTCATCACTCCACTCAAGAAGCGGGAATTCTGTGATCCACAGGAATTTGTATTCAGTCTTATCAAGGAGTTCCATCTGATGTGCCAGTTCCAGTCTAAGTGCACCAAGAACATCCCATACAACTTTATTCTTATCTGCCGCAAAGAGAAGAAGGTCTCCATTCTCTCCATCCATCGCTTTAATCAGCGCTGTTGTCTCTTCTTCCGTCATGAATTTTGAGAAAGAAGATTTGACAGTTCCGTCTTCATGGATTGCAATATAAGCAAGTCCCTTTGCTCCATAACCTTTTGCAAAATCAACCAGCTTGTCGATCTTCTTTCTGGCCATGCCACCCTGGCCTTTTGCGTTGATACCACGGACAGTTCCGCCTGCTTCAATCGCATTCTTAAATACAACAAATTCGCTGTCTTTGACAGTCTCTGTCACATTAACCAGCTCCATGCCGAAACGGATATCCGGTTTATCAGAACCGAATCTGTCCATTGCTTCCTGCCAGGTCATTCTCTGGATTGGGAGCTGTACATCGATATCCAGTACTTCTTTGAACAGATATGCAAGCAGTCTCTCATTGATATCAATGACATCATCAACATCTACAAAGGAAAGTTCCATATCCATCTGTGTAAATTCCGGCTGACGGTCTGCACGAAGGTCTTCATCACGGAAACATTTTACGATCTGGAAATATCGGTCATATCCGGAGCACATCAGCAGCTGTTTGAAGATCTGCGGTGACTGCGGAAGTGCATAGAAGCTTCCCGGATGAATACGGCTCGGTACCAGGTAATCTCTTGCACCTTCCGGTGTACTCTTGATCAGGAACGGTGTCTCGATCTCAAGGAATCCTTCTTTTGCCATGAACTGACGTGCGAGGGTAGCCACACGGCTTCTCATCATCAGGTTTCTCTGGATGTCCGGTCTTCTAAGATCGAGGAAACGGTATTTCAGACGTACTTCCTCTTTTGTCTTGGAATTCTCTTCGATCGGGAACGGAGGTGTCTCAGATTCAGATAAAATTCTGAGTTCTTCCGGTTTGATCTCAATCGCACCTGTTGCAAGATTTTCATTAACTGCACCGGAACGTTTTTCAACAGTTCCCACGATTGCTACAACAAACTCACTTCTAAGCTTTGCTGCCTTCTCAAGAAGCGCTTTATCTGTACTTCCCTCTTCAAAAACAACCTGGATCAGTCCGGAACGGTCACGTACATCTACAAAAACCAGTCCACCTTTATTTCTGTTCTTCTGTACCCATCCCATGATGGTTACTTTTTCACCGATGTTTGCCTCTGAAAGCTCTGCACACCGATGTGTTCTTTTCAGTCCTGTCATTGACTCTGCCATTCTAATTTATCCTCCTGCGTTTCTCTTTCCTTATAAATCCATAACGGAATCTTTGTAGCAGTCTGTGATATCTTCATATCCTTCTGCGATCAACTGATCCTTCTGGAATTTCTTGTTCTTCTTCATATTGACCACCAGAACCTGTTTCCCGGCTGCGCGGTCAGTTTTTGCCATCTCAAGTACTTTGAGGATGCCTTCCTTGTGCATATTCTTTTCAAGAAGATATGCTTTTTTCTGGCGTTTAGAAGGAATCTCATATCCATTTTCCAGAAGCAGCATGACAATACGCTCAAATCCGATTGAGAATCCACATGCCGGTGTGTCCTGCCCTGTGAATTTACCGATCATCTTATCGTAACGTCCGCCACCTGCAACAGAGCCGCCAAATTCATCCATCGTTACTTCAAAAATGGTTCCTGTATAGTAAGATTGTCCACGTACCAGCGTCGGATCAAATTTTACTTTGAAATCTGCCTCTTTTGCACTTTCTACGCTGGAGATGATCGTTTCCATGCTGTCGGCTTTCTTTTCGTCAAGGAATCCTGCCAGCTTTTCCTTGCAGAAACGGATTCCGTCAACATCCGGGCTGATCTCATCAAAGAGTCCAAGATAAGTATCTACATTTTCTTTTGTATAACCCATCTCAACCAGTTCTTCGCCTACGCCTTCTTTGCCGATCTTATCCATCTTATCAAGGATGATAAATACTTCATCGAAATCTTCTTCCTTAAATCCACTAAATGCAGCCATCGCCTTTAAGATATTACGGTCATTGATACATACCGTAAAATTGTGGAAGTCCATCTTTCCAAGCATGGTCGTGGTTGCAAGGATCAGTTCGATCTCCGCAAGATTACCCGGCTCACCTAAAATATCGATATCGCACTGCATGAACTGACGGAAACGTCCTCTCTGTGGACGGTCTGCTCTCCATACATTGCCAATCTGAAGTGCCTTAAACGGTGACGGCAGTTCATTTGCATGATTTGCATAGTATCTTGCAAGTGGAACTGTCAGGTCATAACGAAGTCCTCCGTCTACCAGATCGATCTCTTCTTTTGCCTCAGCAATTTTCAGTTTTTCCCCTCTCTTCAGAATCTTGAAGATCAGTTTTTCATTGTCGCCACCCTGTTTGCTGCACAGGTTCTCAATGTGTTCCACGCACGGTGTCTCTATAGAAGTAAATCCAAATGTCTTATAGGTATCCTTGATCATCTGGATCACATAGTCTCTGATTTCCATTTCTTTCGGGAGCATGTCTTTCATGCCGGTAACCGGTTTTTTCTTTAATGCCATAACCATTCTCCTTTTCGCTCTATCATCTCATCGATACGGGAAATATATTCTCCCACATCTCTGACATTTTCTATTCTTATCAGATTCGTCATCCGCCCGTTTTTACTTCCGGGCGCCGGAATCTCATACGGAAGCACCACCTTAGTCGATGCGCCAGCACCGGCAGCAACGATGGACTGCTTTTCCTCCATAATCAGTATATTGTAAATTCCCGCTTTGTCAACCTTTGCGTAACCTACATTTTCAAAATTTCCTGCAATATTTTTCTGTCTGTAGAGATAATACGGATAAAGTCCCATCTCACCGGCCGCCTTACGTGCCATATCGATCATCTCTTCCAGCTCTCTTGCCATCTGTTTGTAATTTTGTTTTTCTGTGCTTGCAGCCCGTTCGCGTGTCAGTCTCGAACCATGTTTCATTGCAAGTGCATGGACCGTCAAACTGTCCGGTGCAAGCTCTTTGATCTGACGGAGAGTATCTTCCATTTCCTCCGGATGTTCTCCCGGAAGACCTGCGATCAGATCCATATTGATATTGTCGAATCCCAGTTCTCTTGCCAGATGGAAAATGCGGACTACATCTTCCACTGTATGACGTCTTCCGATCACATCCAGTGTCTTCTGCTGCATGGTCTGTGGATTGATGGAAATTCTGCCAACTCCATGCTTTCGAATCACTCGCAGCTTGTCCTCAGTAATACTGTCCGGTCTTCCGGCTTCGATCGTATATTCTTTCAGATGTTCAAAGGAAAAATGTTCTTCCAGGAAACTCAAAACCCGATCCATCTGCTGTGCACTCAGGGTTGTCGGCGTACCGCCTCCCATATAAATCGCATTAAGATGCTTTTCTTTTGAAACCTCTGCAATGAATGCAAGCTCTTTTAAAAGTGCATCTACATATTCATCCATCCGGTCCTGCCATTTTGCAACCGGATAAGAAGTAAAGGAGCAGTAACTGCAGGTTGTCGGGCAGAACGGAATTCCGATATAAAGACTGTATCCATTTTCATAATCCAGCTTGTCAAGCTGGGCCTTTTCCCGCTTTGCAATCTCGATACCAAGCATTGCTTTTTTCTCGCTTACCACATAGGTATCATGCATATACCGGATGATTTCTTCCTCAGAAGAACCTTCTTCCAGTCTTTCCATGATCATCTTTGTGGGGCGGACACCTGTCATATTCCCCCATGCATGTTCTTCTCCGGTCTTTTTGACCAGGGTCTGATATAATTTTTTATTGATATAACGCTTTTGTTCTCTTTTTTCGCTGATGTCTGCGAATTCAGCCTCCCTGCAATGAAAAAAGGTCCACCGGACCTTTTTATCACATGCCTGCTCTTCCAGATCTGGTTCCTCTTCTGCGGTCATCTCGATCAGAAGTTCCTGTTCTGGATCTACCTTCTGGCTGATCTCGGCATCAGGAAGAAATGACTTTACGATATGATACATGTCGTAGGTGAAACGTTCATTCTTACAGCTGATCCGAATCATTTCTCTGCTCCTCTATACATACGGGTTGTTCACTTTTTCGTTGCCAATCGTTGTTGCGCCCATATGTCCCGGGAATACCTTTGTTTCATCCGGAAGCAGGAACAGCTTTTCCTTGATCGAACGAATCAGTGCAGAAGTACTGCTGGTTGCAAAATCACTTCTTCCGACTGAACAACAGAACAATGTATCTCCACTGAAAAGTACTCCCTCTTTTTCTACATAGTAGCATACGCCGCCCTGGGTATGTCCCGGTGTATGGATCACCCGGAAATCTTCTCCGATCAGATGAAGCACATCTCCATCATGGATCACGTCTCCACCCGGGTAGCTGTAGCCATTTGTATATACCGTTGACTCATTCATAGACGGTGTGTGAAGAAGCTCCAGATCGGATTCTTCTACATAAACCGACATTTCTCCATACCGGTCGATCACTTTATCGATTCCCATGATATGATCAAAATGCGCATGAGTCAGAAGAATTGCCTTAATTACAAGCTCTTCCTCTTCGATATAACCGATCATCGCTTTTGACAGATTTGCCGGATCAACGATCACGGTCTCTTTTGTTTCTTCATTAGTAACAATGTAACAATTGGTACTGATAATTCCTGTTACAAATTTTTCGATTTTCATTTCTTTTTACCCCACTGCTCGTTCTATATCCAGCACACCGACGATCTGCCGGAGCTTTCCGATCACTTTTCCAAGCTCCTCTCTTCCCCGGACAATAAATCCGGCTTCGATTGTTGCCGTTCCCTGTTTGCTGGTTCTTACATTCATAGACTTCACATCAATATTCATCTCCGTGAACACCTTGGACATATCCATCAAAAGTCCCTGCCTATCATTTGCATACATCTTGATCTCAGCCAGATAGCTTCCGGTGTCTGTACCTTCCTCCGGTTTTTCCCATTCTGCCGGGATCAGACGCGCTCTTTCCGTTTCTGACAGATGAATGATATTGACACAGTCCGTCCGATGGATCGACATTCCACGTCCACGGGTGATAAAACCAACGATCTCATCTCCCGGCACCGGATTGCAGCATCTGGAAAAGCGCACTGCCATATCGTCGATTCCCTTGACCACGATACCACTCTTGGATCGGGTGATATGCACCTTGTTCTTTGCTGCTTCCGCAACCTTTTCCAGAACACTTTCGTCAGTCAGTTCTTTTCGGTGATCCTTACTGTATTCTTCCGCAAGACGGTTGACGATCTGACCTTCCTTCAATCCGCCATGTCCAAGTGCTGCAAGGATCGAATCCCAGTCCTTAAAGCCGTACTTTTCCTGCACGATCTGCATATATTTCGGTTTCATCAGATCCGAGAGTACAAATCCTTTTGCCTTACAGTATGCGGCGAGCATTTCCTTACCACGTACAATATTTTCTTCTTTGAATTCTTTCTTAAACCACTGGTTGATCTTGTTTTTCGCCTGGGTACTCTTGACGATACTCAGCCAGTCACGGCTCGGTCCTTTGGAGTTCTGCGAAGTCAGGATCTCGATTCGGTCCCCGTTCTGGATCTTATAATCGATATTGACCAGCTTGCCATTGACTCTGGCACCTACCATCTTGTTGCCGACCGCAGTATGGATCGCATAGGCAAAGTCAACCGGCGTAGAACCGTTCGGCAGGTTCTTGACATCTCCGTTCGGTGTAAAGCAGTATACATCCTCTGCAAATAGATCCAGGTCTCCTTTCAGAAGATTCAGAAATTCCCGGTTGTCTGACATGTCTCGCTGCCATTCCAGGATCTGACGAAGCCAGCTCAGTTTCTCTTCTTCCTTCGCTTCAACGCTCTTCTTTCCATCTTCAGACTCTTTATATTTCCAGTGTGCCGCAATACCGTATTCAGCAGTTTTATGCATCTCTTTTGTACGGATCTGGATCTCAAACGGCTGACCGATCGAACTCATCAGAGTCGTATGCAGAGACTGGTACATATTTGCCTTCGGCATTGCGATATAATCTTTAAAACGTCCCGGTACCGGTGTATACATCTCATGGATAACTCCAAGCGCCGCATAACAGTCTTTTACAGAATCTACGATAATACGGACTGCAAACAGATCATAGATCTGATCCACCGTCTTATCCTGGTTCACCATCTTCTTATAAATGCTGAAGAAATGCTTCACACGTCCGTTCACTTCTGCATCAATGTTCGCATTCTTCATATGCGTGGAAACCTCATCCACAATCTGCTGGACAAATTCTTCCCTTTCCGTTTTTCTTGCATTGATCTGCTTTACTAGATCGTTAAAAACCTCCGGCTGGGAATATTTGAGTGCCAGATCATCAAGCTCTGTCTTGATCTTGGAAATACCAAGCCGTTGTGCGATCGGAGCATAGATATCCATGGTTTCTTTTGCTTTTTCCAACTGCTTCTCCGGTCGCATATACTGCAGGGTACGCATATTGTGCAGACGGTCGGCAAGCTTGATGATGATAACACGGATATCTTTTGCCATCGCAAGGAACATCTTACGAAGATTCTCAGCCTGGACCTCCAACTTATCCGCTGAATAGGAAAGCTGTCCCAGCTTTGTGACACCGTCTACCAGAAGAGCCACCTCATCTCCGAATTCCTGACGGATTTCTTCGTCCGTCATCACCGTGTCTTCTACCACATCATGAAGGATGCCGGCAACGATCGTCTCTTTGTCCATCTCCAGTTGTGCCAGAATGATTCCTACCCACAGAGGATGGATAATATACTCTTCTCCGGATTTCCGTGTCTGCCCTTTATGCGCATCTCTTGCAATATGATATGCTTTTTCGATCATAGAGACGTCCGCCGAAGGATGGTACTTTCTGACTCGCTCGATCAGACTTTTATAGAGCAGTTCCGGATTCTGATAATCTTCCACATCCTTTACCGCATGACCATCTACGATCTCCAGTTTTTTATGTGTTGGTTCGATCAGCATCTCCTGCTGGATTCCGATATCGTCTGCCATAGCCTTCCCTTCTTTCTCATTAGTTTCCCGGATACTGGATTACGGAATCTACTTTGTATCCTTTCAGTTTTTCCCGTCCTTTTAATCCCATCAGTTCGATCAGGCAGAGAACTTCTACAACCTCACCGCCAAGTCCTTCGATCAGTTTGATCATTGCTTCTGCCGTACCGCCTGTTGCCATCAGGTCATCTACAATCACAACCTTGTCTCCCGGTTTGATCGAACGCTTGTGGATCTCGATCTCTGCACTTCCATATTCCAGATCATACTTGATCGATGCTGTCTCGCAAGGAAGCTTTCCTTTTTTACGGATCGGCACAAATGCTTTTTGCAGATTATATGCAATCGGCATTCCAAAAATAAATCCTCTGGACTCCGGTCCGATCACGATGTTGAAATCCATGCCTTCAAGCTTATCCTGCAGTTCCCGAATGGAAAGCTGAAGCCCTTCCGGATCTTCAAGAATGCTGGTTACATCTCTGAAAATAATTCCTTTTTCCGGATAATCCGGAATGCTGACAACATATTCTTCAAGTTTTTTCATCTTTCTTCTCCACCTTACCTACAAATATATGCAATATTTATTAGTATAGCATAAAATTGCTGTTTTTCAAATTATTTATAATTTTGGATCACAATCTGTGGCGTACGGACTCCCTGATACTCATTGATATCAGGATAATAGGTAAATGCCATAACAATTCCATGCCCATGTCCGTGCAGTAGACACTCACAGGCAATATCTCCAAATTTTTCACGCACATATTCCACAAAGGTATTCACATCTCCAAAATACATGGCATCCATCCTTGTACCGTGAAGATCCTTCACCTGCAACTTCAGCACATTTTTATTCTTGCCAAGGATTCTCGCACTTTCCACCTGTACCTGTCTTTCTGCAAAGACCGGACGTGCATTTCCTTTGCCAAATGGTTCCAGAACCGCAAGCTCTCCGATAAATTTTTCATTGACACATTCAAACGGGAGCTGCATATCTATGGCAATCTTTTCATTCAGATCCTCTGGTGTGATCCCGGATTTTTCGTTAATCTCCTTACGGAACTGTTCCAGATTCTCCTCCGGCATGGAGAGACCTGCCGCCATCTTATGCCCGCCAAATTTTGACAACAGATGCTTTACCCGGTTCAGTCCTTCATACATGTGCCAGGTCTCGATCGATCTTCCTGAGCCCTTTAAACCTTCCGCGCCCTTCGTCAGCACAAAGACCGGACGGTAATATTTTTCCCGGATCCTTCCTGCCACAATCCCGGCAAGGCTTTCATGACATTCCGGCAGGTAGACCACCAGCACGTCTGCATCCTTAAGTTCACTGTTCTCCACCTGGATAAACGCCTCTTCTACCGCCTGCGCCGTCATATCCTTCCGGCTGTCATTGAGTGCTTTCAGATCACCTGCCAGCAGATCCGCCTCCGCCACTTTCTTTGCCTCCAGAAGCTCCAGGGCACGCTTTGCTGTATCCAGTCTTCCACTGGCATTCATACACGGGCCGATCACAAATCCAATGTGATACGGAGACAGCTTATCTACATTCACACCAGTACATTCCATCAGCGCCTTCAGTCCCAGATTCTCCGTCCGTTTCAGCATATCCAGTCCCTGTTTAACAAAAATACGGTTTTCGTCCACCAGATTCATAACATCACCGATCGTTGCGATTGCCACATTTTCCATCAGATAATCTGCATCTTCCGCATCTTTTCCCATGGCTTCCATCAGAGCCTCCACCAGCTTGTAAGCAACCGCAGCCCCGCACAGCCCTTTGAACGGATAAGTACAGTCCTCCTGCTTCGGATCCACAACCGCATCTGCCTCCGGCAAAATATATCTTCGTTCCCCGCCAATTTCCGTATACGGGACCTCATGATGATCCGTCACCACAACCGTCATTCCCATACTTTTTGCATAGGCGATCTCCTCTGCCGCCGCAATCCCGTTATCACAGGTAATGATCGTATCCACGTTGGCCTCCAGCGCCCGGTCGATCAGGTTCCGGTTTAGACCATACCCGTCCTTCATACGATCCGGAATGTCACTGTCCACATCAGCTCCGAGCATCCGGAATCCCTCCAGAAGAATATAGGTCGACTGGATTCCATCAATATCATAGTCTCCAATGATCCTGATTTTTGCATTTTCTTTTATCTTTTCTCCAAGAACCGCTACTGCCTTGTCCATATCCTTCATCAGCATTCCATCGTACAGATCGGCGATCGTACCGTTTAAATATTTCTCGATCGCATCATCCCCGATCACATCCCGGTTTCTTATCAGGGAAGCCACTCGCGGACTGATATGGAATTTCTCACTGATATGCTGAAAATCCGCTCCTTTTCTCAGAAGTACCCAGTTCTCCATTTTCTCTTTTCCTTTCTTTGGTAGTCAGATAATACAAAGATGCCGGAGGATTCTCCTCCGACACCTCATTTTCTGTCAGTTATTTCTTTTTCGCTGCTTTTTTGCCGCCGATTTTTGTTTTCATTACATACCATAATGCACCGGTGATACATACAGATGAATATCCGCCACCTGCAATACCAACCATAAGAGGTGCTGCAAATTCTTTAATAGAGCTTACACCCATGATATAAAGAACCGCTACCATGACAAATGTAGTAAATGTTGTGTAAATACTTCTTGTCAGTGTATAAGTGATACTTCTGTTTACAAGCGCTTTCAGATCATCGTTTCTCTTCATGACCCGAAGCTCTTCACGGATACGGTCGAAAATAACGATCGTCGCATTGATAGAATATCCAAGGATTGTCAGCATACATGCGATAAATGTATTACCGACAGATGTTCTTGCAAGTGCATAGAATGTAAGCACAAATAACAAATCGTGTAAAAGAGCAAGAACCGCACTTGATGCGAAACGTACATCTTTGAACCGGAACCAGATATAGATCAGCATACAGATCGCTGAAATGATAACTGCAATGATCGCATCCTGTCTCATCTCGGAGCTTACCGTAGAACTGATATTTTCTGCTGTAATTGTCGATGTGTCTACACCAAATTTATCAGCAAGCGCATTGTTAAGTGCTTCTCTTTCGTCAAGATTCAGCGTCTGTGTCTTGATGATGATCTGATTGCTGTCTTTTACTTTCTGTGCCTGTACATTGTGATCTCCGGTCACATCTTCTACAACCGGAACGATCTTTGAATCAATCTCTTTGATCGAGTAATCTTTATCAAATGTTACGGTTGTAGCCGTACCGCCCTTGAATTCCAGGCTGTAGTTCAGCGCACCTTCACCTTTTCCCGACTGGACTCCCATTGTCACAAAACCTGCTGCGATCACAGCAATTGATATTGCAAAGAAAATGGCTTTCTTTCCGAGGAAGTCGATAATTTTTCTTTCTTTTTTGAATTTTTTCGCATAAAATTTCACATCACGAAGACCAATCGCATACAGAGAGAAAATGATGATTCTGGTAATAACAAGTGCCGTAAACATTGACACAACAATACCAAGTGCCAGTGTCTGTGCAAATCCTTTTACAGAACCTGAACCCTTGAACCAGAGAATAGCTGCAGCGATCAGAGTTGTTACGTTACCGTCAACGATCGCAGACAGTGCTTTGTGGAAACCATTCTTCAGGGAAGTCTTAACACTGATACCTGTTGTCACTTCTTCACGCACACGGGCGAAAATGATAACGTTGGCATCGACTGCCATACCGATTCCAAGGATGATACCTGCAATTCCCGGAAGGGTAAGCGTGATATTAAATGCATTTAAAAGCACCAGGATCAGTCCTGTGTAGATCAGAAGTGCTAGACCTGCTGCAAGTCCCGGAATCAGATATACGAAGCACATAAATACGAAGATGATGGCAAGTCCGATGGCACCAGCCATTAAGCTTGTGCTGATTGCTTCTTCTCCGAGCTGTGCAGCTACTACATTAGAGCGAAGTTCTTCCAGTTCCAGAGAAAGTCCACCGATTCGGATGGTAGCTGCAAGATTGTCTGCTTCTTCATAGCTTGACATCCCTGTGATAACGGCTTCTCCGCCTTCGATCGCCTGATTAACTCTTGGTGAACTGATTGTCTGTCCATCATAAATAATGGAAATCTGTTTTCCTACATTTGCTGCTGTTGCTTCTGCAAATTTGGTTGTTCCTTCTTTGGTAAGCTGCAGAGCTACGACATATTCTTTGTTCTTAGTCGTAGAGTTCTCCTGTGTCTGAGCCTCTGCATTTTTAACATCTGTTCCTTCAAGAACGGTATTGCCATCTGCATCCTGAAATACCAGTGATCCTGGTTTGCCAAGTTCTTCCAGAACTTTATTAGCATCGGATACACCCGGGATCTCGATGTTGATCCGGTCATCCCCTTCCTGATATACACTTGCTTCTGTACTGTACTGCTCTACACGCTTCTGCAGCTTGTAGATCGTATCCTTCATATCTTCTGCTGAAGGATTCTTGTCTTTTGTCTGATAGGTAATGCTGACACCACCGGCAAGGTCAAGACCAAGATTGATATTTCTTGCGGAACCTGTGTGGGAGGAACCAAATCCCTGCCAGCAGGTAAATCCAAGAAGTCCTAAAAGTGCAGCAATCAGAACAAGGCTTACTATTCCTTTACTCTTCTTCATGTCCAAGTCCCTTTCTTAGTTTTCGTCTGCCATTGCAGCCTTTATCATAATCGCGCATTCCACGCGCTTACGTTCCATCTCACATCCCAGATCATAAGAATCATTTAATCCGTCTGCATACTTGTATGCGTTTGCCATACATCCACCACTGCAGTAGAATCTTGCAAAACATTTCTTACATTTTTCTTTTGTATATACGTTGCAGCAACGGAACTCATCTGCGATCTCCGGTCTTGTAATCCCTTCGTTTACATTTCCCATCAGGAAATCTTCATCACCTACAAACTGGTGACACGGATAGAAATCTCCCCATGGCGTAACAGCAAGGTATTCGGTTCCCGAACCACATCCGGACAGACGTTTGTACAGACACGGTCCTCCTTCCAGGTCGATCATAAAGTGGAAGAAATTGAATCCTTCTCCCTTTTTATCTTTCTCGATGATATATCTTGCAAGCTTGTCATACTCATCAAAGATCTGTGGAAGATCTTCTTCGCGGATTGCATACGGATCAGATTCATCCCCGACAACCGGTTCGATCGACATCTGCTTGAAGCCAAGCTCTGCAAAGTGCTTCACATCCTCTGAAAAATCCAGATTGTTTCTGGTAAATGTTCCGCGGATATAGTAGCGTTCCTGATTACGTGAATCTGCAAGCTTCTGGAACTTCGGAACGATCAAATCATAGCTTCCTTTTCCGTTTCTGAAAGGACGCATTCTGTCATTAACTTCCTTACGTCCGTCAAGACTGATGACTACATTGTCCATTTCTTTATTGATAAACTCCTGGATGTCATCATTCAGAAGTACACCATTCGTAGTTACAGTAAAACGGAAATGCTTGTCATGAAGCTTCTCCTGTTCTCTTCCGTATGCGACCAGGTCTTTGACAACCTGCCAGTTCATCAGCGGCTCCCCGCCAAAGAAATCAACTTCCAGATTCCTTCTTGTTCCGGAATTGGCGATCAGGAAATCCAGGGCTTTCTTACCAACTTCATAAGTCATAAGCGCTCTTCTTCCGTGATACTCTCCTTCTTCTGCAAAACAGTATTTGCAGGCAAGATTGCAGTCGTGTGCGATATGCAAACAAAGTGCTTTCACAACTGTCTTACGCTTGATAACCTCCCCGATAAAAGGTTCATATGTATCAACAACAAAAAGCTGTCCATTCTCAGTCAGCTCTGTCACGTCATCCAATATATCTCTGAGTTCTTCTTCGGAATATTTCCCCTCCAGCTCATCTTTCAGCTGGTTCCATGTACTTTCTTCTTTCAGTGTCTGCACTGTCTGATTCTCGTTCATACGGTTCAGACATGCAATAACCTCGTACCCCGGCTCGTCCACTACATGAACGCATCCGCTGTTGACATCAAGTACAATATTATATCCATTGTTCTGGTACTGATGAATCACAACCGGTACCCCTTTCTATCCTTATTTTTCAAATTTTTCCTCATACGTCAAATGACAGCGGCTTTAAAGCCGCTGCCTGCTTGTCATACTTATTCACTACACTTACAAATATCTCTTATTTGCTGTGTTCGCAAGTCTGATTTCCTACTGTACAAGAAGTCTTGCATGCTGACTGACAGGATGTCTGGCATTCTCCGCATCCGCCCTTCTTTACTGTATTGTTCAGAGTCTGTGTATTCAATGTTTTAATGTGTTTCATTGTAATATCCTCCTTCTTTGCTCATTATACGATATAGTATAGCACATTTTCCAGCTTACCGTCAACGCAAAAATCCAATCTGAAACAAATGTGTGAAACAAATGGGCAAAATCCAGTTTTTCTTTACAATCCTTACATTCATGCAAGTGCCCGGAGTTATTACTGCTCCTTCCGAAGCAACTGCTTCCTCCGGATTAAAAAATAAAAGTATCGCCCATATCCCTTGATACCGTCAACGCAAAAATTACATCTCCGCCCCTTCAGGACACCATACCACCGAGCATTCCGCCTGCCCCACAGAGGATCCAGGCGATCATCATCTGTATTCCACCCTGCACGCTCCGGTAGATCCCTGCTGAAATTGCAAGCAGTAGCAGAAAATAGAGCATTCCAAGCATAAATCCCCTCAGGAATTTCCTTGTCTTCCCCATTTTTCCCATGGCAAATCCACCGGCAAATGTGGAAATTATGTAAACCGCAAGGATCCCGATCCGGACTGTTTTCTCGCTTAAGTCAAACTTATACAGCCCAAAGGACAGCCCGAGCAGCATCAGCATCGTAAGAAAGTAAGAAAGCATCAGTGCTTTCACAAGTCTTGTAAAACAGATATTTCCAAACAGCTTTTTTTCCATAAGAACCCCTCCTGTCCTTTTATACTATGAGAGATTCTTATGAAATATTCCTTTACTGTTCCATCTGTCGTCCCAGAAATCCTGCTGCGCAGAGTATCATCTTCTGTTCCAACTCACCGGGTTTTTTCCTGCCATCCTTTGCCAGGATCACGACAGAACCAATCGCATCTCCGGCGCAGATGATCGGACTTACCACCTGCCATTTCAGTTCTGCATTCTGTCCCGACACGATGACCGTGAACTTCCGATCCATAGAGGATGCCAGAAACTGCTCCCTTCTTGCGATCACTTCCGCAAGCTGTCTTGTGATCAGCTGTTCCTGAAATTCTTTCTTCCCCGGTCCTGCTGCTGCAATCACCTGATCTGTATCTGTGATACACACCAGATATCCAAGCGTCTGCGCCAGACTTTCCGCATATTGGTCTGCAAAATTTCCCATTTCCCCAAGCGGTGAGTATTTTTTGAGAATGATTTCTCCTTCCCGGTCGGTGAAAATTTCAAGTGCATCACCCTCACGGATACGTAGCGTGCGCCTGATTTCCTTCGGAACGACAATTCTGCCAAGATCATCGATCCGGCGGACAATTCCTGTAGCTTTCATATTGATTCTATTCCTCCTGTGTTCCACTTGTTTTCCATATTTTATTCGATATGGGTAGTATGTGGAAATACGCAGAATTTTATTACTCCGTATCCCTGAAATCTTTATTTATAATATCTTTCTTCGATCATATCCAGAAAATCCCTGTTTAAATAGTCTTCCATCTTTTTAAATGTTTCTTCGTTGCGGATCAGTCTTCTCGGCTCCTGATATTCTACCCACGCCATTGCACACCATGTAATTCCCCTGAGACACGTGATCGGAATAAAAATGTTCAGACGTTCTTCGATTCCACTCACATCAAATCTGCCATTTACCGCCTGGATATATTTTCTTGTAAAATCAGCCATCTCTTCTTCTGTCAGAATCACATCTGTTTTCCAGAAAGTTGTCGTTGGTGCAAGGAAATGCCCCAGATCCTGAACCGGATCACCATAAAGCGGCTTTTCCCAGTCAACCAGATAATTGTCTTTTCCTGCGCCATTCATCAGGAAATTTCCCGAATTCAGCTCTGTGTTAATACAGCATCTGTATCCACTATAATCCCGGATCTCATTGATCTTCTCCTGTCCCAGCTCCAGAAGACGCCGGATCTGTACTTTTTTCTTTTCTTCTCCCAGATCAGACTCGTAGTATGTCTGCACCATCTGATTACATTCATCCAGAATCGCCTGCAGTGGATTCGATGGCGATATCAGTCCATCCGTTTCTTTTACCGGAACACTGTGGATATCCGCAAGACATTCTGCCGCTTCCATCAGATTCTTCCGATAATCCAGTGCACTCCCTTCCAGAAACTCCATAACCATCACACCATACGGCAGTTCCTTCTTACTTCCATCTACAAAAACCGGCACTGGCGTCCGTCCTGAATCCGCCAGGAGCTCCAATGCATGATATTCGTATTCAATCTGATTTTCTAGATGCATCTGGCTTCCTGTATTGACACGAAGCACCAGTTTCTTTCCGGTCAGTGGGTGTACGAACCAGTAGTTGATATTATATTCGCCCTGTGCCAGTGGCTGATAGGCAATCTGAATTTCCTTCTGCTCTTCTTTCCCGATCCCGATTCCTTCCAGATAATGTTCTGTCTGTACATATTCTTTTAATCCCTGAATTCTTTCCATCTTATTCTCCCAGCCTTCCCCACTTTTTATCTTTTTCACTCATTCTGTATGGCACATCAAGCTCTGGCCATGCAACGTTGATCGTCGGATCGTTCCAGGCAATCCCGCCCTCATCATCCGGATGATAAAAATCCGTACATTTGTAGCAGAATTCTGCCTGGTCGCTCAGCACCAGAAATCCATGCGCAAATCCTTCCGGAATGTAAAACTGCTTTTTATTCTCTTCCGACAGTTCAATTCCATACCATTTTCCATAGGTGGCACTTCCTTTCCGGATATCCACCGCCACATCAAATACGGTTCCCCGGATCACCCGGACTAGCTTTCCCTGCGGATATCTCTTCTGAAAATGAAGTCCTCTCAGCACTGCTTTTCCAGAACCGGACTGATTATCCTGTACGAACTTCATCGTAAGTCCGGCTTCCTCCATATCCTTCTGATTATAAGTTTCCATAAAATATCCACGCTGATCACCATGCACCGACGGTTCGATCACGCAGAGTCCTTCGATTCCACCTGCATTTTTTTCTACCTTTATCTGTCCCATTTTCCTTTTATCCTTTTCTCTCTGCAAGAACTTCCTGCAAATATCTCTCCAGCGCATTCTTCCAGACCGGCAGTGGCTGAAATCCTTCTTCACAGATCCTTTTTCTGTCAAGTCTGCTGTTAAACGGTCTTGCTGCTTTTGAAATTCCGTATTCTGCTGTCGTAACCGGAATCACTTTTACATCTGCATATTCTTTTTCACCAAGCTTCACAGCCTGTGCGAAGATTTCTTTTGCAAAATCATACCAGCTGACATATTCTCCTTCATTAGTCACATGATAGATCCCATATCGCTTTGTCATCGACAGATTTGCAAGAAATTTTGCAAGATCTGCTGTGTAAGTCGGCGTTCCAATCTGATCACATACCACTCGAAGTTCTTTCCGTCTTTTCCCCTGCTCCAGCATGGTCTTCACGAAATTATTCCCGTTTTTCCCGAATACCCAAGCAATCCGCACAATAAAATACTCTTTCAGTTCTGCTTTCACTGCCTGTTCACCCTGTAATTTCGTTTCACCGTATCGGTTCAGCGGCGAAAACTCCTCACAATCCGATTCCCACGGTCTGCTCCCCTGTCCACCAAACACATAGTCTGTACTGATATAAACCATTTTAGCATGAATTTTCTGGCAGGCGGATGCAAGATTTGCTGTGCCCTTTCCATTAACTTCCCTTACTTTTTCATAGTTTTCCGGCTCTTCTGCCGCATCCACCGCCGTCCACGCCGCACAGTGGATCACAATATCTGGTCTAAGCTTTTTCATTACTGCCTCGACTTCGTTTCTGTCTGTGATATCCATCTTCACATAACGACCTGCTGTTTTTCTCTTTTTGCTGCCGCTTCCCGTCACTTCATATCCCCGGTTTTCCAGTTCACGTACAACATCCTTTCCAAGCTGCCCGGCAGCACCCGTCACCAAAAACTTTAGCATTTTATTTTCATTTCCTTTTCTACGATCGGTCTCCACCACTCCTGATGATTCAGATACCAGTTGATTGTTTTCTTAATTCCTTCTGCAAAAGAAGTTTCCGGAAGCCAGCCAAGCTCTCTGTGGATTTTTGACGGATCGATTGCATATCTTCTGTCATGCCCTTTCCGATCCTCCACATAAGTAATCAGCTCTTCCGGCTTTCCAAGCTCCCTGCAGATCAGCTTCACAATATCAATATTCTTCATCTCGTTATGCCCGCCGACATTGTAAATTTCCCCTTCTTTTCCGTGACGCAGGATCAGATCGATCGCCCGGCAGTGATCCTTTACATAAAGCCAGTCACGGACATTTTTCCCATCACCATAGACCGGAAGCGGCCGGTCATGAAGCGCTTCGACGATCATCAGCGGAATCAGCTTTTCCGGCAGATGATATGGCCCATAGTTGTTGGAACAACGGCTGATTGTAACCGGAAGTCCATACGTTCTGTGATAGGACTGTACCAGAAGATCTGCCGCTGCCTTGGATGCACTGTACGGACTGCTCGTATGGATCGGTGTCTCTTCTGTAAAAAACAGATCCGGCCGTTCAAGCGGAAGATCCCCATACACCTCATCCGTAGAAACCTGATGATAACGCCAGATTCCATATTTCCGGCACGCATCCATCAACACTGCCGTTCCCTTTATATTGGTATCCAGAAAGACTTCCGGATTTTCAATCGACCGGTCCACATGACTTTCCGCTGCAAAGTTAACTACTATATCCGGGTGTTCTTCCTCAAACAGCCGGTATACAGTCACCCGATCCGTCACAGATGCTTTCACAAAACGGAACGCTGGATTTTTCATTGCTACTTCCAGGGTTGACATATGCCCTGCATAAGTCAGTGCATCCAGACAGATGATTTGATCCTCCGAATGCTTTTCCATCATATAATAAATAAAGTTGCTGCCAATAAATCCGGCGCCGCCGGTAACAATGATTTTCATAAACTCTCTCCCCTGTCTAAAACAGATTCTCTCTGAACTTTCCTTCTGCTACGTCATGCAAATATTGTCCATACTGATTCTGTCTGTATTTTTCACAGACTTCCAGTAGTGCGTTTCTGGAAATCCAGCCATTCAGATAGGCAATTTCTTCCAGACATCCAATTTTCCGGTGCTGATGAGTCTCTACCGTCTTCACAAAATTGGTCGCATCTGTCAGACTCTCATGGGTGCCCGCATCCAGCCAGGTAAAGCCCTGACCCAGAAGCTCTACCCGAAGTCTTCCCTGTTCCAGATAGATCCGGTTAAGATCCGTGATCTCCAGCTCCCCGCGTCTGCTTGGTTTTAACTGTCCTGCATAATCGCTCACCCGGTTATCATAAAAATACAGACCTGTCACACAATAATTACTTTTCGGATGTTCGGGTTTTTCCTCAATGGAAACCGCCTTGCCCTTTTCATCAAATTCCACGATACCAAACCGTTCCGGATCATCCACATAATATCCAAATATGGTTGCACCGTCTCCTCTCTCCGCTGCTTTTACCGCTTCTAAAAGACGTTTCTTAAGCCCATGCCCGGCAAACAGATTATCCCCCAGGATCATTGCCGCCGCATCATTGCCAATAAATTCTTTTCCTATTATAAACGCCTGCGCAAGACCTTCCGGTCTTTCCTGCACCGCATAGGTTAATTCGATGCCGAACTGATGCCCGTCCCCGAAAAGTTCTTCAAATCTCGGTGTATCCTGTGGTGTACTGATGATCAGGATCTCCCGAATTCCTGCACTCATAAGAACTGACAACGGATAGTAGATCATCGGCTTGTCATACACAGGTAAAAGCTGCTTGGATGTCACCATCGTAAGTGGATAGAGCCGGGTTCCTGATCCGCCTGCCAAAATAATTCCTTTCATTTTCATATCCCCGTTTTTCATTTTTATCTTTTTATTCTACCACGAAACAGCAGTTAGTTTAATAAAATCTCTCAATTATACCTATAGATTTTATCTATTTCATTTTTATATATAGATTAAAACAATTATGAAATTTTTGTGAAAACTGTTACAATGTAATCGTAACCTAATTTTGAGAGTAAGGAGGAAAAATGAAAAGAAAATTATTACCAGTATTTCTGTCTTTCGCATTACTTGCGAACGGCTCTCTGACAGCTTTTGCCGCTGATCCGGTTGCTGATGCCGTTACAGAAAGTGATGTGCAGACTACTGTTTCTGAAGATCAGGGGAATCCAGAAGAAACTACTCAGGAAGAAGTTTCTGAAGACGAAGCAGTTCCAGCTAATGAATCTGATGCTATCACAGATTTCGAAACTGCATATAAAGCATATACTTTTGGTGCAAATGTAAGCGGCCCAGATGCTATTTCAGCCGATAAAAATACCGTTGCTGTTTTAGACGTTCGTTCTTCTGCAAACTATGTTACTTCTCACTTAGAGGGTTCTTTCTCAACACCTGTATTTAATGAGGATGGCAGTATCATCCAAACTTCTGAAGATGCTACTGCAAAAGCTTTCACAGTAACTGTAACTAATAACGCAAATTTCCAGAACAAAGAGCTTTACCTTCTTTGCAACAGTGGTGCAAGAGGGGCTCGTGCTGCTGCTGTTTTATTACAACGTGCTGGATATGATACCAGTCGTATTCATACCATTACAGGCGGAGCAACAGGTCTTGAAGTTCGTTACGCATTCCTTGGAACAAACAATTCTGTAACCGGTGCTGAAGCTGTAGCTGCTGTTGATTCAAATGACGTGGTTATCGTAGATGTACGTACAAAAGAGAACTTTGCAAACGGTCATTTGAAAAACTCTCTTTCTCTTCCTGTTTTCTATCTAAATGAAGAAGGAAAACAGGTTGTAGCAGAAACCAACCAAGATCCATATGCAAAAACCTTTGCTGAATATGTGAAGGCTAACCGTTCTACCTTCTCAGGCAAAAAAGTATACGTCCTCTGTAACAGCGGCCAAAGAGGTGCAAGAGCCGCCACTGCATTACTTGCAGACAACGGTGTTGACAAGAACACAATCTACACCATTACCGGTGGTGCAGGCGATGAAGGCGATGAAACAGTAAAAGGTGCTTTTGTAACTGTAGACGGCTACAAATTCGTAAGCGGAACTGATGCTATTGCCGCTGCAAAAGACGGAAGTGCATACATTATTGATGTACGTTCTTCAAAAGCACAGACAAAGACAGGTACTTTGAAGGGATCTATTTCTCAGTCTCTGTTTGATGATAACAACAAACTTGACACTGCTGAAGCGGAAGCGCTTGAAAAAGCTTTCATGGAAGAAATTCCTCAAAAAATTCCTCAAAAAACAACAGAAGACAAACCAATCTACATTATCTGCAACAGTGGTGCAAGAGGTGCGCAAAAAGCAACTCTGCTTCTTGGCAAACTTGGCTATAACACAAGCGCCAAAGAAGATGGTAAAGTATACACCATTGAAAATGGTGCAAAAGGTCTGGAACTTCTGTACGCAATGTCTGGAACAGACGGAAATGCTGTAGATGGGAAAACAGCTGTTGCTGCTGTCGGAAAAGACGACGTAGTAATCCTTGACGTCCGTGCGACAGGTAACTATGGAAGTGGACACTTAAAAGGCTCTATGTCAACACCTGTATTCAATGCAAACGGAGTTGCCAAAACTACAGATGACCAGCTTTCCAAAGATTTCACAAAATATGTAACAGACAACAAAGCCACTCTTGAGAAAAAAGATCTCTATCTTCTCTGTAACAGTGGTGCAAGTGGTGCAAGAGCTGCTACTGCTTTATTAAAAGCTGCCGGATATGATCTTGCAAAAGTTCATACCATCACTGGTGGTGCAAAAAATGAAGATGTAAAAGCTGCTTCCATTTATGTATCTGATACTCATGTGATCAACAAAATGTCTGATACAAAGAATTACCTGATCCTTGATGTACGTTCTACAGAATCTTACACCAAAGGACACTTAAAGGGATCCCTTTCCCTTCCACTTTTTGACAAAGATAACAAACTTCCGGATGATCTTGCAAAAGCATTTACAGAATATGTAGCTGCTCACAAAGCAGATTTTGAAGGAAAAACAATTTACGTTCTTTGCAACAGTGGAGCAAGAGGTGCTGCAAAAGCAACTCAGCTTCTCAAAGAAGCCGGAATCACTAACGTATTCACCATCGAAAACGGTGCAAAAAGTGAAGTGATCCAGAAGCATTTTGTAACAGATCCTGTCGCTGATCCTGATACAAAGAAAGACAACAATGGCAAAGATAACAATAAAAACCAGAATAACGGTAAAACCACTACTGCTGCTACAACAAAGACAGGAGATACCGCTCCTATCGCTTCTCTCGCAGTTGCAATGCTCGCTGCTCTTGGCGCAATCATTGCATTCGGTAAGAAAAAAATTGTAAAATAATAATTATTCCCAAAAAGGTTACAAAAGCGGGACGCTGACTAAATTGCCAACGTCCCGCTTTTTCAAATCCATTCATATTCATACGATGTTCAGATCTCGTTGATCTGCTTCTCTTTTATTTCTCCAGATTTCCTTCCACACACCATCTGTAGAAAGATTCGTCATAGTTCTCTGAATTTTCAAAGCCACACATTTCCATTACAAGCTGCATATAAGCTGAACGGATTCCTCCGGTACAGTAAGTAATAATATGATCCTCTTTTGAAAGTCCTGCATCTTCAAACATCTTGGTCAGATCTTCATTACTCTTTAATGTACTGTCACTGTTAAATAAATCCGTATAACGGATCTGGATTGCCCCTGGAAGATGTCCCCCATTTGCCTCCCCATACATTGTCTTTCCATTGTATTCTTTATCTGTACGGGTATCCACAATTTTACAGTCGTCATAAATCTCTTTCAGCTCATCCGTATTGATCACATGTGTTTCATCAATCGAATCAATTTCTACCGATACCGGTTTCGGCTCTGCTGCTCCTTTGACAGTCTCAACTCCTGCTGCTTTCAGTGCTTTGATCCCGCCATCTACGATTTTCACATCCTCATAGCCTGCCGCGATCAGCTCCCATGCAATCCTGCCATCTTCTCCCCAGCCTTTCTCCGCATTTGAAAAAAGCACGATTTCCTTATCTTTTGCCAGCCCAAGCTCTCCTAATCTTTCGCTCAGGCGCTTTGTATCAAGGATACATCCCCAGTTTGCATCTCCCGCTTCCCCGTCTTCACAGGTTGCCAGATACTGCCATGTCGTTGCCACTGCACCTTTTACAGTACCTTTTTTCGCCTCATCTTCACCTCTTGCATCCACTACGATGATATCGTCCAGATTTTCTTTCACATAATCGGCGGTTACTACATACTTTCCTTCAAATGGTTCACTGCTGTCTGATGCCGAATTCTTTGCACCACATCCTGAAAGTGATGAAATCGCAAGAATTCCTGCAAGAAATAATGCTGTTCTTTTCATAATCTTTTCTCCTCGTCTAATCTTCTTTCTTCTAACTATAACATATCTACAATCTATTCACTAATTGATTGTCCTTATCCCGGATTAAGTATATTTATCTTTTCTATAAATCACTTTTTCAGCAGACGCATGATTTTTCTCATCGGTTCTGTTATTTTCCAGCTGGTTGAATTTGCATATGTCTGGATCATTTCATCCTGCTCCCTGATCTTATCCTCATATTTCTTAAGCTGCCCTGTTTTCTGTTCCATCCGTCTGCCAAGTTCATCCAGCTGTTTTTCATAATGCGCGGTCTGCCTTCGCTGTCCTTCTATATATTCCTGCTGCTGTTCAATCGCTGCATTTTGTTTTTCAAGCTGTTCTTTCTGCTGCCCGATATACTCATCTTTCTGTCTGATAATATCTTTATAATACGCCAGTTGCTGGCTTCCTTCTTCAATTTCACTTATAAGCCATGGCGTCTTATACATATGCTCTCCAGTCCACTGATACAAATCAAAAATATCCATATGAAAATGCGCTCTTAAAGTTTCCATTGCATTCTCTTCTCTCATAGCCCTCTCCAGCATTTCCATCCCTGCCGCTTTCAGTCCTGGCTCTTTAGTTGTACATTTCATCAGCCAGAATGCCTTTTCAAATTCCAGTTGTAAATGTGATGTAGAATCCGGATTCTGAAAATCTCCCCTGAAAAACTGGAAAAAATTTTTTTCAGACATCTTTTCAATGTAGTTTTTTCGGATCATAACAGATTCATTAAATGAACGCACCGAATTTTCTCTTGTCGACATGCTGATCTGTTTTTTCCCTTTTATATCCCACTGAAACCGAATCAGCCGTTCCTCCAAAATCGTGATCTCTGACTCACTTACAAGCCGAAGCCACAGGTCATAATCCGCCAGCTGACGATACAAAAGATTGAAATATCCAATCTTGTCCAAAACGGATTTTCTGACCAGCGCCGAAGGATGACAAAGAAAATTCCCAGATTGCAGAAGCGTATGCAGATATTCGTTCTGTGTCGTACACTTTCTGTCAAAAAGTGCTGCCATATCTCTGCATTCTTCCGATATCTCATTGCCGCTCTCATCTACCAGATACACTCTTGTAAAACATGCACCAAGCATTCGGTTCTGTTCCATAACTGACACCTGTTTTTCCAGTTTATCCGGCAACCATGCATCATCGCTGTTCATAAATGCCACATAGTCTCCTTGGCAGTGATCAAGCCCCTGATTTGCCGCATAACAGTAAAACGAATTCTGATCCAGTTTAAAATATCTGATCCGTGGATCCTGATAGCTTTTAATCAGTTCTTCTGTTCCGTCGGTCGATCCGTCATCTACGATGACAAATTCAAAATCCGGATACGTCTGACAAAGTACGCTGTCAATCGCCTGTTGCAGGCAAAATCTCCGGTTATAAGTACACATCAAAACGCTAACCATTATTCTACATCTCCAACAACAGCCCATCTCCAGAATGACTGATCATAATTGTATGTATGTTCAAATCCACACATTTCCATTACCAGCTGTGTATATGCCGAGCGGATTCCTCCTGTACAATAAGTGACGATCTCATCATCTTTAGACAGTCCGGCATCCTCAAACATTTTTGTCAGTTCTTCATTGGATTTCAGATATCCTGCATCATTGAACAGATCTGTGTACCGGATATGAATTGCTCCCGGAAGATGTCCTCCCTTTGCTTCATCATACAGAATTGCTCCTTCATATTCTTCATCAGTACGCACATCCACAATTTTGTACTCGTCATAATTCTTCTGTAATTCTTCGGTTGTCATCACATGGGAATAATCAATTTCATCGATTTTTACTTCTGCCGGTTCCGGTTTGGATGCGAGGAACTGTGTCTTGATTCCACTGTCTTTCAACGCCTTCCATCCGCCATCTACCATCTTCACATCTTCATATCCGGCTGCCCGGAGTTCCCAGAGAAGTCTCGCATCATCTCCCCATCCATCTAGGGTCTCACCGATCAGAATAATTTCTTTATCCTTTGTAATTCCAAGATTGCCAAGAGTCTCTTCCAGCTGTTCCGGCTTCTGGATGCACCCCCATTTCTCATCTCCCTGCTTTCCTTCTGTAATACTCCAGTCCTGCCATACTGTAGCAATTGCACCTTTTACAGTTCCAAGGATTGCCTTTTTTTCTCCCCTTCCATCTACAAACAGCGTATTTTCATCTCCAACCTTGCTGATTGCATACTCCGGCTCAACAATCCACTCTCCTACAAAATGATTTTCATCAGATTTCTCTGCCCTACTTTCTGTCTTCTGTTTCTGTCCACATCCTGTCAGACCAATTGTTGCAACAAGCAATACACTGCATAACCACTTTGTTCTTTTTCTCATTTCCTTTTTCCTCCTCTAATCATCACCGTAATAGTAATCTTCCTCATAGTAATCCGGTGGTGCTTCTGTATCCGGCTGCTGCGGTTCTGTCACTGCCTGCGAACCCGAACCACTGTCTCCCGATGAACTGCCGGAATCCGTTCCTGCATTTCCATCTTCCGTTACTTTTATATTTGTTTCTGTATGATTTGTTTCCTCAGATGTCTTATCTTCCGATTTTTCATCCTCTTTTTCAGTTTCGTCTGCTTCCTCATATTTTCCACTGGAAAGCGCATCGTTTATTTCATCATCAATTCCTTTTACCGTCCCGGATACCTGATAATCTGTATCTCCAAACAGGAACTGATGTACCTCGGCAACATTGGATGCCAGTGTATCTGCAATTTCTGTACTTCCCACTCCAGAAAGCATTTTGGAATATCTTACATTTGGAAATCCAAGTGTTTCACCTACTCTATATTTTTGAAAATCTTTCGCATAATTCAGAATTTCAGTAAAAGAAAAATTGGTTGCAATCTGTGGAAAAACACTGTCAGCAATCTTATTGATCGTCGTCAGGTCCATCTGCTGCAGCTTCTGCATGATATTCAGAAGGACGATTCTCTGACGCACTGTACGCTGCGCGTCTCCACCATCTGTATAACGGATTCTCGCATAAGAAACCGCCTGTACTCCATTCAGATGATAGCTACCTCCGACTTCCGGCTCAATCTTCTTATAACTTTTTCCGGTTACTTCAGAAGTCTCCACACAATAATTATTCATGTGGACTACTTCTGCATCAGTCAGCTCCAGATCCATTCCTCCCACCGCATCAATTACATCGACTAAGGCATTAAAGTTCACAGATACATACTTCTCAATGTTCATATCCATGTTCTCATTCAAAAGAGCAACACCCCCATCCGGTCCGAAATAAGAATAGGCTGCATTCGCCTTATTATAACTTCCATCTTTCAGCCGCATAAAAGTATCACGGTACACCGATACCATTTTCACTTCATAAGTTTCCTGATTCAAACTTACGATCATGATCGTATCACTTCGATTTCCTTTATCTAGTGACCCATCCCTAGAATCCAGCCCGAATACTGCCACATTCAGATATCCGCTTTTATGCTCCACCTCTTCTGTAATAGACTCTTTCAACGTTTCTTTTTTTACTTCAATCTTCTGAATTTTGTTCACTTTACTGGCAGCATATCCGAATACGGCACCTGCCGCCCCCAGAACAAGTGTCAACACTACGCAAATAATCACTATTATCTTTTTCTTCCATGACCATCCTGCAATTTTTTTAAGCATCCTCATCATTCCTTCCTCTCCAGTAATTATGATTCATTGTCAGTTTCATGATGAAACTTTCCGGTAATTGTCGGTAATGTTTTCCCATCTGGTAGCCCAGATATTTGCACCCGCTTTCCACAAACAGCTGTATAATCTGCAAATATTTTCTTTCTTTTAAAAGCTTTTTCACAAGTGTGCAAATCAGGTGTATGCCTTCTTTCTCTGACTTTACTCTTTCAAATATTTCTGGATGACATGCCTGCGATACACCCTGGTCAAAATTTCTCCTTATCAGCTCTCTGTAAGTATACTCATGAGAATGTATCACCCGTACATCTGCTTTATAAATAATCTTCCATCCACTTCGAACTGCTCCTGCCGCAAAGATCAGATCTTCATTGAAGATGACCGGATGTGGAAATCCTCCCAGTTCCAGATAGACTCCTCTCCGATAGGCAGCACACACATTGGAGCAAAAATAAGTTTTTATTCCCAGTTTTGGCAAATCCTTCTGAGATTTAATCTGGCTTTTTGGGGGATAATTGAATACTCTCGTATATTTTTCCAACAGACCACAGTTCTGATCCGGTATCTGCCTGGCATAAGCTGCCACAGCATCCGAATGCTCCTTTAACGTTTCTGAAAGCTTTTCCAAAAGAAACGAATCTACCGGAACTGCATCCTGGGTCATCATGACCACAATATCTGCATCCGACATCCGAATCCCCAGATCTCTGGTTCTTCCATGATCAAATTCTTTTTCCGGAATCGGAATCTCTGTAACGGAAACCCTGTCTTTACAGGCCGAAACATCCAGCTTTATCCCATCTCTGGTATGCAGCAGAATAATTCGTTCCGGAAGATATGTCTGTCTGCTAAGTCCATATAATACTTTATTTAGTTTTTCTGTCGGTCTGTAGACCGGTATGATCACATCTATTTTCATCTTCCGTTAAAAAACCCTTTAAAAAATGTCAGAACCAATATTTTCAGATCAAGTCCCATTGTCCAGTTTTCAATATAGTAAAGATCATATTCGATCCGCTTCTCAATGGAAGTGTCTCCACGATATCCATTAATCTGCGCCCAACCAGTCATTCCCGGACGCACCTGATGTTTTACCATATAACGTGGAATTTCATCCCGGAACTTTTGCACAAACTGTGGCCTTTCCGGTCTTGGTCCTACCAGACTCATCTCTCCTTTCAGCACATTAAAAAGCTGCGGCAGTTCATCAATACTCGTCCTGCGGATCAGCTTTCCAACCGGTGTAATCCTCGGATCATTCCTGGTAGACCATTCTGTTTTTTCCTCTTCTTCATCCTGCATGATCATAGACCGAAATTTGTACATATAAAATACCTGGTTATGCAGTCCAACTCTTTCCTGCCGGTAGATCACACTTCCTTCCTCTGTAAAGGCAACCACCAGCGCAGTAAGCAGCATGACCGGTAAAAAAAGGATGATTGCAACCGTTGTCCCAATCAGATCAACTGCCCTCTTTGCCACTCGGTTTCGCATGATATTCAATGGAACTCTGCGGACATGGATCACCGGAATTCCCTGCATATCCTCGATATAAGGCCTGGTAGAAATCACATTTCCAAAATCAGGAATCATTTTCGTGTGCACCCCTGCCTTCTCACAAACATTCACAATCCTCTCCAGTTTCCCATAATCCTCTGCACGAAGCGCAATCACAACCTCATCCAGTTCATTCTCCTCCAGTATTCTTTCCAGTTTCTCTTCATCTTTCAGATGGGCAAACACATGATATCCCCACTTTGGATTCTGTCTCAGTCTGTCCATATACTGTTCTGCTGCCTGACTCTCTCCGACCATCAGAATATGTTTCTGATTCATCCCCTGCTTTCGTATTTTCCACAGCACTGTACGGATCAGATATCTTGAAATAAATTCCTGGAAGATATTTACAAGGAAGAAAATGCACAGCATCTGTCTTGAAAAATGCTCCTGCTTTATAAAATAAAGTACCAGGATAAAAGCCATAAGACCAATCCCATTTGCACGAATGATATCCCACAATTCCTGCCTGTAACTTTTTATCCTTCTTGGCATATAAAGTTGAAAACTGCTATACAAAAGCAAATATCCGGGAATTATAAAAAACAGAGCTGAAAAATATGTTTGCACCGGCAGGACTCCTGCGTCCTGCGCAAAAATCCCACTCCTGAATCTCAGATACCACGAGAAAAAATATGCGACAGCAATAATTCCTGCATCTACACATACCTGTGCTTTATTTAGCATCCGTTGATTGTTCTTTATCAAAATACCACCATCTTTTCTCTATCCATTCTCTTTTTCGCGCAAAGAATAATCACACTTCACCAACGTAAGATTGGGATTGTACATCGGATCTCCTTTTTCCATGATTTCAGACCAGGTCCGGCGTACATAATCAATCTCACACTGATATCTTCTGATCTTTTCCTCATTATCTTCTGCCCCTCTCGATCTGGATTCATAATGATACAGTTTCACATAAGGATCATACACTACAAGATATCCACATCTGCGTACCTTCAGACAAAAATCAACATCATTGAACGCCACTGCAAGTTGCTCCTCAAATCCACCCACTTCTTCATATACAGAACGCTTTACCATCATACATGCTGCGGTCACCGCTGACAAATCCTGCTGAGTACTTGCTTTGTGCATATACCCGGAATAACCTTTTGGAAGTCCCCGGAACATATTACCAGCAATTCCCCGAATCCCAACAATGACTCCAGCATGCTGCACCTGACCATTTGGATAATAAAGCTTTGCTCCGACAATCCCGACTTCTTTTCTCTGGCAGTTCGCAAGCATTTCTCCTAGCCAGTCCTTTCCAATCACTTCTGTATCATTATTCAGAAGTACCAGATATTCTCCATCAGTCTCGCTTACTGCGTAGTTGTTGATCGCCGAATAATTAAATGATCCCTCCCACTTCAGAATCCGGATCCGGTCTGACTCTATTGTTTTATAATAAGCAAATGTTTCCGCTTTTTCGCTGTTATTTTCGATAATTATGATCTCGTAATTCTTATAATCCGATCTGGAAATCGATTGTAGACATTTCTCCAAATCTTTTATATGATCTTTATTGGGAATCAGAATGGAAATCTTTGGATTCCCCTGCATCTTATACCGGACACGATAAAACCCTCTATCCAGTTCCGGTAAAACTTCTGCATGTTCACCACATCTTAGCAGATGTGCTTCTATGGCACGCTGTCCAGCCTCAAATGCATAAGTTTTACTGATTGGATTGTCCGCAGTAGAAACCTGATGTACCCTCCAATGATAAAGAATCCTCGGCACATGCGCCATTATCGTTTTTTCCACACAGCGGAAAACGAGATCGTAATCCTGTGCTCCGTCAAAATCACTTCTTAATCCACCTATTTCTTCAATTAGACTTTTTCTTATCACGCAAAAATGACAAATATAGTTATTGGCTCGCAACAGATCCAGATTAAAATCTGGTTTAAAATGCGGCTGAAAATGTTTTTTCAGATCTGCCGTCACTTTATCTTCATCTGAATAAAGAAGTCCGACCTCCGGATACTCATTCAACTTCTTTACCATCTCGTACAATGCATCCGGCGCAAGCAGATCATCTTGATCCAAAAAACCGATATATGTTCCGGTAGCTTCCTTTATCGCTGCATTTGTATTTTCAGAAATTCCTCTGTTTTCTGAAATACCGATCAGGTGAATCGCTTTTTCTTTGAACTCATCCTCTTCCAGAATTTCTTCCATTCTGTGTCTCTCTTCATCTGAAACAGTCATACATAATTCCCAATTTTTATACGTCTGACGGCATACAGACAGAATCATCTGTCTCAAAAATTCTTCCGGTGCCTGATATACCGGCACGACAATACTGATCAGGGGTGCATACGCAAATACTTCCTGCCTTTGACTTTCCAATTCCTCTTCTGTTCGTCTGTGATTCTCATACCATTTTTCATAATCAATCTTCTGAATACGGATTCTTTCTTTTAATCGTATCAGAAACTCTTTTGGTCCAAAGTACCGCAGATATACGAATCCTTTTTTTACCCGATACAGAGACATTTTATTGAACATCTCCTATCTCCTCTCCACTTTTGCCAGATGATTCAGTCCAAAATCATTATGATCCAGTGTCAGATTCGGACTGTAATATGGATCACCCTTTTTCAGGAAATCTTTCCACCTTGTCTGAAACAGATTTACTTCTCCGTGGAAACGTTCGATTTTCTCTTCCGTATCTTCATATCCTCTTGACTTGGATTCATAATGAATCAGTTCCGCATATGGATCATATACGATCAGATATCCGGCTTTTCGTATTTTCAGGCACAGATCTACATCATTAAATGCCACCGCAAACTTCGAGTCAAATCCTCCAACTTCTTCATACACCCGTTTTTTCATCATCATACAGGCTGCGGTCACCGCACTCAGATCATGGATCACCTGCGCCCTCGCAAAGTATCCCGGCGAATCTCCGTCTATGCCAAGGAATGCATGTCCTGCCACTCCTCCAAGTCCGATGATCACTCCTCCATGCTGAAGCGTTCCATCTTCGTAATACATTCTCGCTCCGACAGCACCTACATCCTCCCGCATACAATAACTCAGCATTTCTTTGATGCAATCACTGCCGATCATTTCTGTATCGTTGTTCAGGAACAGCAGATATTCTCCAGCCGCATGGTCAACTCCATATTGGTTGATTTCCGGATAATTGAACCCTTCTCCTTTCCAGTACAGAACTTTAACTCTGGAATCCTCATACATGATCCTTCTGTAATCTTTAAAAGTTCTTTTTTTCTGGCTGTTATTTTCCACAATAAGGATTTCTATATTCTCATATGTATTTTTCTCCCGGATCGACCGTAGACACTTGATCAGATCATCGGTATGATCTTTGTTCGGAATAATGATTGATATCTTAGGCGTTTGTTTCACCGGATATTTTGTCCGGTACATTCCCGGATACTTCGTTGGAATGACTTCTGCTTCAATTCCCATTCTTCTGTAATGCGCTCTTACCGCTTTTGCACCTGCATCCACAATATAGGATTTATTGTCTGCACTGCCTGCTGTAGATCCTTCGCATGCTCGCCAGTGATATAGGATTTTCGGTATATGCCGGATCTTATCGGTCTTCTCAACACACCGGAGTACAAAATCATAGTCCTGTGCACCATCGTATTCGCCGTTCAACTTTCCTGCCGCCTGATATAATTCCTTTTTAACAACCACCAGATGACAGAAATAATTTGTTGTACAGAGCATATCCAGATTAAAATCCGATTTAAAATGAGGGAAGAAATACTCTTCTCCATCCATTGTAATCTTATCCTCGTCCGTATAAATAAGCTCTGTATCCGGATATTCATTCAGCTCTGCCACACACTCATACAATGCGTCCGGTGTCAGCAGATCGTCATGATCCATAAAAGCGATATAATCTCCTGTTGCCATATCCAGTGCCACATTTGTATTGTCTGAAATATGCAGCTGTTTTTTATTATTCTTCACTTGGATCCGGCTATCCTTCTTTATATACTCTTTCAGAATTTCTGTAATCGGTGAATCTTCCCCACTTCCATCTGAGAGGCAGAGTTCCCAGTTCTGATAGGATTGTCTTCTTACAGAATCCAGCATTTCCCGCAGATATTCTTCTGGTGTCCGATAAAGGGGAACAACAATCGAAATCTTTGGCATCCGGGCAAACTTCTTTCTCTTCTGCTGATACAGCCTGATTTTGGACGGCTCATGTCTTCGCAGCCATTCTTCATACTCAGTACCGTTTTTTCCACTTAATTTGTCACCAACCCTTATAAATGCCGCACGGACTCCAAACTGACGATAATAGATTCTGACTTTGCGAAGATCATCCTGCATTTTCTGGCGTCTCAGTTTTCTTTTAAGATTCATTGTCTCTTCCGCATGCCTTTCATCCTCTTCAAAGCACACTTCTAATTTTCGCGGAACGACTTCCTCATAAAATGCCTTAAATCCGACAATTTCTTCTTTTTTACATTCCGGATACTCCCGCAAAACATCCAGCCGCCGTACTTTTTCTTCTTTCATCTCCAGCTCATTCTGATTCTCATCTAAAAACCGGATTGATGCATTTTTCCTGTTATAATACCATCCCTCGATTGAGAAGCCTTTCTCTTCCATATTCACTTTATCAATACTATTTGCCTGCCATTTTTCCAGTTTTTTCAACTCACTGACTGCAAATGTCTTCATCTTTTCTTCTTTTCCACGGTACGACTGTGCTACCTCCAGTCTGGATGCCTCTCTCCAGTCTTTTGGAAGATGTACCCAGAAAAAAAACTGTTTGGTAATAAGTCTTTTTTTTATCTTGCGGAATTTCATTGGGTGAAGACGAATTCCATCCATTGTATAAAACATTTTCTTACCATCCAGCCGGATCTCAATCCGGTTTCCATCCGGTCTGTTTTCCAGAAAATATCCTGTAATAAGCAATCTGTCTTTTTCTCTTACATGAAATCGACATGCCACAATATAAAAAGCATTTTCCATTTTCAAGTCCTCTCTTCCATACTATCTGGAAAATAACCAGTTCAAAAACTGAAAGAAAACACAGATGTACGATACTAATAACATAAATACACAAAATGTTTCTATATCAAACCGATATGTAACCGTCTTTAAAATTAAAGTTCCTTCACTTTCTTCACTATTTATTTTCAAATTTGTTCCTTCTTCTGATGTCTTTTCTGCATAAAGTGCAAGAAAATCTTTCTCAAACACTACTTTATACGCCTTCCCTCTGCATCTGCTGACCGTATCAAACGAAAATTCATTGAATTTGCCCGTTTTGATTTCTCCTGCCTTCTTCACAGATTTTGCGACAATTCCTCCATTTTCACAATCCTGAAGATAAACTCGAATCTCTGCTTCTGGATCTTCCTGCAAATTCTGACATTTCACCTGAATTCCATCCAGCGAATCTTCCTCACAGATAAACTCCTGTGTTATCTGACTCTGTGATCCGTCCAGCATGATATACTGATCATTTTCAACCGTCCGGTCATAAATCGCATGGGTCTTATGAATATGTCCATAAATAAATGCAATCAGAATCAGTATAATGACTGCTGCCATCTTTTTTATTTTTTTCATTTTTCCCTCTTATTCTGCTTCCTGATATTCCCTGCACAATTCATCCGCGTCTCCGATACTGTGAACCCTGCCATGCTCCAGCCACACGATCCGACTGCACAAATTTCTCACCTGCTCCATATTATGTGAAACAAAAAGAATCGTGGCACCATTTTCCTTCATCCGGTTAATTCTCGCCTCACATTTCTGCTGAAAATGGAAATCTCCTACCGACAATACCTCATCTACGATCAGAATATCCGGCTGCCCAATCGTTGCGACCGCAAATGCAAGCCGTGAAAACATTCCAGATGAAAAATTTTTCACCGGCACATCCATAAATTGCTCCAATTCTGAAAATTCTACGATTTCTTCATAATGCTCCTCCAAATATTCTCTCGTATATCCAAGAAGCGTCCCATTCAGAAATACATTTTCTTTTGCAGTCAGATCAAAATCAAACCCGGCTCCCAACTCAATCAGCGGTGCGATCACACCAGAAGTCTTAACACTGCCGCGGGTTGGCTTCATGACACCTGCAATGATTTTCAACATCGTGCTCTTTCCACTTCCGTTTACACCGATTAGCCCCAGTGTTTCTCCTTTATAGACCTCAAACGACACATCCTGCAATGCCCAGAAATCCTGATAGGTAATTTTTTTCTTTACTCTCTGTATAAAATATTCTTTAAATCCGTCAAATTTCTCTGATGCCAGACAGAATTTGATTGAAACATTCTCTACTTTTACGATTACTTCATTCTCCATTGTTACTCCTACAAATCAAAGATGAATCCGTCCTGATGCTTATAAAAAACCCAGCATCCCACTCCAAGACACAGTACAGCTTCTGCTGCTGTCACCAGAAGCATCACCAGACCTGGAAGTCTGCCATAGATCACAACATTCCGGAACATGATCAGAATACTGGTCAGAGGGTTTATCATTACCAGATGGTATAACCATTCCGGCAGAATCGACATTGGATAGATAACCGGTGTCAGATACATCAGCACTGCCATCAGCACCGAATACAAGTGCAGAACATCCCTGTATTTCACCGCAATCGTCGCCAGAATCAGTCCAATCCCCAGAGCCAGAACCACCAACAAAAAAAGTGGCACAACTGAAAGAAGCATTGTCCAGTGAAGTTCCGCATGCATACCGATCATAATCAGAAATAACGCTGCACAGGATGACATCAGATTGATCAGACTGGAACACACCCTTGACATCACGAATACATATTTCGGTACATACACCTTCTTTATCAGAGATGCACTCCCGATAATTGCTGACATTGCATTTGTCGTAGCGTCATTGAAAAAGTTAAAAATAACCTGCCCACATAACAAATACAACGGAAAATTCTCTATATCAAATTTAAACAGATTTGAGAAAACGATGGATAAAACCGTCATCATAAGAAGAGGATTCAGCAGTGTCCATAAAACCCCCAGTATGGAACGCCGGTATTTCACCTTCACGTCTCTTGAAACCAGTTCTTTTAAAAACGGCTTAAATTTAACAAAATTTTGAATATAAACTGACATATTTTCTTCCCCTTTAAATTATAATTATATTATTTTTTCAGTCTTTATTCAATCAAATCGCTTACACTTATTATTGATTTTCTCTATTTCTTTTATTGTTTTACTGAATAAGTAAAGGAGTCTGCATAAAGCAGACTCCCTAACGGATATCCTTATATATTTTTGCAATCTCTTCTGCCGGAACACCATCCCGATACATGGCTCTCAGCCGGTTCATAAGCCACATTACTTTCAGCTTTTCGATTGTATTTCCGACGAATCTTCTGTCTGAAGTATAGATCCTATGTCTTGTCATCCCAAGCGGAATCCCTCTTTCTTTGAGTGTCAGTGAAAACTGATAATCCTCCAGAATCGGCATCTCCGGAAATTTTCCCACTTCAAAGAACAACTTCCGGTCAATGAAAATCCCCTGGTCTCCAAACATTACTTTTCTGTCTTTAATCCTGTGATTGGAGATCACCCTGCAGGTGAACATAAAAAAGTTATATGAATGAAATGCAATTCCAAAACACCCTGCCCGGTATTTTTTCATTACAGTCTCAATCTCTTCTAATGCTGTAGCTGGAACTTCACTGTCGCAGTGCAGGAAAAAAAGTACATCTCCACTGCTTTCTTCCGCTCCCTTGTTCATCTGCTTTGCCCTTCCTTTCGGGGACTGAATTACCGGATACCGGTCCTTCAAAAGTGCCAGTGTTCCATCCGTGCTTCCCCCGTCTACAAACAGAATCTCACATCTTTCATTCAGCGGCTCCAGTGTCTTCATCAGCCTTTCAATTGTCGATTCTTCATTGTATGTTGGTATAATAATTGATATTTTCATCTCTACTTCACGGTTTCAATTTCTACGTTCATCCAGGTATCATACAGATTTCTCCGGAACTCGTCCGCATCTCTGATCACCGGGATCTTGAGAGTGCAGTTCTTTTTCGTTTCATCCTCTGCCAGAATCAGTCTTCCCTTTGTAAGCTTTTCTGTTGACAGCTGCATGTCCACTCTCTGTATCTCAAAAAGTTCCGGATGCATCATGTAAGCCGCAGCAATCGCATCCCAGTTATAATATCCGGGAATTCCATATTCATCCCAGTTATTGTCAAACCAGTAATCCGTCTCATTCTTAATCAGCCTTACAACTCCCTTACTCAGATCCGAAAGCTCTCTTTCATACTCTTCTCTTGTAAAAAGTACCTTCAGGCAATTATTGCCCGTAATAACCGCAACATCCGTTCCACTGGTAAGTGTCGTATAAGTTGCCAGCGGATCACAGGAGAAATTAAGTTCATCCATTTCCCGCTTTGCAAAGATCAGTGGTTCTGTTGTTCCTCCCATCAATACGATACTCTTCACCTGATGAAAAAACTCAGGATTGTGTTTCCAGGCTCCATAAAGATTTGTCACGGAACCCGTCACCAGAATTTCCAGCTCCCCGGCATATTTTTCTGCCATCTCGGCAAGATAATGTGCCGCTTCCCCTTCGGTTTCTCCCGGTGCCGCTCCACCTTTGTAAACACGCAACTCGTCATGCCCAATTTTCTTTACAAACTTCTTTGTATTTTCGTAAACCTTCTCCAGCGTATTGTTCCCATAAGTTGTCGTCACTCCCAGAACCTCTGCTTCCGGATCCCCCAGAAGATACAGCAGTGCCAGTCCATCATCTACATCACACCCGTTAATTCCAAACGTACAGTCACAATCATGAATTATTTTTCGCATACCATTCTCCTTTTATCACTTCTGAAACAAAATCCCCTGTCTTTCATCAATTTTGATGCCAACCAGTTCTCCTGTTTTTACCCCCAGTTTCATCCAGTCACGGTGAAGTAGCCATACTGTCAGCTTTCCATCTACATACTTCAACAGGATTTCTGCTGTTTCCCCCTCAAACATAACTTCTTCAATCTGATACATTCTTTCCGTCTCATCTACAGTCAGCGTGATCGCCGATGGTCGGACCATCAGCTCATACTCTCCTTCTGCTTTCTGCGTCTCAAATGAAACTGCCCGGCTTACGAATCTGCCATTCTCCACTTTCCCCAAAATATAATTTGTCTGTCCCATATAATCTGCCACCGCTCTGGACTCTGGATGGTAAAATATCCTCTCCGGCTTATCATACTGAAGCACTTCTCCAGCTTTCATCAGAGCGATCCGGTCAGACACCTTCATTGCTTCTTCTTTATCATGCGTGACCATAACGACCGTAAGCTCCATCTCATGATGCAGCTTTCTTACCAGATCTGCCATCTCGCACCGCAGATTCTCATCTAGGCTTGAAAATGGTTCATCAAGAAGAAGAATTTTCGGATCTGCCGCAAGCGCTCTTGCCAGCGCGACCCTCTGACGCTGTCCACCGGACATTTCCTGGATCTTACGCTTCTCAAATCCTTCCAGCTGAACAACTTTTAACAGTTCTCCTACCCGCGCCTGCTTATCTTTTTTCGGGATTTTTTTCAGATCCATCGAAAAACTGATATTCTGTTCTACTGTCATATGCGGAAACAGTCTGAGATCCTGAAAAACAATCACGGTTCCTCTTTTTTCCGGTGCAAGATTTGTAATCGATGTGTCATCGATCCGGATATCCCCTTCCTGCGTTTCAAGAAGACCTGCAATGCTTTTTAACAGTGTTGTCTTTCCGCAGCCTGAGGCGCCAAGAAGCGAAATAAATTCTCCCGTTCTAATCTCCAGATTTATATTCTTCAGTATTCTTATCTTTTGTAAATCTACACAAAGTTCTTTAATTGTAAGACTCATGTGCTCCTCCTGCCTAATAATATTCTACTTCCTGTGCCTTTGTAAAACGTCCCACGATCCATTCCAGTATTCCAAACACCAGAAGCATGAACACCAGGAATATCACACTGTAAATGCTGGCAAAATTACGTTCTCCGCTTCCGAGATATGGAACCATGACGATCGCAAATGTTTTGACATTTCCCCCGCCGATCATCAACGTCAGGAAATACTGACTGAATGAAACAACAAATGCCATCGAAAACGCAGAAAGCATGACCGGAAACAGATTCGGAAGTGTCACTTTAAAAAACGCCTGAAGCGCACCAGCCCCCAGAACTCTTGCCTGCTCCTCCAGCTTTACCCCCATTGCTCTTGTTCCATCCTGCATCAGTGTCACTGCATATGGAAGAGAGCAGATCAGATGGACAATAATAACCCCCAGAACAGTTCCGCTAAGTCCACACTTAATAAATGTAATCTGAACCCCCATCGCAAACACGGTTCCCGGAACAAGAAACGGAAGCATCGACATAAATGAAAACAGCCGCTTTCCAAAAAAGTCATAGCATTCCAGCGCCCTCGCCGTCATTGTTCCGATCACAACCGACAGGAACGCGACCGAAGCCGATATGAAAAGACTGGACATACAAAGTCGCACAAGCTGCTGCCTGTTTCTCAGTATTCCATTCACCGCTCTCATCGAAAATTTCTGCGGGATAAGTGACGGCCATGCCCATCTCTCTGTCCCTACCCAGACAAGGATCGTAAGAATTGGTACAATCACCAGGAAAATAAAAATGCCTATGATCAGACCTTCCCAGATGTTCTTTTTTCTTTTCATCTTCCTGTTCCTCCTAACCTGCCAGCTTCTTCGTGCTCCGGCGAAGTAATATGTAATATAAAACTGCTGCAATCAGAGAGATCACGATCAGGATTCCATTGATCGCCATCGCATACGGTCGCGCCCGCAGATCCGGCTTGGTATATTCCAGATAAGCCAGAACCGGCAGCGCCTTTGGTGTCGTTGCTCCAAGTATGAACGGCAGCTCATATGCTCCAAGTGTAAATACAAAGATGATCAGGAAACCACTGAGCACTGTATTCATACATAAAGGAAGCGTTACTTTCATGAAGGTCTGAAGTTTATTCGCTCCAAGATTGGTCGCTGCTTCTCCAAGACTGCCATTGATATTCGCCATCAGAGCAATCACAAAATAGATTATGAATGGAATTTCCTTCCACAGATAGGCAAGAATTACACCAAGTCCATATCTGTCATAGATCAGCATCGGAAACTGCTGCTGATCCGTAATCAGTCCTGCATTTGCAAGGATTCTCGCAAGGATTCCATTTTGCGAAAGAATATTTACAATAAAGAGTGCCACAACAACATGGGGAACAATGATCGGAATCTGAACAATCCGCATAATGATTCCGCGCACTTTTCCGGCACTCACCAGAACTGCACACAGAAATGTTCCTGTTACTGTGGCAAGAAAAGCCGACATAAATGCAATGTACAGACTATATTTTAATGACTGCAAAAGATCCGGTCTTATCAGTACCTCCTTATAATATTTCAGCGTCGGTTCCGTTAACCCAAAAGCTGGAATCACCCCTAAACTTTGGATGATTCCAGTTCCCAGACCAATAATAAAAACTACGCCTAATATAAGTTGCGGCACCAACAGTATATAAGGTGTCATTTTTTTCTTCATTTTATTTTCCTACTACTTCCTCTGCCCAGATCTCTTCGATGATCGGTACAAGTGCGGAAGGCATTTCCGGAAGACGTTTTGATAAAAGTTCATCCTGAGAGATTGCTCCCTTACCGATTTCAACTTTATCAAATGCTTCTTTCTGTGTATTGTTTAATTTGTTGTAATCTACAACCGGAATGGTACGGATCTCTGTGAAACGATCTGCCTGTACTTCCGGATCCATCATCTCGTTGATTGCTACCTGGGCTCCTGCTACGTTTCCTGAATTTGCTGCAATTGCAATGTAATTTGTATTTCCAATTGTTCCTTTATCGAACTGGAAGGATTGAGATGTTTCTGTGTAAGTACCATTTTCAATATTGGTAGCTGTTGAATATGCACTGTAAGAGATATCCATTACAACTTCTCCGTCAGAGTACATATTGGTCAGTGCCGTAGAATCCTTCGGGAAAGTCTTTCCTTCATTCCACAGGTATGGATTCAGTTCACGCAGATATTCAAGAGCTGGCTCAATTGCTGCTTTTACAGTCTCTTTATCAGCTTCCATATCCATGAACTGTTCATATCCGCAGATATCGTAAATCACATTACGAACAAATGCACTTCCTGTAAAGTCAGGTAATGCAGGATAAGCTACTTTTCCTTTGTTCGCTTTGCAGAACTCCATGAACTCATCTGTGTTTGTCGGAAGATCCGGTGTTACTGCTGTATCTGCGATCATAACAAGCTGTGCTTTTCCGTATGGAGCTTCATATCCCTCAATCGGAAAGCAGAAGTCTGCATTTGTCTCTTCATCATCTGTATCAATATAAGACTGGAAGTTCGGAAGTTCTTCTGCAAACGGTCCGTAAAGCATGTTGTTTTCTTTACAGGTCTTGAAGTTTTCTCCATTAATCCAGATCATATCGATATCGCCATCTTTTTTATCTGTTGAAATTTCACCGGAAAGCTGACTTAAAATCGCATCAATATCCATCGGTACACGTTCCAGTGTGATGTCATATTTTTCTTTCAGACGCGGTGCATAGTAGTTATCAAGCCAGTCATTTAAGCTATCATCTCCGCCCCATCCGTAAAATGTAACGGTTGTACCCTTGGCTGCATCCACCATTTCATCGAAGCTCATATCCTCTACGGCTTCGGTTGTCTGCTTGGTTTCTTTGTTGTCTGCTTTTTCTGTCTTTGCGCTGTTTCCACATGCTGTTAAGGAAAACGCCATCACAGTACTTAAAAGCAGCGCTGCAATTCTCTTTTTCATTAAAATTTTCCTCCTTCATTTTCTCCGTCCTTCATTATAACAAATTATTAACAAAAAGCACGCTGTTTTTCATTCCTGCTTTGTTGTTGCCCCTCAACACTTCGTTTAGCTATTGTATTTTTCTATATACTTATAGAATTTTTCTACCGATGATTCCATTGCTCTGTCCTTCAGCGTAAGAAGACCGATTTCCCAGATCATATCATCTTCTGCGAAAGGAATCATGACCAGCCCCTCTGTATTCATATCTTCATGGACAAAGTCAATCGTCACAGAAATCCCTCTCTTCAGCCGGCACATTTTATAGCAGAGATCAAATCCATTTGTCTCAAATACAATATCCGGTTCAAATCCCCGGTTCCAGCATCTGCTCTGAATAAACTCATTGAGTTTAAAACTGCTGTTTTCAAGATAAAGAGGCTCGCCTTCCAGATCCAGAATAGTTGCTTCTCTTTTTTTCGCCAGAGAATGTCCTTCATAGACCAGAAGCCCCAGACTGCATTTTTTTAAACTTTTCATATCAAAACAATCTCCTGCAAATGGTCCGATCGACAATGCCACATTCCCTTCTTTGTCAAGCAGCATTTTCTCTACGATCCGATCCGGATATTCCATATAAGAAAATGTCACATTCGGATATTTCTTCTGAAATTCCAGAATACAGTCTGGCGTCAGGTAACGTAGGATATCATAGGCAACCAGAAGTTCTACTGTCCCTTCCTCACTCGCACGTATCATATCAATTTCTTTTTTCAATTTGTCATATTCGCTAAGAACCGTATTCGCATAATCATACAGCCTCTGTCCACTCTCTGTCAGTTCTATCCCGGAGGCAACCCTGTCAAGCAACGTACATTCCAGTTCATTTTCCAGATTTTTCAGTACACGGCTGAGTCCCTGTGGTGACATAAAAAGCTCTTTTGAAGCCCTCGCAAGACTTCCTCTTTGACAAATCATCCGAAATTCCTCTAATTCTTTAATCGTCATTCTTTTCCCACGACTCCCCTATTTAAATTTACATTTTGCCCGATTCAAAATAGGTGTTTTCCCAAGAGGTACCTTTTCATCGATTCCCATAATAAGCGGTAGCAAATGCTTTGCATCTTCATATCCTCTCCTTCTGAAACTACAGATGCACGAAGCGCAATATGTATAAAGTTCCGGCTCCCTCGATGCTTTTACACGGTCTGTCAGTGCCTGTGCCACATCCGCTTCTTTTCCAGCTGCGCATCCACCAAGCCCGCAACACTGTACATCTCTGAATGCATCTTCTACCTTTCCGACAAGGAATGGCTTCATATCATATTCAAACTTTCTGTCTTTCCGGTCCGGACATGGATAATACATTGGAATCCTTTCTTTTTGATAAATATTTCCAATTTTAAGCTCTGCCATTTTTTCGTAAACACTGATAATCTCCGCATCCAGTCGTCCTTTTAAAAAATAATAGCAGTTCGGACATGCCATGATCACCTGTTCTACTCCTGACTCTTTTAATTTCCAGTTGATTCGCTCAATGATCCCCGCTGCCTCTGAAACAAGTCCCAGTTCTTCAATCGGTTTCCCACAACAGTCATATACAACTCCCACATCATATTTTGCGAATTCTTCCACCAACTTATCTGTCGTTTTCGGAAAAAAAGACGGAAAATTACATCCCGTAAAAAAAACTGCTTTCTTTTTTGAATGGCGGTAATTTGCAAATTTATACGGATTCTTTTCTAAGAGCAGTCCGTCATATGAATTATCAAGAAGCTTCCCACCTCCGTCTTCAACCAATTTTCTCCGACTGTCAAGTGCAATCTCTTTTCCATCAATTCCTTTTGGACAGACACACCCGCAGGTTCCACACAAGAAACAATGATATGCCAGCTCCGGTTTTTCTTTTAATACCGGCAGATCAATTCCGTATTTTTCCAGAAACAGACAACTTCTGGTACATTTTCCACAATGGATACATGCATCCAAATCCCACTTATTCATAATTTTTATCCAGCTTTCCTTTCAGTCCCAGTTCCAGATAATCAATCGTAATTGGACAGTTACAAATTGCTCCCTTTTCAATATCCTCATACAGGTGGTACAAATCTCCCTTATCATCCACATCATAATACATCTGACCTACCGCCGTAGAGAGCTTCTCATTTCTCATGTGCTGTAAGGTATCATAAATAACTGTATTCGTTCCGTATCGTTCAATTTTCCATATAGAATCATATTCTTTTTTCATTCCGATCAGATAGTACCCTCCATCAAATGTAGGATGAATCACAATATCTTTTCCCCCAAGATTATCAAATGCATTTTTCAGTGTTTCCGGATGAATCTGCGGAATATCTGTCCCGATCAGAATTACTTTCTCATACCCCATTCTCAGTACGATTCCAATCGCATTCTTCATCCTTTCACCAAGATCATCACCAAATTGTGGAAGACATACTGTCTCATTATCAAGAACTTGCTGTAGCAGCTTCTTTTCATCCTTTGGTGTAAAAAACACGAAAATATCCGCATCCACCTGCTTTGCTTTTTCATATATATCCTTTACAAAGCAGGCATGTAGACGCGCGCACTCTTCCCCAGTTAGAAAAGGCATCAGCCTGGTCTTTGTCTGTCCTGGTATCGGCACCCTCGTAAATAAAATAAGTGCATCTTTCATCTATAATATTTCCTCCAACATTTCAATCACACTTTCCACTACTTTAGGACAAAAATCCAGCATTCTGCCACTCGAAAGTGCTTCTTCAAGCTGTTCCGGAAGCGATACATCATAGCCTAATAACTCTTTGCAACTGTTTGTTGCAAACTTTTCCAGAAACAATGCTCTAAATTCTGCATATTTGTTCATCATTTCTTCTTTTTGCCGAAGCAGAGTATTCACATCCCAGTGTCCATATTTTAATCCAACAGCCATGATTGCTCCGGTAAATGCACCGCATATATCCCCATGCATCATTCCACCTCCAAAACAAGCCGAGACTTTATTCGCCATCTCTTCCGTAATCCCAAGTCTCTCTGCGAAATAAGACAGAACGACCTGAGAGCAATCATATCCTTTTATAAATTTTTCCCGAATCATACTTTCTTCTATCATTTTTCTCTCTCCTTTGTCATCTTACATCACTTTTTCATTCTAACATCAAACCAGTCCTATTTCTATAGATTGTCTTATCGTATTTAACTATAATTTGCTTGTCTTATTTATAAATCAAATAATTCGTGCCTTTTACAAAAAAATCCCTCATCTGCGGTTTCCCGCAAATGAAGGATTTCTTTTACTTTATTCAATTCTTACAGTAATCCACCGATTGATAAGAATAACGGTGCAAATACAAGTGAAACAATTGTCATAAGTTTGATCAGGATGTTGATAGACGGTCCTGATGTATCCTTGAACGGATCACCTACTGTATCACCAACAACTGCTGCTTTGTGAGCTTCGCTTCCTTTTCCGCCATGATGTCCTGTTTCGATGTATTTCTTAGCATTATCCCATGCTCCACCAGCGTTGGACATGAAGATTGCCATAAGTACACCTGTAACAAGTGCTCCGGAAAGTAATCCACCGAGGGATTCCACACCAAGAACGATACCAACGATCAGCGGTACTACGACTGCCATCACACCCGGAAGCAGCATTTCGTGAAGAGCTGCTGTGGTAGAGATTGCAACGCATGATGTATAATCCGGTTTTTCTTCACCTTTCATAATGCCCGGTTTTTCACGGAACTGGCGTCTTACTTCTTCGATCATCTTGTATGCAGCCTTTGATACAGACTCCATAGTAAATGCTGAGAAGAGGAATGTAAGCATACCACCGATAAAGATACCGATGATTACTCTGTAGTCAAGAAGGTTGATTGCTTCAAGACCAACTGCCTGTGCATAAGATACGAAAAGTGCAAGTGCGGTAAGGGCTGCTGATCCGATCGCGAATCCCTTACCCATAGCTGCAGTTGTATTTCCTACTGAGTCAAGCTTATCTGTGATTTCACGAACAGATTCATCCAATCCTGACATTTCTGCGATACCACCTGCATTGTCTGCGATCGGTCCGTATGCATCAACGGCAACTGTGATACCTGTTGTAGAAAGCATACCTACTGCTGCAAGTGCGATTCCGTAAAGTCCTGCAACTGAGTAAGATACAAAAATACCTACACAGATCAGGAGAAGCGGGATTGCTGTAGATTTCATTCCTACTGCAAGACCACTGATGATTGTAGTAGCTGCACCAGTCTCTGACTGTTCTCCGATTCCCTGAACCGGTTTGTAGTCTGCTGATGTGTAGTACTCTGTGATGTTACCGATGATCACACCAACAACCAGACCTGCGATAACGGCAATTGCCGCACTCATCTTTCCGAAGAGTACATTACTCAGTACAAGTGCTACAACAATAACTACGATAGAAGCTGCATAGCTTCCCTTTGTGAGAGCTTTCTGTGGATTCGAATTCTCATCACCTTTTACAAAGAAGGTTCCGATGATAGAAGCAATCAGACCACATCCTGCGATCGCAAGCGGATAAAGAACTCCGGATACAGCTCCTGCTGCTGCTCCAAGAGTCAGTGCTGATACAAGTGAACCAACATAAGATTCAAAAAGGTCAGCTCCCATACCTGCAACGTCACCTACGTTATCACCTACATTGTCAGCGATAACAGCCGGGTTACGCGGATCATCTTCCGGGATACCTGCTTCTACTTTACCAACAAGGTCTGCACCAACGTCTGCTGCTTTGGTGTAGATACCACCACCAACACGGGCGAACAGTGCGATTGAAGATGCACCAAGGCTGAATCCTGAAAGCACATCTACGTTCTTTGTAACAATGTACACAAGGCTTACGCCAAGTGCTCCAAGACCTGCTACGCACATTCCCATAACGGCCCCGCCAGAAAAAGCAATTGATAATGCTTTATTCATTCCGCTTTCTTTTGCTGCGTTAGCAGTTCTTACGTTCGCTTTTGTAGCGACTGTCATACCACAGTATCCTGCAACTGTTGAGAAAAGTGCTCCAATTACAAAGCATACTGCTGTTACCCAGCTGATACCAAATCCGATCAGTACAAAAAGCACTACTACAAAAATGACCAGAATCTTGTATTCAGCCATGAGGAAAGCTCTTGCGCCCTCCGCGATTGCGCCTGCAATCTCTTTCATGCGGTCCGTACCTGCATCCTGTTTTCCTACTTTACCAGCAAGATATGCTGCAAATAATAAAGCAATAACAGCTGCAATCGGGACCAGATACATGTAATTATTCATTTCTTGTTCCTCCCTGAATTATTGTACCTCTAAAGACAATATCATAAAAAGAACAAGAATGCAAAACAATTTTTTAAATTTTCAATAAGTTTTATTTTGTTTATCTATAAGTGTGGTCTTTCTCTATGTTTTTAATTTGTATCTCACCGTCCACATTCCATTGGGATTTACACAATATCAAGATATGTTTTTTTCCGAGGTGCCGGAAAAGCAGCATCTAATCTGGCATATTCCTCCACTGTCAAATGAACCTTTCCCGCCTCCAAGTTCTGCAGTACATGTTCTGCCTTTCCACTTCTTGGAATGGCAATCACATTTTCCTTATACAAAACGAATGCCAGAAGCACCTGCATTGGTGTAATTCCATGAATCCGCGCTACTTCCTTCACTGCACTGCTTTGCAGAAGATCTTTCTGCAGATCACCTGCCTGCGCCAGCGGACAGTATGCCATAAGTGGCACATTGTGTTCTTTCAGCCACGGAAGAAGATCGAATTCTACTCCTCTGGAGCCCAGATGATACAGCACCTGATTCACCACGCAATGATTTCCATTCGGCACTGAAAACAATTCTTCCATATCGTCTGTATCAAAATTCGATACTCCCCAGCTACGGATCTTTCCTTCTTTCACAAGCTGTTCCATGCATTCTACCGTTTCCTCAAGTGGAATCCCTCCTCTCCAGTGTAAAAGATACAAATCCAGATAATCTGTCTGTAGATTTTTCAGTGTCTGCTGCAGACTTTTGAAAATTTTTCTTCTTCCGGCATTATGCGGATATACCTTCGATACAAGAAATAACCTGCTGCGGTCATACCCTTGGATTGCTCGTCCGATCAACTGCTCTGATCTTCCATCTCCATACATTTCCGCTGTATCGATCAATCGTATTCCCGCATCAATTCCTGCTCTGAGTGCCGCTGTCTCTTCCGCGTCTTTGCTCCTATTTTCTCCAAGAAACCAGGTTCCCATTCCAAGTCTTGGCATTTCCATTCCATTACTCAGTTTTATCTCCTTTTTATTCATGATTTCCACTCCCTGCATTTTGTTTTTCTGTTCCTTACTGCCTGTTTTTACTATACTGATGTAACCGGATTGCTCCATTGCTATGCAATTCCCGCAATCCTCGAACACCTCATATTATAGGAAAAATCCCACTTTTTGCAAATGTTATAAGGGACATATTTTTATGTTTATTTATTCTTTTTATTATTTCTTATAACATTCTTTTTTCCTTCAATCCATGATACACTGGATTTATCATAAAATAAATTCAATGATAAGGAGATTAGAAATTATGAAAGTTGTAGTTGCAATTGATTCATTTAAAGGAAGTCTCACTTCGATTGAAGCCGGAATGGCTGCAAAGGAAGGAATCTTAAAAGCACACCCGGATGCGAATGTTGTCGTAAAACCACTTGCAGATGGTGGTGAAGGCACCACAGATGCCCTGATTGCAGGACTTGGTGGTGAGCGTATTGATCTTACAGTGACTGGTCCTCTTGGTACTCCGGTAAATGCACATTACGGATATCTGGCAGAAAAAAATACTGCCATCCTCGAAATGGCTGCCGCTGCCGGAATTATCCTGGTAAGAGAATCTGAAAAAAATCCACTTACTGTAACCACTTACGGTGTCGGTGAAATGATCGCAGATGCCATGGAACGCGGTATCCGCAATTTCATTATTGGAATTGGAGGAAGCGCAACAAATGATGGTGGAATTGGAATGCTTAAGGCACTTGGCTATCAATTTTCTGATGAAAATGGACAGGATGTCGGCGAAGGCGGACAGGCGCTTGAACGGGTATCTTCTATTATAATAGAAAAAGCTAACCCAATTCTCAAAGAATGCAGTTTTCATATTGCCTGTGATGTAACTAATCCACTTTGCGGAAAGAACGGAGCTACCTATATTTATGGTCCACAAAAAGGTGTCACACCGGAAATAGCAGAAGAACTGGATCAGGCAATGAATCATTATGCTTCTGTTACCTCCAAATTTCTTCATAATGATTATGCATCTGCAGAAGGTGCCGGTGCTGCAGGTGGTCTTGGCTTTGCATTTCTCAGTTATTTAAATGCTACGCTGACTCCTGGAATCGATCTGATTCTTAACGCTGTCGAACTGGAAAAAGAATTAGAAGACACAGATATCACTGTTACCGGCGAGGGACGCCTCGATCACCAGACCGCTATGGGAAAAGCTCCTGTCGGTGTGGCAAGACTTGCAAAAAAATACGGCTCCAAAGTCGTTGCTTTTGCCGGAAGCGTCACCCCGGAAGCAACAGCCTGCAATGCGGCCGGAATCGATGCATTCTTCCCGATCGTCCGTGGAATCACAACACTAGCCGAAGCAATGGATCCCAAAAATGCAAAATCAAATATGGCAGCAGCTGTAGAACAGGTATTCCGTCTGTTATAGTTTTAATATTATTTACAAATTTCAGAGAGTGTTTTTGTATAGTTTTTACAGAAATACTCTCTTTTCTTTATGATTTTCTTCTTTTCCTACACTGACCATCAACAACACAACGATCTACGACCTGACAGATCTTCATTTCAACATGATATTTTTCTGTCAATCTATACTTTTTCAGCAATTGTTTTATTTCATATTTTGAAATCTTTCATTCATATATTGCATTTTTGTGAATCATATACATTTTCCAGTTCTTCTTTTATGCAATCTTCCCCTTGTACCTTTCCACCTTGTTCCTCTCTCCAAATAATGCTACAATTCTTAAATAAGTGGTAATGATACCGTTCTCTTTATCCTGTTAAATACTGGATAAGCATCTGCATCATTCCCGCAACTTCTTTTCCAGAATCGGAGGATGTTTAAAATGAAGTTAGACAAATCACTTGCCTTTCAGGTAGTAAACACGATCAAAGACACCTGCGGACAGGATATCAATTTTATCGATAAGCAGGGAATGATTTTTGCAAGTACCAACGCCGACCGGATTGGTACGTTTCATGCCATCGGTCACAAAGCCGCCCAGACAGAACAGACAATCGAAGTTTTTTCAGATGATGATTTTCCCGGAACACAAAAAGGGATCAATATGCCACTCTATTATCACGGCAGTTTTCTTGCAGTGATCGGAATTACCGGAGAACCGGACCAGGTCCGCCAGTACGTCCATCTTGCCGACCGGATTACCCATCTGCTGATCCGTGAAAAAGAGCTGAACCGACTGAGCCGCTCTCTGGAAGATAAAAAACACTTTGTTATCGATGCCCTGATCCGGAATGAGATTGCTGATCCGGATTATCTGGACACCTGCCTTTCAGATCTTCAGGTAAATCCAGGGACAAAGAAACGGCTTCTGATCATCCAGTCATCACCGGATGGACACAACAACTCTTCTTCCCTTGAACAGAAGATCATCGGACTTTTCGGCACGCTTGGTATTACTCTTTATACCTTTTATTATCCAAATGAATATCTTGCCGTGCTGGAAAACTCCGGCAAAGCCGCTCTCTATCAGATACTGGCTGATTTTACCGCAGACTGTGGAGCTTTGCTCTCCATTGCAGTCGGAAAGAAATGTCAGCTTTTCCAGCTTTCTCTTTCTTACCAGTCTGCACTCACTGCGCTGAAATACTGCCGGAGTTCGGAAAACGGGATTGCTTTTTTCGATGATATGACACTGGAAATTCTGCTCTCTTCCATCTCGGAGCAGGAAAAAAATGCTTATCTGCAAAAAACGATCTCTGCACTTTCTGATGAAGAAAAAAATCTGCTTCAGACTTACTTTGAAGCAAATATGTCTCTTCTCGGAACCAGCCAGAAGCTGTTTCTTCACAAAAACACAGTGCAGTACAAGCTGAATCATATTTATCAGAAATGCGGGCTGAATCCGCGTGTTTTCAAGGATGCGGTGCTTTTATATCTTGCCTTGCAGTTGTGATATTTTTAAATCCCAGACACGGATTCCTGTGCACACATCTTCCATATCCGTGTACAGGTTTGTCCATATAAGAAAATATTCTTGACAGATAAGTTTACTTACAGATTTTCGTCAAAAAACAGGACAGCCTTTCCTTCATCCTCCGCCAGAGCGTCGTCGTACTGATCCCCAGCTCTTTTGCCGCAAGGTTCCGGTTTCCGTGGCACCTTTCCAGAATTTCTGACAGATCAATACTCCCTGGCTGCCGATTATTTCAATTGTATTTAACAATATGCCTTTTTTGCTTCGTCCATTCTCTGGAAAAATTCACTGTAAAATTCTTCCGTCTGATACGGAGTAAGGTAAAATCTCTGCAGTACATCCATGCTGACCGCTTTTGCGCTCTCCGGGTGTGCTGCAATGAATTCCTGTAACTGAATCAGTAATCCATGCCATCTGGCAATATACGTTTCATACTTTTTCAGATCCGGTGTATCAAGCCATTTTTTGACCTTTACTTTCGCCCGGTTCTCTTTCTGACATTCATGTACCTGAAGAAAATAGCGGAAACCATTTTCCTCATAATATCTTCCAAGCGGGAAAAGCCTGCAGATTCCCGGACGAAATGGATGAATCCCACATCTTCCTTCCTCAGTCAGAAAACCACAGCCATCTTCCGCTCCTGCCATCTTCAGATTCGGCAAAATGATTCCGTCTACCACATTCAGTTCAATCTTTCCTGCAAGCAAAGTCTCAAAAGCCGCTCCTGTTCCCCTGCAAATCCGGACAATATCCAGCGGATCCAGCACAATCGAGCTTCCCATCCCCGTACAACAGGCGTGGCATCCCTCACAATCGCCACAGTCTGCTTTTACCAGATCATTGCTGGTATATAATTTTCCATCTGAAATTTCTTCCATTGTCACCTGTCTTTTCATATCAATCTCCTTTCCTATACTCCTTCCAGTGTAAACGGTGGAATAAAGCTCTCCTTTGCCGTATCCCCTTCCTGTATAAACGCCTGCATCACACCAAGCGAGATCGCATAGTCCACCAGTTTCTCATACGCATACTCTGGCACTTTCCGGTTCAGCTCCGGATATTTTACCGCATCCAGACTCTCCAGTGGCGTATACTGGCTCATCAGGCTCATATAAATCCGGTTTCCATAAGTTTCATGCAAATATTTCACCACTCTTTTTCCATCCGCAAGACATCCCGGCAAAAGCAGATGACGCACGATCACGCCACGCTTCATCATTCCGCGCTCATCAAATACCGGCTCTCCTGTCTGTCTTACCATCTCGGCAAGAGCCGCCTTCGCAATCTCCGGATAATCCTCCGCCATCGAATATTTTTTCGCATGATCTGTATTTAAATATTTGAAATCCGGCAGGTAAATATCCACCAGACCATCCAGCATTTTCAAAGTTTCCACTCTCTCGTAACCGCCTGTATTATAAACAACCGGCAAATACATCCCCTGCTCCTTCGCACTCTGAAGCGCCCGGATGATCTGTGGCACAAAATGCGTCGGCGTCACAAGATTGATATTATTCGCACCTTTCCCCTGCAGTTCCAGAAAGATCTCCGCCAGCCGCTCTTCTGAGATCACTTTGCCAACCTTGCTTCCCGCAATCTCATGGTTCTGACAGAACACACATCTTAAGGTACATCCCGTAAAAAAGACCGTCCCTGATCCTTCCTTTCCAGAAATACAGGGCTCCTCCCACATATGAAGCGCCGCTCTCGCCGCCCGGATCTCCCCTGTCTCTCCGCAAAAACCTGTCTTTCCATTCTCCCTGTCCGCCCCACACATCCGCGGACATAATGTACAGCCACTCATCCTATCGCTTAACCTCTCATCTATCCCTGATTCATTCCTATCAGTATACCGCACTTTTTGAAAAATAGCCACCCAAGTTTTCCTCTTCCAGAGATTGAAAATTCTTTTCCCATCTGCTACAATAAAGTGCAGACAGGCATTTTGCCTCAAGTTTGGAGGAATATACAATGAGTAAAATTGATGAAGTAAGAAGCGCTATGGTCGCAGCCATGAAAGCAAAGGATAAGGACACAAAAGAGACATTATCTGCTCTTCTTGCAGCCCTTAAGAACAAAGCCATCGACAAACGTGCCGATCTTACCGAAGAAGAAGAAGTTCAGGTTATCTTAAAAGAGATCAAACAGACAAAAGAAACTCTGGAGATGACTCCTGCTGATCGTACAGACATTATTGAAGAATGCGAGAAACGTATCGCTGTTCTTGAACAGTATGCTCCGAAGATGATGGACGAAGCTGAGATCAAAGAAGTGATCGCAGGTGTCCTTTCCGGTCTTGGAATTGATGCTCCGACACCAAAGGATAAAGGACGTATCATGAAAGAACTGATGCCGAAAGTAAAAGGAAAAGCTGACGGAAAGCTTGTGAATGATATTCTCACAGGAATGATGGCTTAATAGCAGATATTATGAATGCAGGGTTCCGGATTGGTTCCCTGCATTTATATATAGTCGAATATACTCTGTATTGCGTCTGTTACATTAATTACATCTGCCATTTTTACACGATCTATTATTTTATACCCCCTGACTCTCAAGTCTAACATTTTCATTTGTTCACATTGGATATAACCTTTATTTTCATCCATTTCAACATAAATGTGAAGTGGGCTTTCTGTACTCTCTCCTAATATTGGACAGCCAATTATTTCTCCCGACTGATTAAAAAAATTTTTACTTGCAACAAATACAGGATCCTTAATTTTTTCCACTTTTAAAACATCCCCCTGCTGTATCTCCATTTTCTACCACACCTCTCTTCCTTCCGGCTTATCCCATTCGTATTCTCCATCAAGATTTAACTTACCACCAAACTTTTCAGCTCTTTCTTCTAATTTTTGATGCCTGAAGGTCTTAACAAGCATAATCATACCATCCGATACTTTTACTTCCAGCATATCATTTATTTCTACATTGGCCTCTTGTAAAATATCTTTTGGAAGTCTGATTCCCTGACTATTTCCCCATGCTTTTACCTGTGTTTGCATAAAATTCACCTCCATATAATGTATATACTTAGTATATACATTATTCTGAAAATAATCAAATAATTTTCTCTCCTAATCACACTCTTCCTCAAAATATGTTATAATTCATAAGCATCAGTCTTTTACAAAATCACAATTACCAAAAGGGGATTTACTTACTATGAATAAAAAAGAAGTTACTGAAATCAAAAAACAGTTCACCCCATCCAACTGTGCGATCACCCGCATCTGCGGATGCTATGTAGATGGTGAAAAAGAGAAAAAAACGGAGATGAAAGATGCTTTCCTTTCTCTTCCGGAAGAGGAAATGTTCAAGTATTTTGATATTTTCAGAAAGTCCTTGTCCGGTACGATCGGAAAAAATCTTCTGAATATGGAATTTCCTCTGGAGACCGAATCGGAAGGTGGTACACAGGAATTTCTTCTCAAATTAAGAAACAGCCGGCTTACTGACGACGCTCTTCTGGAAGAATTCTATAATCGCGTCATCGATTCCTATGATTATGCCGAGAACTATCTGATCCTGCTGGTCCATGCAGCCTACGATATTCCGGGAAAATCAACGGACGGAAGTGAAATGTTCGATGCATCCGATGAAGTCTATGATTACATCATGTGTACCTTCTGTCCGGTCAAGCTTTCCAAGCCAGGACTCAGTTATCATGCAGAAGAGAACAGCTTCCATGAGCGTATCCGTGACTGGATCGTAGAGATGCCGGATGCCGGTTTCCTCTTCCCTGCTTTTAATGACCGCAGCACCGATATTCACAATCTACTTTATTATTCAAAAAATGCAGAGAATCTCGGAAACGGTCTGACCGATCTGCTTCTTGGATGTGTTCCGCCACTCACCGCCGGAGATCAGAAAGAAACTTTCCGTACACTGATCGAAGAAACGCTCGGAGATGACTGCGACTACGATACGGTCAAAAATATCCACGAAAACTTGAATGAAATGATTGAACAGAATTCTGAAAATCCGGAACCACTCGCCCTTGACAAAGCAGAAGTTAAATACCTCCTTGCAAAAAGCGGTGTCGAAGAAGAAAAGTTGGAAACATTCGATACGCAGTACGATTCCGCTGCCGGCGAGCACGGTACACTCCTTGCCTCCAATATTGCAAGCCTCAAAAAATTCGAGATTAAAACTCCGGACATCACCATTCAGATAAACCCGGAATGCGCAGATCTTGTAGAAACACGTATTATCGATGGTCAGAAATGCCTGGTCATTGTCGTTGACGACCGCGTTGAGATCAACGGAATCAGTGCAAAGACTGCCGTATCCGGAGGACTTCCAAAGTCTTCTACCCCTGATGAATCTGATGAATCCAAAAGCGATACATCCGAAAATGAAATGGATGTTCCATTCTAAATGCCTTACATATTATACGAAAGACATTTTTATTGAATGTCTTTCGTAATATTTCCTAATTTCTTTTCAGTTTTACAATGTATACGAAAAATGCAGGTAATCCTCTCGACTACCTGCATTATTCTATACGCATTTTTCATTCTCATTTACTACAATTCCCGTTTTTCATCTTTTCCTAAATCACAGTTCCTCCACCGGTCGTCACAAATCCAACTCTCAGAATTGCTTTCACAAAACTCCACATTCCATTGATTACTGCAGAATTCAGCAGACTGATCGGCACATCCAGAATTCCTGTTCCAAGTAACAGAAGCAGAATCCACATACTATACGGTCGGATCTTCCAGTAAAACTCTGCTACCCTCGGAAAGATCTCAGCAAGAATATTCGATCCGTCAAGGGGCGGAATCGGAATCAGATTGAACACACCAAGTCCAATATTCAGCACTGCTCCATAATAAGTAAGCACATAAAGATAATTCAGAATCAACCCACTCGATCCGTACTTATACAAAAGCCCGTGCAGAATCATACAGACAAACGCAAGCAGGAAATTCATGACTACTCCCGCTGCTGCCACAAGAATCGTATCTCTTTTTTTATTCTTATAATTCCTGGTATTGATCCTTACCGGCTTTGCCCATCCCACATGAAAGACAAGCAGACATAACGTTCCCCACACATCCAGATGCTTAAATGGATTCAAGGTCAGTCTTCCGTCATATTTTGGTGTCATATCCCCGAGTTTATATGACACATATCCATGTGCAAATTCATGCAACGAAACTGCAAGTAATGTAGCAGGCGCAACGTAGATTAAAGTCTGGAAAAACTGATACATTGCCCTGGTCAGTCCTATATTCTGAAACAGCATAATATCCTCCCGATTTTCTTAGTAACGTTTATTATAGTCCCAAGAGAAAACGGATTCAAGAAAGATTATGTAAATTTTTTCTAAAGATTGTACAGAAAAAGTCATTATCCCATCCATAGATAATGACTTTTTTATACCATTTATTTTGCTTTTTTATTCTGTCTGTCCATGTAGATCTTTCTCCCCATAAAAATCAGTGCCGACAGAGCAAACAGGATCAGCAGTCCTGTCACCAGAAGCTTCGCTCCTCCTGTCAGCATTCCTCCAACATAAGAATATACAATCGTTGCCGGAAGCTGTCCCACACCAGTTGCCACAAAAAAAGATATAAACGACATCGAAGTAAGTCCTGCTGCATAACTTACAATATCAAACGAAACAAACGGAAGCAAACGACAGATCAGAACTGTATTCTTTCCATATTTTTTAAAAAATGTATCTATCTGCCGCATTCCAGCTTTACTCGTAAGCTTTTCTGCCACATCACGTCCAAGTATTCTTGCAATGAAAAAGCATACCGCTGCTCCTGCCATCGCACTGCTCCATGACAGAATAGCTCCCTGCCACCATCCAAAAAGATTCGCATTTGCAAATGTAATCAGAAATGCCGGAAGTGGCGCTGCAATCGACTGAAAAATCATAAGCAAAAATGAAATCAATGCCGCATATGCCCCATAAGATGCTACAAAGTCTCTGACCACTGCAAAGTCTCCACTAGCAAACATCTTAAATACCTGATTCATCACATGTTTTACGGACGGAAATACATAATAACTTCCGATTGATACAATAATCAAAACGATCACTACTATTTTCCCCACCCAAATATTTTTCTTTTTTTCCATACTTTTTACTCCTTATTCCTTATTTTCTTCCAGGTCATCTTTCAGGTAACGCTTTTTCAGGATCATCCCGATTATCGTGACTACAACTGCCAGCACTACTGCTATTCCAATATAAAGCAACCTATTCTCCTTATCCGCAAGGCCTGCTGTACCAACCGTATACATCGCTGTACCAGGTAGCATAAATATCAACGAACCAATTGCATACGTACTAAAACGGATATCTGTAATACCATACGCAAAATTCTGCAGATTAAATGGAAATACCGGAACCAGACGTGTAATCATAAGAACAAATAATTCATTACAGCCAGTATCGTCAAACAACCATTTTTTCAAGATACGGTTTTTTGCAACCACTGGTCCAATACTGTCTTTCAAGAAAAAACGTCCTGCAATAAATGCAAGAACCGCCCCGATCGTTGTTGCCAGAGAACAACAAATCGTACCGATTACTGGTCCAAAGAGAAGTCCTGCCAGTATCGCAAACGTCACTCCCGGAAGCGCAAGCACCACACACCCAACAACTGTCAATACCATATACAATAGAATTGCCAGAGGAAGATTATTCTGCACTATCCGCTTCATAAATTCAAGATTTTCTGCAGTACTTATGTAAGAAGACCAGTCAAAAATATGATTCAGGATCACAATCAAAAGGATGATTCCCCCAAATATCCATAGCTTCTTGTTTTTCATCTCTTTTTCCTTTTCCCCTTTTTGAATTTTGCTATCTAATGTTATCACATTTTCCCTTCTATCTCAAATACATTTATACTATAATTGTATATCCTTATCGTGTTTTTCTATAGCAAAAAGCAGCCCTTGATGGACTGCCCTTTACGCTTTCTGAATAACTCAGATTATTTACCTTCTTTTTCGTATTCTGTAATTCTTGCCACCTTTGGCATAGAACGGGATTCCGGATCGAAAGTTACGCTTAAGTACTCTTTTACGAGGCATTTTGCGAGCTCAATTCCTGTAACCTGTGCACCAAGTGTGATAATGTTAGCATTGTTACTGAGCTGTGCTCTCTGAGCCTGATATACATTGTTAACCAGTGCTGCATAAGCTCCCGGAACTTTGTTGGCAGCAATGCTTACCCCGATACCTGTTCCGCAGATCAGGATTCCTCTTGCAATTTTCATTTTTTCTTTTTTATTTTCGATTATTCTTGTGTTTTGTTTTCGTTTTCTTTCGTTTTCGCCGGTTTTCTCTTTATCTGCAACTGCAGGTTCACCCCAAACGGATTGACTGCAACGCCAAATGCTTCCGGCGAAAGAATTTCCGGAATCTTACTTCCTTCTACAACAGCGGTTTTCAATGTCACACCCTTGTTCAGGTTCTGGAATTTCTTAACTTCCTGCACATCCGTAAAGATTGGCTGATACACTTTTCCATCTTTCTGTTTCAGAATCGGAATTCCTTTGTCCTCCTGAACAGTCACAATATAACGCCCCTCCTGATAATGGGCAAGCATTTCTTCGTTCAGTTCTTTTAACTCATCCGTCATCTCCGGTTTATCCGGCTTTCTCATCTGTTGCATAAAATACGCTGCAGTCAGCACCAGTTCCGGATTCTCTACACGTATTTTTCCTTCTGGCAGTTCTTCATCCTTCGGTCTCGTGATCAATTCGTCAAGCTGCACAGTAATCTGTCCGTCCAAACCTTTGTCCACCAGAATACAGTTGACTCCCATTGGAAACAACCCGGTAAAAAATGACAGGCGGGAATTTTCATCCACCTTGACAAGCTGCATTGGATTTCCCTCCTTCTGAAGCTTCATAGCCTCTTCTTTCGCTTCCGCTTCTGTGTAATAAAGAAGGATCTCATCATCAAATGTCTCCGGATCGCAGACCACATATGGCATTCTTGTACAGGATGACATCAGTACATAAATTGCCTCTGTAGTACGCAGTTTATTTAAAGTTTCGATTTTCTGATTTGTATTACTCATTCTAGTATATCCCTTTCCTATTTCTCCATATAACAAGAATTATACCCGTCTGTCCGAAAGAAGTCAATTTATACTCCCTTATTCCACTTGATTATCTTCGTATTTTCCTATATCATATGTGTTTAGTGGCTGTTTTTACAATATTTTTACTCTTTTATCAGAACAGAAAGGAATGAGAAAATGAATCAGGAAAATACATCTGCACCTGCAGAAAACAAAATGGGTACCATGCCCATCGGAAAACTATTATTTAATATGTCTCTGCCTATGATGATTTCTATGCTGGTACAGGCTTTGTACAACATCGTAGACAGTATTTTTGTCGCTAAATTATCGGAAAATGCACTGACCGCCGTTTCACTTGCCTTTCCACTCCAGACACTGCTTATTGCAGTTGGAACCGGAACCGGTGTCGGCATGAATGCACTCCTTTCCAAATCACTTGGAGAGAAAAATTTCAAAAAAGCAAATGCAACTGCAAGCAACGCTGCCGTTTTATATTTTTTCAGCTATCTCGTATTTTTCATTCTTGGCTTTACGATCGTCCGTCCTTTTTACGCAAGTCAGATTGGAAATGCTGACCAGGAGATCATGAAACTCGGAATTGAGTACTTAAGCACCGTCATGATTTTTTCTTTCGGGCTGCTTGCACAGGTCTTCTTTGAGCGTCTTCTTACTTCAACCGGAAGAACCATCTTCAGTATGACTTCCCAGCTGACAGGGGCAATCACTAACATCATTCTTGATCCAATCCTGATCTTCGGACTTCTCGGAGCTCCAAAAATGGGTGTGACCGGAGCTGCTGTTGCAACCGTGATCGGACAATGCGTTGCCGCACTTGTCGCCGGATTTTGTAACCACCGGTACAATCATGATGTGAAACTGAAATTTCATGGGTTCAGACTCGATTTCCATATTATCGGCACCATTTATGCAGTTGGAATTCCAACGATTATTATGCAGTCCATCGGATCGGTTATGACTTACTGCATGAACCGCATCCTGATCGAGTTTTCATCAACCGCAACTGCTGTATTCGGCGTTTACTTTAAGCTACAGAGTTTCTTCTTCATGCCGGTATTCGGTCTCAACAATGGGATTACTCCGATCATTGCCTACAATTATGGTGCCGGTCAGAGAAAACGTATGCTCAAGACGATCAAGCTCAGTATGCTGGTTGCCTTCTGCCTCACCTTCATCGGATTCCTCTGCTTTGAAGGAATCCCACAGATACTTTTAGGTATGTTCAATGCATCGGACGAGATGCTCACCATCGGAGTTCCTGCCCTGCGGATCATCGGAATCCACTATCTGATCGCATGGTTCTGTATTGTATCAGGAACAGTATTTCAGGCTCTTGGAAAAGCATTTTTCAGTATGATCGTCTCCATTATGCGTCAGTTATTTGTACTGATTCCTGCCGCATATATCCTTGCAAAGCTTGGCGGTCTTCATGTAGTGTGGTGGTCCTTCCCGATTGCGGAGGTCATTTCACTTATGGTATCCTCCTTCTTCCTGGTACGGATCAACCGGACGATCATTTCCAGGGTTCCAGAGGGAAAACTTTAGTAGAACTGTGCTCGGATAGTTCCTCTGATAGCGAAAAAGAAGATTTTCACGTGTCGATTCAGATCCGCGAAAATCTTCTTTTTATTTTAACTTTATCTTACATAAATCCCTGTATGGATTCGTCCTCGCAAGCCCAATCTCAACCGCTTCACCTGTAAACGGTGCAAACTGGTTCTGCATCACAACAAATGCCTCCCGCATTTCCGCCTGGTTCAGTCTTTTTCCCAGTGTTGTATGCGGGAACCAGGAAAACGGCTGGTATCTGATCTGGATCCGTACCTCCTCCAGATATCTGATCTTTGAGAAAACAGACTCTGACAGCTTTTGAAGATATGCATTTAAAACCGGTGACAAATAAATTGTATGTGGCAGAAACATCCCTACCGAGCACCAGAAAATCTGTCCTTTTTCAAATTCCTGTTCCATTGCCGTAAAGCCGGCGATTGCTTTCTCTTCTTCTGCCATATCAAATGCCGACAAGGTAATATGTGGCGGAACCTTTCCGTCAATCATCGCCATATTGCCCGTTCTTTGCGCAATCTGTTCCATATATAACTGGATCTTCTTGTTTGTCCCTTCGTCAAAATAAAGTGATATCAGGTACATACTATCCTTTTAGCCCAGCTGACTGCCGGATCATATCTTCCACTACGATATCGTAAATCTCGCCAATACTATTACAATATTCCAGAATCTTCCATGGCTCGTTTGTATGGAAATGAATTTTGATCAGATCTTCATCTCCTACCGCGATCAGACAGTTTCCTTCAAAATGTTCGGATATATATTCTGCAATCTCATCTTCATCCAGATCTTCATCTCTTCTGTCAATCAAAAGCTGCGTATCATAACGGTATGCAAACTGATCCTCTTCTACGTCTATACTGTGTACATTTCCCATCTGTTTGTTCCTCCTTACTCAAAGTTCAAGAACAGTATAGCATATTTTTATTTGTTATCAAATGTAATATTTCTGACCATATTCCGGTTGATCAGCTGTATTCCCTTTTTCCCTGCATCCACTTTGATCCACTGGGAATCAGCTTCCATAAGTGTTCCTTTAATTGCACCTACTTCGTTAAAAAGACTTACTGTACAACTTTTTCCCATATACTGATCTAACATTGAACCTTCCATAATCCGCTCTTCCTTTCCATTGCTTAAAATCGTAATTACATTCTGTCTCTGCTGCATGGCCTGCATCATTGTCATCATATTCAGATTATTGATTGCAACCATTGTTGCAATGTCCATACCGATCCACCGTTACTGAAAACTTATAAAAAGTTACAAACTTCTATGT